>NZ_CP197413.1:3624500-3949000 GCF_052161635.1 Lacunimicrobium album
GCGGGAAACATGGCGGTCCACGTCTTCAACGTCGATTTCCTGCGTCGCATCACCTTCGGCGAAACGCAGCTGCCGTATCACACGGCTCACAAGAAAGTGCCGTTCAAGTCCGCTGAGGGGGAAGTGCAGTCGCCGAAAGCTCCAAACGCGTACAAGTTCGAGCGTTTCATCTTCGACGCTCTGCCACTGGCCCATAAAACGCTGGTCGTTGAAGCCGACCGCAAACGTGAGTTCAACCCGGTGAAAAACGCCGAGGGGAACGACTCACCGGCGACCTCGAAAGAAGCCCTGATCAACCTGCACCGGTCTTGGCTTCAGCAGGCCGGTGTCTCGGTTCCCGCCGACTGCGTGGTCGAGATCAGCCCGCTGTTTGCCTTGGATGCCGAGGGAGTTCAGACTCGTGCGAATGATGTGAAACTCGAAGGTAGCTCTGTTTACCTGAAGTAAGAGTTTGAACCGCAGATCAATGCAGATGCACACAGATGAGATAGGGATCTTCATTCCTCACAGATCTGCGTCAATCTGTGTTCATCTGCGGTTCATTCTTTACTCTGCTGATTCTTGTGCTTGTTTGCGGCTGTCATGAGGCTTATACTCATGAGCGGAAATTGATTTGTCTGCTTGATTTACCCGCCACAACAAGGAACCCTGCATGTCCCTTTCTTTGAATCGACGCTCGTTCATCGCTGCTGCTGGAGCTGGTCTGACGGCGTTGTCCGCTGGCCTCTCGCCCCGCCTTTACGCAGCCAATACCACGACGACACTGGCCCAAAAAGAGCTGCCATTCAAGATTTCTCTGGCTCAATGGTCGCTGCACAAAGCGATTCAGGGCGGCAAAATCAACAACTTGGAGTTCGCCAAGATTGCCAAGGAAAAGCTGGGCATTGATGGTGTCGAATATGTCAATCAGTTCTTCAAAGACAAAGCCAAGGACGAAGCTTACCTGGGCGAAATGAAGAAAATTGCTGCCGATCATGGCGTTACCAGTGTCCTGATCATGGTCGATGGGGAAGGTGCTCTCGGCGATAAAGACGAGAAGAAGCGGATGCAGACCGTCGAGAATCACAAGAAATGGGTCGATGCCGCCAAGTTCCTGGGGTGTCACGCAATCCGCGTCAATGCAGGCAGCTCGGGATCCTACGGCGAGCAGATGATGCTGGCCGCTGATGGACTGCGTAAGCTGTCTGAATACGGCGACACGATGGGCATCAACGTCATCGTGGAAAACCACGGCGGGCTGTCTTCGAACGGCGCCTGGTTGTACAGCGTGATGCGAATCGTCGATCACCCACGCTGCGGCACCCTGCCTGACTTCGGCAACTTTGTGGTCGACAGCAAGACCGTTTACGATCATTACCTCGGCCTGCGTGAGTTGATGCCATTCGCAAAAGCAATCAGCGTCAAAACTTACGACTTCAAAGACAATGCACCGTACTCCACCTTCCGTGGCGATCGGGAATTTGATCTCAAGAAGATGATGGGCATTGTCAGCGAATTCAAATACACCGGCTACTGTGGCATCGAATACGAAGGTGGCAAGCTGGAGGAAATGGATGGAATCGCGAAGACGAAAGAAATTCTGGTTAAAATCCGCGACGAAGCCTAGTCCAGACTGTTTTCCATAAAGCATTTCAAGCCATTGACTTGCGTCCGGAAATCAAAAACCCGCCAATTGATTCTCAGGAAAACTTTGGTTTTCCTGCCATTTTCTTTTGCGGAATGTCCGTCTGATTTCGTATGAATGGGTACGAAATCAGAGCCATCCATTTGATGAATGTCTCCAAAGGCCCCCGGAAGTTCGCTTCCGGGGGTTTTTTTGTTGCGCGGTGGAACCAGAATGCCTTGCCTTCACCGTCGGCTCTGAATTCGTCACGGCTGACACAGCCGTGGCACACACAGAAAACCGTTCTAGCTAGGTCGTGGGTTGTTCGGGCCCATCGGCGAGGTGTCGGAGCATGCTGGCGACGAGGGCGGTCCAGCCGGTCTGGTGGGAAGCACCCAGTCCTCGGCCGTTGTCGCCGTGGAAGTACTCGTAGAACTGGAGCAGGTTCTGCCAGTGTGGGTCGGTGGCGTAGATTTCTTCGCCGCGATTGCCGAGCGAGGGGCGTTTGCCGTTTTCGTCGGGGAGGAAGAGTTTGGTCAGGCGTCGTTCGATTTCGCGGGCGACCTGATGAAGCGTCATCAAGTTGCCGGAGCCGGTCGGGCATTCGACTTTGAGTTCGTCGCCGTAGTAGACGTAGTAGCGATCGAGGGCTTCGATCAGCAGGTAATTGAACGGGAACCAGACCGGGCCGCGCCAGTTGGAGTTGCCGCCGAACATCCAGGAGTCAGACTCGCCGGCAACGTACTTGACGACCTGCGGCTCGCCGCCAGCTTCGAAGACGAAGGGTTTTTCTTCGTGGACCTTGGACAGAGAGCGGATGCCGTAGGGAGAGAGGAACTCGTTCTCGTCGAGCATGTACTTGAGGATGCGCAGGAACTTGTCATGCGTGGGGATGGAGAGGAGTCTCAGGTTGCGATCGCCGCCCTCGCCTCGCTCCATGTAGGACATGTAGCTGGTGATGTCTTTGGTGTAACGCAGGAACCAGTCGGTGCGTCGATAAAAGCCGGGGAGCTGTTTGATTTTGTCTTCGTAGAGAATGTCGACCGTCAGCAGTGGCATCAGGCCGACGATGGAGCGGATCTTGAGTGGGATCGACTCGTTCTCGGCGCGGAGATGGTCGTAGTAGAAGCCGTCTTCTTCGTCCCAGAGACCGGTGTGCTCGTGGGTGTTCATCGCTTTGGCGATCGCGATGTAGTGCTCGAAGAACTTCGAGGCCATGTCGCCGTAGGCCTGGTGTTCGTGAGCCAGTTCGAGGGCCATCGACATCATGGAGGACGAGTAGAACGCCATCCAGGCCGTGCCATCGGCCTGCTCGAGGTATCCGCCGGTGGGGAGTGGTTTACTGCGGTCGAAGACTCCGATGTTATCGAGCCCGAGGAAGCCGCCTGCGAACACGTTCTTGCCGGTCACGTCTTTGCGATTGACCCACCAGGTGAAGTTGAGCAGGAGCTTGACGAAGACCCGTTTGAGGAAGTCGACGTCACGTTTGCCCGGAGGTCCGGAGGCTTCATAGATTCGCCAGCAGGCCCAGGCATGGACCGGGGGATTGACATCTGAGAACTGCCACTCGTAAGCAGGGATCTGGCCATTCGGGTGCATGTACCATTCGCGGAGAAAAAGCAGAAGCTGCTCTTTAGCGAATTTGATATCGAGATGCGCGAACGGGAGCATGTGGAAGGCGAGGTCCCAGGCGGCGTACCAGGGGTATTCCCACTTATCGGGCATCGAGATAATGTCGCGGTTGAAGAGGTGTTCCCACTCGGAGTTGCGACCATCCAGACGCGACTCAGGCTGCGGCGGCATGTTGGGATCGCCGTTGAGCCAATCTTTAATCACGTAATGATAGAACTGCTTACTCCAGAGCAGGCCTGCGTAGGCTTGGCGCGAGACGCGTTGCTCTTCTTCGGTCAGCGACTGCGGAATGACTTCGCGGTAGAAGGCGTCGCATTCCTGTTTACGCTGGGCGAAGATTGTGTCGAAGCTGCTGTCGAAGGGGTCGCTTGGTTTTTCGTTGTTATCGGACAGACGCAGCTGAATGACCTTGGACTGGCCGGGCTTGAGTGTTGTCTGATAATAAGCCGCGGCTTTGGTGCCGACGGGCTTGGGAGAAACGGCGGCGTAGCTTTTCTTGATGATGTATTCGTGGAAGGCGTCTTTGACGAAAGGGCTGATGTTGTCGGAGCCGTAAAGACGCTGGTTGTTGGTTTCGTTTTCGGTGAACAGCCACAGCGGCGGGCGGGCATCGAGGGGCTTAGCCCAGAAATGGTGGCGTTTGAGTGTTTCGTGATCACAGAAGAGATCCGGATTGTTGTCCTGACGCCAGATGCGCGGCTTGACCCAGCAGCCTTCGTGTTCGCAGCCCCAGACCCAGGTATTGCGATACCAGATCGTCGGGAGAATATGTAACGGCGCCGCCTGTGGCCCGCGATTGGTGACGGTAATCTGGATCAGCAGATCGCCAGGAGTGTTCTTGGCGTATTCGATCTCGACGTCGAAGTAACGGCTGTCTTTGAAGATGCCGGTGTCGATCAGCTCGTACTCTGGTTCGCTGCGAGAGAGCTGGGAAGTTTTGTGAGTGATATCGTCGTAGGGGTAGGCGGCGTGCGGGTATTTATAGAGGCCGCGCATGTAGGAGTGCGTCGGGGTCGAATCGAGATAATAGTAATACTCTTTGACGTCTTCGCCGTGATTTCCTTCGGGACCGGTGAGGCCGAAGAGACGCTCTTTGAGAATGGCATCCTTCCCATTCCACAAGGCAACGCTGAAGCAAAGTCGGCATTCACGGTCAGTGATGCCGAGCAGGCCGTCTTCCCCCCAGCGGTAAGCACGGCTGCGCGCCTGGTCGTGCGTGAAGTGATACCACGGCTTGGAATCAGGGGAGTAATCTTCGCGAACAGTGCCCCATTCGCGCTCGGAAAGGTATGGCCCCCAGCGTTTCCAATTCGCAGACGGATCGCGGGTGGCTTCGGCCTGAAGGCGTTGGTGTTCGATCGTATCTTCAAGAGCCATACGGCAGGGAGCTTCCAGGTTGTCAATCGCGAGGGGTGAGCAGCGTGTGCTCCTATTTTAAGTCCCTCACATGAGATGCAACCAGTATCAGCTCCTAAAAGGTCGAATTCAAAAGGAAGAAGGACAGCCCGGAACATGTTCCGAACCATCCTTCTGCTTTGCCTTTGTCCAAACGACTGCGTTATGACGTTTGATCTATCCACGAATTCGGTGGGAAGTTCGCGTGTGGGAGTGTGGGTGTGGATGAGCAAATCGATTGATCCAGCCGCATGGGAGACATCGCGAACCGCACGTCAAACAAACCACGGCTGCCAGCAGGATCGGGATCGGCACCAGAATAATGAACAGGTTGGTCAACAGAAGGTGACCATCCAGCATGGAAGAGAAGTATTGACCGATGGGTGTGTTGCAGAAAAGACAGGCTAGCGTCGTCATGGTTACGCTCCTAAAAAGGTCCAGGCTACGTGTTCCGATATTCGGTTTTGGCGTAGGGACGAGGATGCAAAAGGTGCGCCAATCCTGGCAAAGTGCTCGCATCCTGTTACTTGAGCGTAGTTTATGACTTGTATTGCTGCGTCTGCGATCAAAGCTGTCGAATCATGGTGGTGAGATCGAGCAAGAAATTTGCTTGTTGAGCGACCAGACTACATGGCGCGGATTCCGCCTGGTTTGGCGTCTTCCCACAAGCGACTGTTGCTGTCCAGGTGGACGGCTGACTCTTCCATGAACTGGTTGTACTGCGCTTCGATCATCTCGATCTGAAACAACGGCGGCATCGTCGAATTGCTGGAAGGGAGGTAATCGACGAGCGAGAAGATCATCGGTTCATCGTCAGCGGCGTACGTGCTTTGAGCGGAGTCTGACTGGGTGGCAGGGACCGCCGTTGGCTGAGTCGTTGCTGCCAGTGAGAATTTGAGAATGACCGCGTTCTGGTCATCCATCGTGAACGCTTGCTGATAAGACATGAATCGTTCCTGAAGATGTGTTCCGGGATGACATCACGTCGGGCGTGTCGTTTCTCGGAACACTGCCAGCGGGTCGAGAGGGGAATCAGCGTGTGAAATCGCTGCTCGATTGTGTCGCGATCGATACTGTGGCAGTGCCCTGTGGTCTATCGGCGTGAAACGTGGTTTGAACCGCGTTCAAAGGGGAGAACAGTGTTGTGGAACATTCAGATGAGGTGTCTCGTTCCTCACAATGCGTGCGTGGCGAATTCCGGGCACAACCGATGCGATACGCTCGACACGAAAAACGGGCATCGTTGGTCAATCGTGCCTAACTGCTACAGACGGAATGATGGACATTTCTTGACTCATGCCGTCGTCTGTAGAATCACTACAACCGCTATTGCCGACACGGTTGGACACTGTACGAAGGGGTGTTGACCAAAGTCAACGTGCTGGTCGGACTGGCGCCTGAGACAGAACCGCCGGAAAAAACGTCAGAACTTACCTGGTCTGATCAGTGATTTTGGAGCAGCCCGCTGGTTGCGGTCCATACTTGGGAGAACGACTTGTCGCGACCGCTCCCTTTCTATCGACTGCCCTGGATTTCGACGATGCCCCCATCAACAACACCTTCGCCTACGTCTGGCTGCGAAATCAGCGCTGCGCAAACCAAACGTTTGTGGCGTTGGAACCTGATCGCGGCTTTCGGGATCTTTCTTCCTGCATTGTGTGCCGAAGGACTGCTGCGTTATCAGGAACCGATGATGCGCTGGGGAAATGCCTCGGTGCTGGTCCAGAAGATCAACCATTACAAGAACCGCGCCAGCCTGAAATACATCACGGTTTCTGCGAGTTTCAAGACGCTGCCTCAACAGCTTTACTGCAAGCTGACGGGCCAGAAGTACGAAGCGAGTTATTCGTATCCAGACATTCTCAATGGTCCCGAGCGAGATCGCTTTCTGGATGAACTGCGAATCGTCATGGATGAACCACAAAGCGACGCGATGTGGGTGGAACTGATTGAGTCCTACCGCCAGGAGATGGCCAAACTCAAACAAAGTTTGAATGCCAATCACAGCGACCTGGTCCTGATGTATGTCCCGGCTGGCGAATACCTCAAGCCGAATCACCGTATCGAGAAGACTCGCGAGATGTTCGAGCGCCTGATCAAAGACGAACAGATTCCTGTCTGGGACCTGCTCCCGGACTTTTCAGAGCATGCGACGACGGAAACAACGTACGAGCCGGTCGATGGTCACTACCGTCCGCTGGGGCATGAGCTGGTTGCGAACTTCGTCGAAAAGCAGCTGGCCGGGATGGACGTGAAACAGCAGGCGGTTGCTCACAAAACACGCTCGAAGATCCTCGGCGATCTTGACCCATTTATGCACGAGCGATCCGAGCATCGGCCCGACATTGCTGTCTATGAACTCAAAGTGAACGGCCAGGGACTCCGTCTCGATTACGAGCTCGAATTCCCTAAGAAGAAGCCTCGGATCGCGTTCTACGGCGATTCCATGACCATCGGCTATTACGTCGACAACGACCAGACCTGGGGGGCGTTGCTCAATCAGAAGGTCCCCCAGTATGAGTTCATCATCACGGGAAAATCCGGCTGCACGCTGCCCGACTTTGTTTACTCGTTCGACCATCATGGCAAGTTCCTCGAAGCCGACCTGATCGTGTTGACCTACAACGACTCGGACCTGATGGACATGCTCGATCCGTTCCGGCGGGTCATGAGCCTGGACCCGAAAGGGCGCCGTGGCGAGAAGCTGACGTCAGTTCAACAGGACATCGTCGATCGGACGCTGGCTCGCCTGAAAGAGCATGCGAACGATCCGGACTATGTCCCGGCGAAGTCGAACTCCAAGATCGCAGCCAAGTAAACCTCACTATCCGTCTATTCCATCTCGATCATCCGCTGACACATCATTCCCACGGATTTCGTTCATGTTATTTTCCTCGTACGAGTATCTGGCGGTCTTTCTGCCGATTGTCGTGGTGATTTTTCACTGGCTCAGAGCCCGTCAGTTTGTGCATCTGTCATTCTTCTTTTTGACAGTCATGTCGTTCGTTTTTTATGCCTGGTGGAATCCGCGTGACGTCCCAATTCTGCTCGGATCGATCACGATCAACTGGTGGCTGGGACGCCAGATCATTCTTAGTAAAAGTTCGCGGGCCAAACAGCGCTGGATGCTCTACGGCGGGTGTGTCGCGAACTTCCTGCTGCTGGGCTATTTCAAATACGCCGGGTTCCTTGTCGACAACGTCAACTACTTTGGCGGGACCGAAGTTGAGTTCGTCAAACCGCTGCTGCCGCTGGCGATTTCGTTCTTCACGTTTCAGCAGATTGCGTATCTGGTTGACTGCTTCTCGGGTGATGAAGAGCTGTTCTCGTTTTCGGACTATGCCCTGTTCGTGACCTTCTTTCCGCAGTTCATCGCTGGTCCGATTGTGCACCATAAGGAAATGATGCCCCAGCTGACGATGACGCATGCGCCGGGCGAAATGACGAACATGTTCTCACGGGGACTGTTCCGGTTTTCGATTGGGCTGTTCAAGAAAGTCATCCTCGCCGACACGTTTGCTATCTGGGCGAATGCGGGTTTCGGCGAAGTCGATCAAATGACGACGGCGACGGCCTGGATTACAACATTCGCGTATACGCTGCAGTTGTATTTCGACTTCAGCGGTTACTCAGACATGGCGATCGGGTCGGGACTGCTGTTTGGAATTCGTCTGCCGGAGAACTTCAACTCGCCGTACCGGGCGACCGACATCAAAGACTTCTGGCGTCGCTGGCACATCACGCTGGGTCGCTGGTTGCGCGATTACCTTTACATCCCGCTAGGGGGGAATCGCAATGGAACGGCCAACATGCTGTTCGCGATCACGCTGACCTTTGTTCTGGGAGGGTTGTGGCACGGAGCGAGTTGGACCTTCATCGTCTGGGGTGCGATGCACGGCTTTGCGTACATCGCCCTTTGGGGCTGGTCTTTGACAGGACTCCGAATGCCGATCTGGACTGCTCAACTGACGACGTTTGGCTTCATTCACCTGACCTGGGTCTTCTTCCGAGCCAAGACGTTCTCGGATGCGATGACCGTCATTTCTCAGATGTTCGATCCCTCGCAATGGAGCCAGATCCTGCAGGGTTTCGGCCTGCAGGGGATGGACCTTCTGCCGTGTGGCTATGAAGCCATTGCTGCGGTGCTGGCGGGGCTGGGCATGGTCTACTTTGCTCGAAACAGTCGACAGATGGAGGATCGCTTCAGCCCGAACTTCCGCAACATGGTGCTGTTCTGGATCGCGATGGCCGCTCCGCTGGTGAAGCTGACGTTCCACGATGATTTTGCGGAGTTTTTGTACTTCAACTTTTAAGCGGGATGTGTGTCGCTTATCACCGAGATTTCCGGGAAGACGAACCTCCGCGTGAGTCGCTTCTTTGCGTTGCTAAACTTAAGCCGTGAACTATGCAATGATGGTCCTCGCATTCTTCGTCCTGAAGGGACGGTTTCAACCAGCCCAGGATGAAATCCTGGGTTAAGGGGAGCATTGAAAGATCACCACCCTGAAGGGGTGGGGTCATCGTGGAATGCGCGGTGAGCCGTCCCTACAGGACGGGAGAGATTTGGGGTTATCGCTAACCCAGGATTTCATCCTGGGCTGACTGATAACGGCCCTTCAGGCCTGAGACAATGATGTGAAAATCAACATCTTGTCGTCGATGATGTGTGCAACGCGGGACAGCGGCTCGGACGGAGCCTCGGCCTCCCGGTGGGCAGTCCTCTTTTCAAATCCCCGCACGGCTGACACAGCCGTGGCACACCTGTTGGTCAGCGCCCCCTGGACTATTTCATCAGCGTTTCGATGCCGGGGATGATGGCGTTGGAGTACATCTGGACTTTGCCCTCGCGGTTGATGCAGGCGAGGATGGACGAAGCTGACGAGTGGACCTGGCCGTTGACTCGCAGTTCGTAGGTGTGCTTCATCTTCGCGGGTGAGACTTCGGCAAGCGTCGTGATCAGGGTGACGACGTCGTCATAGCGGATCGGCTTGCGATATCGGCAGGTCAGCTCGACGATGACCAGGAAGTTGCCACGCTCTTCCATCTCGCGGTAGTTCCCGCCGCCGGCACGAAAGAGTTCCGTCCGCCCCATTTCGAAATAGGCGGCGTAGTTGCCGTGGTGAAGAAAACCCATCGCGTCCGTTTCGTTATAACGGACGCGGATCTGCATTTCGTGTGTGGTGAGCATGGTGCCAATGTCGTCGTCAGGCGTGTGCCACGGCTGTGCCAGCCGTGTCGGATTCACGTTTTGCGTCAAAGCTGAAGAACACGGCCGACACGGCCGTGCCACACATTTACAAAGCACCCGCGGCGACGGCGTGGGGTTTGTGGCGGCCGATGTCTTTGCCGCTGAGGTATTCGGTCAGATTGAGGTCGTAGAGACGCTGGCCGGTTTCGGTGGGGTATTCGCCGGTCAGGCAGGCTCGGCACAACTGCTTCTCTTCGATATCGATCGCCCGAGAGATCGCGTCGACGGGCAGGTAACGCAGCGAATCAGCGCCGATTTCGCGGGCCATCGCTTCTTCCATTTCGCGCGTCAGATGCAACTCGCTGCCGAGGTAACGAGGAGCAAACAGCTCGCCGACTTCCTTGATATCAATGCCGTAATAACAGGGCGCGATGATCGGCGGGCAAGCGATGCGGACGTGAACTTCCTTGGCTTCGCCCTGCTCTCTCACCTTGCGGATCAGTTCGCCCATGGTCGTGCTGCGAACGATGGTGTCATCGACGAGGATGACTTTTTTACCCTTGAGAACGTGCGGCAGCGCGGTGTACTTGGCGCGGGCGCGGACCTTGCGATTCGCTCCTTCGATGAATGTTCGACCGACGTATCGATTACGAATCAGACCTTCCAGGCAGGGAAGCTTCATCTCGTAGGCCATGCTGCTCGCAGCGGCTTTCGCGGTATCCGGAACCGGGACGACCATGACATCCGGATCGTTCGGATCGAGAGTTTCCTGGGCGGCCAGTTCCTCGCCGAGGCGTTTCCGCGCCAGATAGACGCTGCGGTCATCGAGCGTACTGGCGACGTTGGCGAAGTAGATCCACTCGAAGAAACAGTGAGCCGTACGTGGTGATTGAGTGTAACGTTCGACTTTCAGCTTGCCGTCTTTGATGATGATCATTTCGCCAGGAGCAAGGTGACGGATGTGGTCTTCGTGAATGCCGAGGTTACTGATTGCGACGGATTCACTTGCCGCGACGAACATCGGCCCATCGACGGCGTAGCAGAGCGGGCGGATACCGATCGGGTCTCGCGCGACGAACATATCGCCGAGGGCGTTCAGGAAGACGATGTTGTACGCGCCGTCGAGCTTTTTGCTCAAACGGTTCATCATGCCGACATAATCATCGGTGCCGTGTTTGGAAATGTCCTGAGAGATCAGGTGCATAATGACTTCGGTATCTGTCTCGCGAGCGAGATGGAAGTCGGGCTGCTCGAGCATTTCCTGCTTGAGCTCTTCGTAATTGGCGAGCTGTCCGTTGAAGGCGAACGAGAACCACTTCGATTTCTGAATGTGATGACGCTCGAACGGCTGGGCGTAGCTTTTGTCTTCCGGACCGCAGGTCGCGTAGCGGACGTGGCCGATGGCGGCGTGGCCTTTGTAATCAGCCATCAGGCGGCGTGAGCGGTCGAGGTGATTCATCAGGAAGACTTCAGCGACCGACCCGACATCTTTATGTGTATCGATCAACTGATTGCGATGACGGTGGAACGAGGTCATCCCGGCGGCGAGCTGACCGCGATTCTGCATGTCCTGCAGAACCTGGGGCATGAGCAAAGCTGCTCCTTCGGGATACAGGTCCTCCGGATCCTGATTGACTGGCAGGAGGGGATGAAACCCTGCTTTGTTCGAAGCGCGATCCGTAAAGTGATAGATCGCTGCGACTCCACATTCGTGGTGCAATTCCGCCATGAGTCACTTGTCCTGTAAGGACCGACCTTGGCGCGAAGCCTCAGCCGGACAAGTCATCGATCGGGAGAAGGTAAGGGCGCCTGGACCACGTTTAGCCGCCACGTGATGTCATTTAGCGTGGCTGTTGAGATTTCGATTATAAGGGACGCGGCTGTGAATTCAATTTGCGGCTTCACATTTTCATCATCAAAAATTCGCCAAGTACGTAGAGAGGGAAAGGATTTTACCACAGAGGGCACAGAGAACACGGAGGGAAACAGGAGAAAACCCCACACTTCACCGCTTGCATCAACGAGATGTGATCCTATTCGGGGGATCGTTTTTCAGGGATAGACTTTTTCATTATCCAGCAATCGTGATCTCTGGCTTGGACAAGAACCGATCAAAATTCTCCTCCCTCTTCTCTGTGAGCTCTGTGTCCTCTGTGGTAAAAATCTCCTCATGAAAAGCGCGACACGCCGAGAAGTGATTGATACTGCCCAGACATTAGTCGTCAAAATCGGGACGAATGTCCTATCGCGCGAAGATGGGCGGATTGATCCGTCGCAGATTGAACGGTTCGCGGACCAGATTCACGCCATTAAAAAGACAGGACGACAGGTCCTGCTCGTCTCCTCGGGAGCCGTCGGCGTCGGGATGGAGCGTCTGGGACTCGAAGAGCGTCCCAAGGAGCTTCCTCACCTGCAGGCCGTCGCAGCGACCGGTCAGGCTCACCTCATCCGCTTATATGATCAGGCGTTCCAGCGACACGGGTATCACGCTTCCCAAGTCCTGCTGACGGCGGAAGACTTCCAGGATCGCACTCGTTACCTGAACATTCGCAACACAATCCGCACGCTGTTTGAATACGGAACCATTCCCGTCATCAACGAGAACGACACCGTCAGCACCGCCGAGATCAAATTCGGCGACAACGACGCGTTGGCATCGATGGTGACTTACCTGATTGAGTCGCCGCTGCTGATTATCCTGTCTTCTGTCGATGGCCTCTACAACGGGGATCCGAAGGATCCGAACAGTCAAATTGTGCGGGTTGTCGACCACTGGTCGCCTGCAGTTCTGGAGATGGCCCAGCCGACGAAGACCCGCCTGGGAACGGGCGGGATGCAATCCAAACTGTCCGCGATCCGCTCCGCAACCCAGGTCGGCGAAAGCGTCATCCTCGCGCATGGTCGACATGAAAACGTCCTGCTGCAGATCCTCGACGGCGACGACGTCGGCACCCTGTTCCTCGCCGAGGGGCAATCCGTCTCGGCCTGGAAACGCTGGATCGGCTATACCGTCAAAACCCGCGGCACGCTGGTCGTCGACGCGGGAGCCGTCGAAGCCTTAACGACGAAAGGCAAGTCACTGCTGGCGATCGGCATCAAAGACATTCAAGGCACATTCGACGAAGGAGAAGTCCTCTCGATCGTCGGCCCGGAAGGCTACGAATTCGCCCGCGGCTTGAGCAATTACAGTTCGGTCACACTGCGACAAATCCAAGGCAAGACAACCAAAGACATCCAAACCCTCCTCGGCCCGGCTGCATTCGGGGAGAGTGTGCACCGGGATAATCTGGTGGTGACGCGCAGAAGTTAGTGGCGATTTTTCGCACGCTCCATGTACGATCAGTTCGCGACTCAATACTAGGAACTGCCGCGCGACCTGAAGAGATTATGATGACAGCGGGGACAATGACTGCTCAGAGAGCACTTGCAAGAAAGATCAGACCGTCTGGATGGACGTATTGGCTATTCGTGACAGAATGCTTTTTCTGTTTGAACTTGCTGACGTTTTTTGAATACGAATTCGCGCTTCCCAGGCGTGAGGGGCTGAAATTCGTCATCGAGTATGTTTTGAGCGTGACGCTGCTTGTCTATCTTTTTGAAATGGCTCGACGCAGTGGTCTAATTGTGCCACACGGGGCAAAGCTGTGTGTTATCGCCACTGGCCCGGTTTCCATTCCGATCCTCTGGCTGTATGTCCGCGGCTGGCGAGTTGTTATTGACTTACTGCGATTGATTGCGGGTGGGATCGTGGCGTATCTGCTGGCGTATGGCTGTGCGTGGGGGTTGTATTTGTTGGTGTAAGCGTCCAAGAAATACTTATGAAATTATAGAATTTGCGAGTGATATCGAAGCTCCCACTACGCCTGAATCGTAACCTCCACTGCGAAAGGCTGAGACGATGTCAGACAACCTTGCAATGAGCAGGCACAACAACTCAATCATTCTGGCTCTCTTCATTGGTCTGCTGACAAGCATGCTATCTGCTTTCTCTCCGGCCTTTGGCATCTTCTCTGCTTATCTGCTTGGCGGCGGAGAATATCCACTCATGATCATGCTGATCGCTTATCTGGTGAATTCAACGCTGGCGATGTCGCTGCCGAGTTGTTTTGTCCTGCGTGACAGGTCGCGAGCCCGAGTTGGTCGGCTCATCATGACAGATTTCTTTGCCATCTTGTCTGCGATCCCATTGAGCCTACTTGTTTTTCCCGTCGTTGGGGCAGCCCTCTCTGTGTTCCGAGTGTCATTTGAAGACACGACTTGGACGATCTTTATCTTCACGGCGTCGTACTACATCACAGCATGGTTTTTACATGGTCGCGCGATGCGATTTCTGGAAGCCCCCGCTGTCAACGGTCGCAGAGAGTGGATGACGATGGCGAGTGCAGTAGTGGCCAGCATCTTGTCAGCGATCATTTATGCGGCTGATATGTGGATCGATCCCCCCGAGCCGAATCAGTTCTTCGGACCGTTTCCATCAGTGCTGGTGTTTGGATTGGCAGTCTTTCTGCACGTCTGGTTGCCAGGGACGACTTTTGTGCTTCATTCACGAGAGGAGCCTGATCGTCGTCCACCCGATACTTCGCAAACATCAGATCAGGGTCCTTTTTCCAATCCGCAACCGGAAGAAACCGCTGTCGAATGACGATCAGCCAGAGACTGAATTCCCAAAACCAGAAGGCGGGGCCGGGGATGGAGAGGAGGTCAGAACGGATTGCGATCCGGATCACGATCGCGAAGTTCCAGACCAATAAACAGATCAGCGCGCTGATCAGCACCTGATGACTGCGCTGCTTATGGAAAGCCAAGTACCATGCGATTGGGTTCGCCAGCCAACCGATCGCGAACAGCCAGGCGGGTGGATACCACACAAGAACCATGCCATAGATAAAAAGTTGAATACCGTAGATATCTTCAGCAAACGGTAGACAGAACGAAATCAAGTAGCAAACAGTCGCTACTGTTGAGAGCAGGTCCGCGATTGGCCAATTTTTAAGTGGTACCGAGTTCACTTTGCCTCGATTCGTTTCAACTGCATTTCACGCAAGACAACCATCACAAAACTTCCCAGCCACAGCCAGTACCCGGGGCCGACTAACGGTTCGTCCCCAAATGCGCACAGCAGTTGGATTTCGATCGCGATGGGAACGAGAGCGTAACCCGCGAATGTTCGGAACCTTGTCGGGCGCTTCGTCAGCATGAGATAGATCGCCAGAGGGTTGGCAAACCAGGACATTGTCACCGGCCAGGTGAGCGGGAGCAGCGAGTACATCATGCCGAGGAAAAAGATTTCAAACCCCCGCAAATTGCTACCGACGGGGAGCAGAAACGAGATGCCATACACCCAGAACGACGCTATTACCCAGCCATCAGAAGCAAACCCTCTCAGTCTGGGAATCTCTGCAACGCCTGTTGACATGACCAGTCTCTCACTTTCTACGTTGAGAACCGGTCGCTATGAGGTTTCTTAATCGCAAAGACACCTCTCGCGGCCAATTTTCCGGGAAATTCCATTCAAAGCGACGGAATGCCCTGCCCTCGCAGGGTGGCAAGCCGCCAACTTGTTTTTTCCACCCCTTCTGCCTACCCTATAGGGCTTGGTTTTCGCTCTCATTCCTGCCCGCCCTTGTAGATCTGCTGCCCGCTATGCTTGTTCGTGTGACTGATATTCGGATGCCCGTCGAGGCTCCGGAAGAGAATCTGGTGTATGAAGTCGCCAAGCGATTGGGGATCAAGAAAGCCGACATCGCCAACTGGCGGATTCTGCGCAAGAGCATGGATGCGCGGTCCCGACAGGAAATCCAATACGTCTACACCGCGATCGCGGAAACCAAAGCCAACTCGGAAACCTTCAAAAAGCTCAAACGCGATAAGAAGGTCGACTTCTTCAAGCCCGATCGCTTCGACGATGTCAAACCCGGCAGCGAAGCCATGGACGAGCGACCCGTCATCATCGGGTCGGGGCCTGCGGGACTGCTCGCGGGCTATTACCTCGCGCTCAAGGGATACAAGCCGATCATTCTCGAACGTGGTCACCCGGTTAAACAAAGGGTTCCTGCGATTCGTTCCTTCGATTCCGGCGGGGAGTTCGAGCGGGATAACAACTACCTGTACGGTGAAGGGGGCGCGGGTTGCTTTTCGGATGGGAAGCTGACCTGCCGACTGACAGGTCCCGATGTCGACTGGGTGCTCGATGCGTTCGTCACCTGCGGCGGGAAGGAGTCGATCCGTTATGAACATCGCCCGCACCTGGGGAGTAACAAGCTGCCGATGATCTGTCGGAACTTCCGACGCAAGATCGATGCCCTCGGCGGCGAGTATCGGTTCGGCTGTCAGGTCGAGCGCCTGATCGTCGAGGATGGCAAAGTCACGGGCCTGAAGACGTCCACCGGCGACATCAAGACGAGCGTCGTCATTCTCGCGATTGGTCACTCAGCTCGCGATACCTACGAAACGCTCTACGAACAGGGCGTTCCCATCGTGCAGAAGCCGTTTCAACTCGGCTTGCGCATCGAACAGCCCCAGGCGCAGATCAATCACCACAAGTACGGCAAAGACACGTACGTCGATCTGCTTGGGGCAGCTGATTACTCGGTGACCGTCAAACTGCACACGAACAACCAGGATCGCGAGATGTATTCGTTCTGCATGTGCGCAGGCGGGTACGTCATCCCCAGCGTCTCGGAGTATGGCGAGTTCTGTTCCAACGGGATGAGCAACTCACGTCACGATTCGATCTTCGCCAACAGCGGGCTGATGGTCACGCTGTATCCTCACGAATTCGGCAGCGATCACCCTCTCGCAGGCATGTATCTGCAGCGGAAGTACGAGCAAGCCGCGTACATGATCGGCATGGGCGAATACAAGGCGCCGATCTCCTGGGCGGGCGACTTCCTGAAAGGCAAGAAGTCTGTCTCGGATATCCCCCTCCCCTCGTCGTATGAACGGGGGACCATCATCGCCAATATGGACGAAATCCTCCCGCCAGTCGTCCTCAAGTCGCTGCGGGAAGGTTTGCCGATCATGGACAAGAAGTACCGCGGCAACCTCGTTAAGAATGGCACCGTCGTCGGCCCGGAGATGCGTGGCTCGGCCCCCGTCCGCATCGACCGCGATCTCCAGACACGCGTTGCGCCCGGTTTTGAAGGGCTGTATCCGGTTGGCGAAGGGGCCGGGTATGCGGGGGGAATTGTCTCGGCTGCGGTGGATGGTTTGAGATCGGCGAAGGTGATTGTCAGTCGGTTTGCACCGGTTGGGTGAGGTCTGGTGCGATGGGTGGCTGGGATCGCGCATCGATGTCAAACGTGAATTCGGCACGGCTGACACAGCCGTGGCACACGGATGATCTTCACCGCGATTTTCTAGCAAAATTGTCTATCAAGTAATGATCAGAAAGCCGCTCTTGACCCGATTTCCCGTTTCGCTTTAGACTCCCGGCCTTATTGTTCTCGCCCCCAATCACAAAAACGGGAAAGGATTCTCGTGATGAATGCCCGCCTGATCTCTTCACTGGCACTGTCTGGACTTGTCTTCTCACTCATGGCTGGCTGCAATCAGCAGAATGCAACCCCCGCTCTGACACAAAAAACAACGGGCGGCCTGGCCGTCATCGATCTGGATGCCGTCGCTTCTCAACTGGGACGCGACGCCGACATCACCAAGCAACTCAAAGCCAAGCAGGACGAACTGAACGGGAAAATCGTTCAGGCGAAGAATATCTTCGTCAATCAGATCAAAACCAAGCAGAAAGAATTTGGCGCAGAGCCAACTCTGGAACAAAAGCAACAACTGCAGGCCATGGAAGTCCAGGCCAACATGACCCTCAAGCAAGCCCAGTCTCAGGCTGTTCAAATTCTCCAGACTCACCGTTCAAAGCTGATCCGCGCCTTCCGTGATCAAGTCACTCCGTACGCCAAGCAGGTTGCTGCTCAGAAGGGTATGACAACGATCGTTCCGAAAAGTGAAATGATCATGAGCGTCGAATCGTCTGCAGAAATCTCGACTCAGGTCGCTGAACTGATGAAGTCACAAGGCTACAACAAGTCTCAACCAATCACTCCTGCTGTGACCGCTGAAAACGATGACCCAGCCTTCGGCGGCGAGATTCAGCCCGTCAATCACGAAGTCTCTGCTCCCATGCCAGAGTAAGTCTTTGACTGATCAGATAATGACAATGCAAAGAGTCTCCGATTTTTCGGAGGCTCTTTTTTTGTGATTTGGTTCTATGCAACTAAAAATGGTTCGTGTGCCACGGCTGTGTCAGCCGTGCCAAGTTTCACATGACGCGTCAATCGCGAAGTTCCCAAGACCGACACCATCCCGCCACACCGCTGACCACTCTTCATCGTTGACAAATTCCTGTCATTGCCTGTCCTTGAGCGTCGGTTGTGAATTAAACTATTTCCATCGCCTGAAGACGGGTGACTACAACTTCGCGAGATACTTCCAATAACGAAAATCGACACCCATGTCCGATAACACGACTTCGACGGCTTATTCTGCTCTGACCGCTGAACTTCAACAGATCGCGATTCTTGGATCGTGTGGCAGCCTGGTCAGCTGGGATGAACAGACCTGCCTCCCTCCACGAGGAACAGAATTTCGTGCCGAGCAGTTGAGTCTTCTGGCTGGTTTGCGACACGAACGGGCCACCTCGAAGAAGCTCGCTGACATGATCGCAGCCGCGGAGGATGAACTCGGCTCGGCTCTTGATGATGATACCGTCCAGGCTGCGAATGTCCGCGAAGCTCGACGTGATTTCAGCAAAGCAACTCGCCTGCCTCAGCGTCTGGTTGAAGAGATCACCCGCGCCACATCGCATGCCCACCTGGCCTGGGTCAACGCTCGCAAGGCCAGCAACTTCTCGCAGTTCCTGCCGTCACTGAAGAAGGTCATTCAGCTCAAGCAGGAAGAAGCCTCTGCCCTGCGTGTCGCCGATCAATCTCTGTATGATGCCCTTCTCGATAATTATGAGCCCTATGCCTCGTCAGCGGAGATTGAGAAAGTCTTTGCTGCTCTGCGTGAGCAACTCGTCCCGCTGGTCAAAGAGATTTCAGCCTCGTCGGTGAAAGCGCCGGTCAGCATTCTGGCTCGTTTTTACGCGATCGACCAGCAGAAGCGCTTCTGCGAAATGGCCTCGGCTGCTGTCGGATTCGATATGACATCCGGTCGTCTCGATGTCTCGGCTCACCCGTTCTGTTCGGGGATTGCACCTGGGGATTGTCGCATGACGACCCGTTACGAAGAACGCCACTTCAACTCGGCTTTCTTTGGCGTGCTTCATGAAACCGGTCATGGCCTTTATGAGCAGGGGCTGATTCGCGAAAGCTTTGGAATGCCCTGTGGCGAAACGGTTTCGCTGGGGATTCACGAGTCACAGTCACGCATGTGGGAAAACTTTGTCGGGCGTTCGCTGTCGTTCTGGACGCACTTCTACCCGCAAGCTCAGCAGCATTTTCCACACCCTCTGGGAGACGTCAACATCTCGCAGTTCTATTCTGCGATCAATGATATCCGCCCGACGTTCATCCGGGTCGAAGCAGACGAAGTCACTTATAACCTGCACATCATGCTCCGCTTCGAGCTCGAACAGGCCATGATGTCGGGGGACCTGCCAGCGGAAGAGATCCCGGCTGCGTGGAACAAGAAGATCAAAGACTATCTGGGAATCAAGGTCCCATCCGATGCCATGGGCTGCCTGCAAGACGTTCACTGGTCAGCCGGGTTGATTGGCTATTTCCCGACCTACGCTCTGGGCAATATGTACGCCGCCCAGTTGTTCCAGCAGGCGGCGACCGATCTGGGTGACCTTGATCGTCAGTTCGAAAACGGCGATTTCAAGCCACTTCTGGAATGGCTGCGATCCAACATCCATCACCACGGACGTCGTTACTCGGCTGCTCAGCTGATTGAACGGATCACGAAAAAGCCACTGTCTCACCAGCCTCTGATCGATCATCTTCGTAATAAGCTTGCCCCGCTTTACGATCTGTCGCAGACTTAGTTGTTGGCAGCAATCAGTCCTGATTTGAGTCGCATTCCTCCTGACTGGAAATGAACGCTATGTCCGATGTCGAGGTTTCCGATGATCGCCCGACGAACTGGAAGGCGATTGCAATGATTGCTGTCTGTACGGCGGTGATTGCGTTTATTGTGGCCTCATTGGAAAAAGGTTCGGATGGCAGCATCGGCAAGGCGCTGCCGGAGTTTCGTCCCGCAGGATGGATCGATGACAAAGCCCTGACGGCCGAGCAGATGCAGGACAAGGTTCTCGTCGTCGATGCCTGGGCCAGCTGGTGTGGGCCGTGCATTGCCGAGACAAAACACCTGGTGGACGTCTACGGCAAATTTGGCGAGAACCCTCGCCTTCAGTTTGTCGGCATCACGATGGAACAAGAAGATGCTCTGCCGAATATGAAGATGTTCATCGAGCGTCTGCACGTCCCATGGCCGAACGCCTACGGTGCAGAGGCATTCTTTCAGGAACTCGCCATCGACACGATCCCGCGGGTCTACGTCGTGAATCCCAAGGGGGAGATCATCTGGACGAATCGATCGGGCGGCGAGATTGAAGAAGCAATTGAGCGGGCCCTGGCGATGTGATGAATTGAAAATAGGTGGCTGGGGTCAGCTAACAAACCTAACCACAGCCCCCCGCGATCGTGTGCCACGGCTGTGTCAGCCGTGCCGAGTTCAAGTTAGTTATCGATAGCGCCATCCCACGGCCGACACGACCGTGGCACACCGAGCAAATGCTCTCTCACGGTCGCGGCTCTGATCGAGATCTGCTACCCTTTTGCTCGTTTCCGACGAATTCCGTATTCTGACTTTCGAATGACGATGTTCTCCCATGCGCCACCTCAACCGTCCTGCTGATCAAGTCCGTCCGATCGAGATCATTCGCAACTTCACCAAGAAGGCAGCGGGGTCGGTGTATATCAAGGCGGGATCGACGACGGTTCTCTGCACCGCCTCGGTCGAAGACAAGCTGCCGCCGTGGAAAGATCCGCTCAAAGATCCCTCCGGCTGGGTGACGGCGGAATACAGCATGCTGCCAGGCAGTACGTCTCCGCGAAAGTCACGCGAGCGATTGAAGACAGACAGTCGTTCCACAGAAATTCAGCGTCTGATCGGTCGTAGCCTGCGTGCTGCAGTGAATACGAAAGCGCTGGGTCCGCGGACAATCACGATCGACTGTGATGTTCTGGAAGCCGATGGCGGGACACGGACGCTGTCGATCACAGGCGGGTTTATTGCCCTGGTAGATGCCCTCAATTCGATCGAGAGGCGCGATCCAACCTTCAGTGCCAAGGCGGCAGTCGCGCAAGGGATTGCTGCGGTCAGCCTGGGGTATGTGAAGGGTCAGCTGCTGCTGGACCTGGATTATTCGGAAGACAGTACTGCAGAAGTCGATCTGAATGTCGTCATGACCAGCGACGATGAATTCGTCGAAATTCAGGGGACGGCAGAGAATAAAGCCTTCTCTCTGGAACAACTGACAGCCCAGCTGGCGATGGCTAAACAGGGCGTGCATCAATTGTTCTCTTTACAACAGAAATCTTTAGGCAATCTTTGGCCTCTCGACAAGAATTACCTGATTTCCTAGAACTCCACTCGATGGACTGAATTGAACATCGCGCAGCTGCCCGATCAGATTCGTTTTATGAAGCTGATCTTGCTGGCTGAGTCGAGTCATTCAGATGTTCTCCTGCCAATCTCTCACCTCTGGTCCGTAGCGACACTTCCCTCGACGGTTCGTCGCGGGTTCAGTACGGAGTCTTGTCATGCCTGCTTATCGCATTCAATCATTGTTCATTGCGACTATCGCAATTTGTAGTCTCATCAATTCTGCTGGCGCAGGTGGTATCGAAGCCGTCAAAGGCAAGCGTTACGCCCTTTCCAAGCAGCACGGCCCATGGATGATCATGGTCGCGACGATTTCAGAGCCGACCGAGGGCATGAAAGTCGAGGGGAAGACACCCGACATCGCTGCCGATGAACTTGTCTTCGAACTGCGTCAAGTGGGTATCCCTGCTTACAGTTTCTCCCGCGACGAAGCGACCGGCCAAATTCAAACCCAGGACCGACGTGGTCGCGAAACAAACAAGAAATACAAACTCGACAAAGAAATCTGCGTGGTTGCAGGAAACTATGAGGATATCGAGCCTTCCACCAAGAGTGGAAAGACAGCTCAAGAAACGCTGCTCTATGTGAAAAAACTGAAGCCCGCCTGCCTGACTGAAGGCGGCATCTATCGCGAAACCCCAGGACAGCCTGGCCCCCTCTCGGGTGCTTTCCTGACCGTTAACCCGATGCTCACCCCCGAAGAAGTTCAGGCCCGCAAACGCAATCCCGAACTTCTGCAGATCAATGCCGGGATGGAGTTCTCTCTGTTTGACAATAAGGGCGACTTTTCATTGGTCATCGCGACCTTCAAAGGAAAATCGGTCACCAAGCAGGGCGATAAGGACCTGGAATCTGCCTTCAGCAAATTGACCGGACAAGCCTCTGTTGACGTCGCATACTGGGACGCCTGGAAGACCTGCAACGCCCTCCGAGCACGCGGCGTCGAGGCATGGGTGTTCCACGATCGATATCAATCGTATGTGACCGTCGGATCGTTCACACAAGAGCGAGATCCACGCGCGTTCGAATTCGCCAAAGCGTTCGGTGCCAAGTACGCCAATAATCCAGCGACCGGTCAACAGAACCTCATTGCAGAACAACAGACGATTCAGGATCAAAATGGCAATCCCAAGATGATTCTCTTTGATCCAGAACCACACATGATTCGAGTTCCGAAGTACAGATAAGCATCACTTCCCACAGAAAAAGCCCTGGATGATCAAAAATCTCCCAGGGCTTTTTTCGTTGATCAATCGAGTCGATTGCTAGCGCCAGTGAGGAGCATCTGGCATGGCCTGAGCTTCCTGGAGAACGGGGGCATTGATGGTCGTCGGCGTTTCCGTCTGCGCCTGCATTCCGTCGAGTCGAATCAAGCCGACGTCGATGAGCGTCGTGTAGGTTAACGCAAAGAGAATCCCGTAGGTGACGATGTTGGCCGATTGTGTTTTGCCAACCCATTTCAGGGCAGACCCTGCGAATTTATTGAGGCGGATCCGGGCACCGCTCCATTCGATCGCATAGATCTCATCGAGCAGCAGGTGAGAGAAAAAGCCAAGACCAATTCCAAAGGCCAGCAGCAGGCGGACGCGAATTTCTGAATCTGCCGTCGCCATGAATGCGATCAGCATGGTGATGAACATGGCTGGAATACTGTGAAACATGCCGCGGTGAACCGCTAATTTGCCGACCAGCCACATCCCTCCAAAGCGAATGCCATGATAAAGGAGGATAAACGTGAGCGCGAGTGCTTCCGCCGTCGGGATCACCTCGACGGATCGCATCAGCCGTCCCATGATGAACAACGGCAGGACAGCGCCGAGCATGGCGAACAGATCCTTCACCGGACGCGACGATTGAGAATCGAGATCCGGCAGCATCCCGCCAAATGCAGTCAGGAACCCGGTCAAAGAGGCTTCGACGGGCGTGAAACCGAAGAACAGGTATGCACTTGCGCCAAGTCCTGCACCCAGAAAGCTGCTGACAGTAATATGCTCTTTGTACCCGGCCATCGACATCCTTGTCGTAAGTCAGAGGGTGGAGCGGAGGGAATCTCGTCCGCCAATGCCATTGTTTTTCCGCATAGGCCGCTGTCCCATCCGCTCAATATCGGCTGTTTCCGCTCAGATCTTGAGTGACGTCTGGTGAACGCACCTGGCAGGAGTTCCTCAAACGATACGCATGGAAGTAGAATTTGAGAAGTGTTGCCGCGGGAGGCATGGCAGCCCTATTGACTGTTTTTGCGGGAATTCCCTGCAACAAATTGAAAGCAAAGCCATGGCAAATCACGTCTTATCAACATTTATTGATAGAACCAGAGTTGGTCCGAGTTTTCCCTGCCGTCAGCCAAAAACTGGAACCAATGATTGACTTTGAGAGTATGCCTTGAGACGATACGTGTACTCAACTCAACACGTCACGTGACCCACTCAATCATCCCAAGGATTGACGCACACCAACCCACGGTGTTTTTCGTCGATCAGCGTTCTGCCGGTCCAGGCAGGCTGCGTTTTGATCGATCGACGCCCGTGAATCAATGCGTCGGACTCCAATCTCCCTCCTGTCTTCTCTGAACCATCTCGAAGCAAACCCCTCATCCTGCAACGAATGATCAGACGACGACACGCGGACGGCGATCGTGTAGTCACTTCTTGGCGTCGCTGGTCTGATCAACAGTCTGGCGTGTTTCCATTTCCTTCCTGATTTCCCACCCGACGCCAACTTCTCGCTCGACGGATCGACTCTGGTGATATCCCGTTCCTCTGATTCCAGCGCCGCCATCAAGGCACGTCCTCCGGTTGTGGGGATCGTGGGCGGAATCGGTGCGGGAAAAAGTGCTCTGACCCGCTTTGCCGCTGAGCAGATGGCGCTCGCGATTGTCGATGGCGATGTTGTCGGTCATGAAGCATTGCGCGTTCCCGAGTTGAAGACGCGCGTCGTTGAAACGTTTTCCGGGATTCTGTCTGACCCGTCGACGTTGCTGGTCGATGGCGAGATCAATCGCAAAGTCCTCGGTGCGCTGGTCTGGGGAAGTGATCCCGTTTCCCGCCAGCGACGTTCCACTCTGGAGAAGATCGTTCACCCCTGGATGGTCGAGCGATTTAAGACTCTTTTCGCCCAGCATCAGCAGTCCGGCGAATGCGACGTCATTCTCTTCGACGCCGCGATTCTGCTCGAAGCGGGCTGGGATCAGCTCTGCGACTCCATCTTCTACATCGAAACGACAGACGCCTCCCGTCTGGAGCGTGTTCAGCAGCAGCGATCATGGAACAACGAGCAACTTCGCATCCGCGAAGAAAGTCAGTGGCCACTCGAGACGAAAAAGTCTCGTGCAAAACTGATCATCAACAATAACCAACCTCTGTCTCTGGCCGGTCGCGATTTCGTTCAAGCTCTCCAACAGCTTGTAGCCCGGTCATCCAAGCCTGCCCCCTCTCACGTGCCTCACGTCACCTCGAACTGAAGAGACCCGTCATGGCCACTGAAGCCACTGATTACGACAATTACAAATCTTCCGACGCGCGCTCCAAGGCGCAGATCGCGGCTGACGACAAATACGAAGAAGTCAAACGCGGCGAGATGCACATCGCCGAGCTCCAAAAAATGACGATGAAGGAGCTCTTCGATCTCGCGCGCAAAGAAAACCTGACGGACTATACGGGGCTCAAAAAACAGGATCTGATCTTCAAGATCCTCAAAGAGCGGACCAAGCTCAACGGCCTGATGTTCGGCGATGGGACTCTCGAAATCCTGCCAGATGGCTTCGGCTTCCTGCGTAGCCCGGACTATCACTATCTGCCCTGCCCTGATGATATCTATGTCTCGCCATCGCAGATTCGTCGCTTTGGACTGCGCAAAGGCGCGACCGTCGCCGGACAGATTCGCCCGCCGAAAGAAAACGAGCGATACTTCGCGCTACTGCGCGTTGAAGCCGTCAACGGGCAGGACCCGAACATGCTGGCCGATAAGGTCTTCTTCGACGACCTGACGCCGCTTCACCCTGAGAAACGCCTCAAACTCTCCAGCGAACCCGAAGAGCTGAGCACCCGCATTGTCGATATGCTCTGCCCGATCGGGATGGGACAACGTGCTCTCATTGTCTCGCCACCTCGTGCTGGTAAGACGATCATGCTGCAGAAGATGGCCAAGGGAGTTTTGCAGAATCACCCGGATGCGTTCGTCATCGTTCTGCTGATCGATGAACGCCCTGAAGAAGTGACGGACATGGAACGTCAGGTGAAAAGCCCCAACTGTGAAGTCGTCAGCAGTACCTTTGACGAACCGGCCAGTCGACATATTCAAGTCAGCGAAATGGTCATCGAGAAGGCCAAACGCATGGTCGAATTCGGCCAGGACGTCGTCATCTTTCTCGATTCGATCACTCGACTGGCCCGCGCCTGGAACACCGAAGTTCCCAACTCCGGCAAGATCCTGACCGGTGGCGTCGATGCCAACGCCCTGCAGCACCCGAAACGCTTCTTCGGAGCTGCCCGTAATGTGGAAGAAGGGGGCAGCCTGACGATCATCGCGACGGCTCTCGTCGATACGGGCAGCAAGATGGACGAAGTCATCTTCGAAGAGTTCAAGGGGACCGGCAACACCGAGATTCACCTCGACCGCCGGATGGTCGAGAAACGCATCTGGCCCGCGATGGACGTCAACCGCTCGGGAACGCGTCGCGAAGAACTCCTCATGCACGAAGAAGAACTGCGACGAGTCTGGATTCTACGCCGCGTCCTCAACGACATGAACCCCGTCGAAGCCATGGAACTCCTCACCAACCGCATGCGACGCACGAAGACCAACGAAGAGTTCCTGTTGACGATGAACCTCTCGTAGGGTCCGCTGTGCGGACCGTTTCTTCATTTGCATAACACGAGAGTCTCTAACGGCTCTCCGTCGTTTCCTGTTTTGCTAAGCCCTAAGCCCCACTCCCTAAGCCCCACTCCCTAAGCCCTCACCCATGTCCCACTCCGCTCCTCCTCCCGTCCAATTGAAGGTCTCACCCGGCGACAAATACGCCATCGTCGTGGCTCGCTGGAATCATGAAATCACCGGCGCTCTCAAGGAGGGCGCGGTGACGACTCTGACAGAGCACGGAGCTCAGTCACGAGTGGTCTACGTGCCCGGCTCGTTTGAACTGCCGCAGATGGCCCATCGCATTGCCACGACGGGCGAATATGTCTCCGTGATCTGCCTGGGGGTCGTCGTCAAAGGGGATACCCGACACGACGAATACATTAACCACGCCGTTGCTCAGGGGATCACCCAGGCCGGCATGTCGACAGGCGTTCCGATCCTCTTTGGCGTTCTCACCGTCGAAAACCAGCAGCAGGCCATCGACCGCGCCGGCGGAAAGTACGGAAACAAAGGGAGCGAAGCCGCACTCGCCGCAATCGAGATGGTTCAGTGTTATAGAAATCTATAGTCTCTTCGTGCTAATATTTTCCGAGACGCTTTGCAGGAAGGTAATTTGAAACAGAGACATTTGCTTCAACTTGCTGATGAACGCGTTAAAGATGCAGAGATCTTATTCACCAACAAGCGGTGGTCCGCGGCCTATTATCTTGCCGGATATGCGATCGAATGTGCATTGAAGGCGGCAATTCTCGCCAAGTTGAGTCGTCAAAAAATCGGAAATGAGATTGTCTTCCTGGAAGGCGATAGCGGAAGGAAGTACCGCGATCATAACCTTGAAAACCTCTCTCGTCTGGCTGGCTTGAGCACTCAGCTAAACTCTGTTGCATCGCAGAATCCAACTCTTGCCAAGAACTGGTTAATCGTGAAGAATTGGCAGGTTGATACGAGATATGATCGCAGAACGACGAGAAAGAAAACACTTGATCTGATGTCAGCCGTTTCGGACAAGAAAGATGGGGTATTGATATGGATCAAGAATTCCTTGTAGATAACCAGATTGATGCTGGGCAACTCGTCATTCATGAGTTCCAGGCACGAGGATTTATTGTTGACGTTGCCTTCTGGCTGCGAGAATTGGATTCTGACGACTGGTATTTGTACATCTCCTCGGATCGGGTTGCAGACGAACAACCAGAGGCCTACGAAGCCATCGTGGCCATATTCAACTCGCATCCAGAATTAAGTCGGAAAATGGACTTGTTTCGTATTCGACTGATTGACGGCGATGATGAACGAACGCGAATTGCTTCTCGGATCTCGTTAACCAGATCAAATACGCATGCGCATTATGTCAATGAGTTTACTTACCGGCTTGGTGGTACGATCGCGTACTTTTATCCGCCGTTATCGGAATTCAACAGAACACGCCTGTTTGAGAAGGTGCATGGTGCCCGCATCAACTAGATAATCTGAGTTTCGATTTCTTCATCCTCTGAACGCTTTGTTTCCTATCAAAGCGGGCTACAATTGCCTGTTTGGCTTTACCACCGCTTCTTTTTCTCGATTCAATACTCCATGGCCAACCGACGCAAAGCTCGCGAACTCGCTCTTCAAATGCTGTATCAGGTCGACGTGAACCCTGATGTCAGCCCGGCTGATGTACGTGTCATGATTCGTGAGTACATGACTGACGATCACGACCTGCAACGATTTGCCTGGCAGTTGTTCGTCGGCACGCAGGAAATGCGTCAACAGCTCGATACCAGGATCGAAGAGATTGCAGCGAACTGGAAGCTGTCGCGCATGGCAGTCACGGATCGCAATATCCTCCGCATGGCCTGTTACGAGATGATGCAGGTCAAAACACCTCCGAAGGTCGTTGTCGATGAGGCGATCGAACTGGCCCGCACTTTCGGCGGCGAAAACTCGCCCGCATTCGTCAACGGCATCCTCGACCGCATGATGCCCCCCGCGACGACATAATTGGACTTGTGTGTGCCACGGCCGTCTCGGTCGTGAGATTGGGCGTGGCTGCAATCCAATAATGGCGGATAGAGTCATGCCCCGCTCGCTGTGTTTTCTGACGACATCCGGTCTGCTAAGATCGTCGACATGAAACATGAACTGGATCTTCCTCGCGCGGCTCGTCAGGTCCTGCGTGACCTTGCGCTTGCAGGATTGTCCGAGATTGCGGTGACAATCCCGTCTCAGGAGTCGATAGCGGCTTTGACAGTCGAGCTATCGTCACTGCCCGTTCCTCAACCGACAACTATCGCTCCCCAGCCCGTCCCACAGGCTCCCCTCGCGCGACCTGCGTCACCTGTACCCGCCGTCGCTGCAACTCCGCCAGCTTCGAAACCATCAACTCCCGCGCTCACTACCGCTCTGCCTGATGAGGCAAGGACGCCCATGCCCAAAGTCAAACGTGATCCCAAGACCATCAGCCTCGAACTGGCCAAGTGGGCCAAGACGGTCTCGACCTGCCAGCGCTGCCAGGAACTTGCTGCAACTCGAACTCAAACCGTCTTCGGCGTCGGCAATCCGACCGCCCGTGTGATGTTCATTGGCGAAGCCCCCGGGGCAGATGAAGACGAAAAAGGCGAGCCATTTGTCGGGCGAGCCGGTCAACTTCTCAATAAGATCATCGCTGCCTGCGGCTGGGAACGCAGTGACCTCTACATCTGCAACATCCTTCGCTGCCGACCTCCAGGGAACCGCAATCCGCTCCCGAGCGAAGCGGCGAATTGTCGCGAATACCTCGATGCTCAGATCGCTCTCGTCCAGCCAGAATACATCGTCTGCTGGGGCACGATCGCTGCTCAGAACCTGCTCGGACTGACCGAGCCGATCAGTCGCATGCGTAAAAAGTTCTTCGAGTACAAGAACTCCCGCGTCCTGTGTACGTACCACCCGAGCTACCTGCTGCGAAACCCCAGTGCAAAGAAAGACGTCTGGGAAGACCTGCAGATTTTGCTTGTTGAGATGGGCGTTGACCTGAATACGCTCCCCAAGCCCGCGAAGTAACGCGGCAGATCGAACCCGCATGCGTCATGGCGGTGGTCAAGGTTTTCACCTTCGATGTCCATCCGCACGGCTGACACAGCCGTGGCACACACGAGGGAACATCGACCTTAAATAGCACGACGGCATTGGAGGATGAACTCGGGCGGAGTAGAATTCCTATTGCGAATAGTGCGATCTATCAGGAATGAGCATGGAAGCCAGCGAGGCGTTGTCAGTCGAAGCAGTTTTAGGCGATGGGGGTCTCATTGCGCATCGACTGAAGTCTTACGAAGCCCGCCCGGAACAGCTCGAAATGGCGATGGCCGTCGAGAATGCGATCGCCAACGGACATCACCTGATCGTCGAAGCAGGCACAGGGGTCGGCAAAAGTTTCGCCTATCTGGTCCCTGCGATTCTCGCAGCGGCCCGTCGCAATGAGAAAGCCGAGAAGAACGTCGCGAAGAAAGATCGCAAGAAGATCATCATCTCGACGCATACGATCAATCTCCAGGAACAGATCGTCTTCAAGGATCTGCCGTTTCTCAACGCGATCATTCCCGAAGAGTTCACGTTCGTACTCGTGAAAGGTCGCTCAAACTATGTCAGCTTGCGTCGCATGAAAGGGGCGATCGATAAGTCGTCGAGCCTGTTCGCGATGAACGAGGAAATGCGCGAACTCGAACAGATCGCCACCTGGACACGCAATTCCAAAGATGGCAGCCTCGCCGATCTTGAGTTTTCGCCCCAGCGGGAAATCTGGGATGAGATCAAAAGCGAACACGGCAACTGCCTGGGACGTAAATGCCCGACGTATGAAGAATGTTTTTACTACCGCGCCCGACGACGGATCTGGAATGCCGACGTCCTGATCGTCAATCATGCTCTCTTCTTTTCTGACCTGGCGCTGCGCCGGGAAGGGGCATCGGTCCTGCCCGAATACGATACCGTCATCTTCGATGAGGCTCATACCCTTGAAGCGGTCGCCGGGGACCACATGGGCCTGTCGATTTCTGGTTACCAGCTGAGTTACCTGTTCAATAAGCTCTATAATGATCGCAGCCAGAAGGGGCTGCTGGTTCACCACAACCATGTCGCGGGGCAAAAGCAGGTGACGAAACTGCGCTACCTGTCCGATCAGTTTTTTGACGATGTGGGTGTGTGGAAGGACCGCTTTGCCAGAGAGAATGGTCGAGTTCGAGAGCCAGCAGGGATTGATAACACGATCTCCAACGAGCTGCGTGCGCTGGCGAGATCGCTCGATCTGTATTCCGATGGCTTCGAAAAGGAAGAGGAACGCATCGAATTCCGCTCAGCCAGCGAATCTCTCAAAGGGCATGCGCTCACGATTGAAAGCTGGCTCGAGCAGCGGATGGATGATGCGGTTTACTATGTCGAAGAATCAGGACAGAAGCGTCGCAATATCAAGCTAGTCTCGACGCCCGTCGAGATCGGGCCGATCCTGCGCGAAGAGCTGTTCCAGAAAGTCCCCACCGCCATTCTAACCAGCGCGACGTTAACCGTCGGCAAGCAGAGTTTTGACTTCGTCCGAAAACGACTCGGAGTCTCGGGTGGCGAAGAACTCAAACTCGGCAGCCCGTTCAATTATGCCCAGCAGGCCAAACTCGTTCTCTACGACGGCATGCCCGATCCGAGCGCGATGCCACACGTCTTCGAAGACCGCATCATTGAGGAGATCAAAAAACAGATCGAAGTGACCCAGGGGCGAGCCTTCGTTTTGTTCACGAGTTACTCGTCGCTTCGCAACTGTGTGGCGAGGCTGCAATCGTGGCTGAACAGGGAAGGCTATACGCTGCTCAGTCAGGGTGAGAACACGACACGCGGATTGTTACTCGAGCGATTCCGAATTTCTCCGAAAGCAGTTCTGTTTGGGACGGACAGCTTCTGGCAGGGAGTTGATGTCCCCGGCGATGCGCTGGTGAACGTCATCATCACGCGACTGCCGTTCAGCGTGCCGGATCAGCCTCTCCTCGAAGCCCGTCTGGAACGGATCAAGGAACAAGGGGGAATGCCGTTTATGGATTATCAGGTCCCGGAAGCGGTCATCAAACTCAAACAGGGATTTGGTCGCTTGATCCGCAGCAAGTCGGACTGGGGTCAGGTGGTGATCCTTGATCCACGCGTGAAAACCAAACGATACGGGCGAATGTTTCTGGATAGCCTGCCGCGATGCAAGGTGGAATGGGTCCGAGTGTGACCGCAGCAGCCAACGGTTTGCGCAACGAATCATTTTCAGACGCACCGTTTGGGAAAATCCGTATATCCCTGGCGTGCCCTGGTCGTGTAAAATGGATTGGTTTTTGAGTGTTGAATACGAGGACCGATCAGGTGCACGTGATCAGTCCGAGCGGCGATGGAGAACCGATTCCATGGTGTGGCCAAAGCTAAGATCTTCGCTGATCTGTCTGTGCGTCATTATGCTCAGCGGATGGGTAGTCACACCGGCTCAATCGCAATTTCCTTTTTTCCCGCAGAAAGCTGAGCAAACAGAAAAAGAGCTCACGCGAGACTGGTTTCTTGCTCCAGGTCGAAACATCGAGCGGATGATCGAGCAGTCCGAGTCACTCATCGAAGACGGACATTATCGCGAAGGTGTTTTGCTGCTTCAACAGATTCTCGATAAGCACGAAGATTTTTTTCTCGCCCCCAATTCCACGATGACTCTGCGACGACGTATCGAGCAGATCCTGCTGACACTACCTCCTGCTGGGCGCGAGACTTACGAACTTGAGTATGGCAAGGAAGCCGAGTATCAGCTCAAACTTTACGAAGAGACGCGCGATGCCTCTCATCTGTCAGACATCATGCGTCAGTATCGGGCCACACTCGCTGGGCAGAGCGCATCGCTGATTGTCCTGGCGCGAACATTCGATCGTGGTGACTACCTGGCCGCTGCGACTCTGGGGACGGATCTACTCGAGCGTCAGACTCTGACGCGCGACCAGCGAATTTCGGTCATGTGGCAGACGGCTTTCAGCTGGAACACCTGTCACCAGGACGCTCGGGCGAAAGTGCTGCTGGATCAACTGAGAACATTGACGACGAATGATGAGTTCGTGCGCAAGTCGCAGTTTCTCTCGATCCCTGTTCCGACGCAGCTTGGTCCGCCTGAAAAGTCCGCCCAGGAGGGGACGACTCAGGCTGGCCAATCGACGGTTGATGTCCATCCCGTCAATGAATGGAGAATGCCTCGTGGGACAGTGGATCGCAATCCGGCTGTCGGCGCCCTGAACAGCATCATGATCGACCGCAAGATCACGGCGCTGCGTCGAACGAGTCAGCCGGAGTTTCAGACGGAAGTCGACTACCTGCTGGAGCAGATGAAGAATGTCCCTCCCAAAGATCCTGCTGCACGACAGTTGATGGCGACCAATCCGATTCTGACGAAGGATCTCATGGTGACTCGCACGCTGTCGGGACTGTCTGCTTTTGCACTGCCAAGCGGGAAGAAGGTCTGGGAGACGGCGTTTAATGACCTCGAATTCGAATTCATCGCCAAGAACAGTCTGTATGCGCCGAGCATTTCGGAAGATGACTACCCGGAGACCTTGAAGCGTTACCTGATCCAGAAATCACTGATGAATGACGTGATCTCGTCGACGATCAGCAGTGATGGGAGTCGTGTGTATGTCATTCAGAACGGGGGCGTGCTGGGAGTTCGCCAGTCGCCTCAACTTTCTGATCACCCGATTTTGACGAAGTCGTTCAACAAGCTTTCTGCCTACGACATGAAGACAGGAAAGATCAGCTGGCAGGTCGGAGGCTCGCATTCAGCGACGAAGCTGCCGCTGGCGGGGCTGTATTTTCTTGGACCGCCTGTCGAGTGGAATGGGGTTGCTTATGTTCTCGGAGAACTGAACCAGGAGATCAGGCTGTACGCGCTCGATCCTGTCAAAGGGGAACCGCTGTGGTCTCAGCCTCTGGCGCTGACGGTCAGCCCCCCAGAAATGGATCTGGAGCGCCGGATTCAGGGACTCTCGGTCAGTGTGATTGATGGCATTCTGATCTGCCCGACGGGAGTCGGAGTTGTCTCTGCATTCAACCCGACGACGCGTCAGTTGTTGTGGAACACGTATCTGTTCGACACCAACAATCCAGATTCGCAGTTCAGCCAGGGCAACCTGAGGAACGTGAATGCGGCTAACAATCCTTATCTGCAGTATCAGACAAAACTCAAGCAGTTGATCGAACCTGACTGGATGGATTATCCGGTGATTTGCACGTCACAGGAGATCCTTGTCGTCTCGCCGGAAGACGATTCGTTGTTCTGTCTGAACGTTGACGGGACGATTCGGTGGAAGATGCCTCGCAATAACAATCTCTGTGTGGCGGGGATCTATCAGGGTACAGTCCTGGTCTACAGCGACCAGCAATTCAGTGCGATTGATGCCGCGAGCGGTAAGCCGACTTGGGCACAGCCGATCCAGATTCCACAGCCGACTGGGCAAGGTCTGCGAGCGGGGTCGCACTATTATCTGCCCGTCGAAGGGCATCGGATCTGGACGATCGATCTCGAGCGAGGTCGTCTTCTGGTCGAAACGGCCCTCCCGGAGGAGATTTCGATTGGGCATCTGATGATTCATCAGGATCAACTGGCCCTTTACACGCCGGATGAACTTTGGCTGTTTCGCTCGGTTGCGGACGTCAAGAAGACGTTGAGCATGGAGATTGCTGCGAAGCCGAATGATGGCATGCTCTGGTTGCGAAAAGGGCAGTTGGAACTGCAGCAGCACAATGATGAAGCAGGAATTGCAGCTCTCAAACGGGCGTATGAATTGAACCCTGCGGGACCTGCCCGGGAAGTTCTCGCCCTGTCGCTGCTCGAGAATTTGCGGACGGATTTTCAGAAGACGCAGAAAGATCTCGAACTACTGAAAGTCCTGATCACCGATCCTCAGATGAAAGCGCGACTGCTGGTCTGGACGGTCAACGGACTGATTCAACATGGCCAGTTGAAGGACGCATACACAGCGCTTTTCGAGCAGATCGATGCGACTGGTTTTGCGGACGTTTTGATCACGACAGAGAACAATCATGCCGTCCGGATTGATCGATGGATCGATAAGCGTTTGCAACTGATTGCTGTTGATCCGAAGAACGACTTCCAAGACCAGATGACACGCGAGCTGACCGAATGGGTCCGTAAGCGCATAAGTAAAGGGGACTCGATCGAGGCGGCGTTTCGAAATCTGCCTGTGCCTGAAGAGACTCTGACGGGCTGGACGAAATCGGTTCTGAAAGATCCTCAGCTCGACTCAGCTGCGCTTGAATGCCATTTGATCTGGCTGCGTCAAACCGGAACTCCGGAACAGGCCGGATGGGCGAGCGAACACTATGCAGATCTGATCGAAGGCTGGAAGCTCGCTGGCTGGGAATCACGGCTGTTGAAGATCGTCGGTGAGTTGGGAGAGCGATTCGCCAGGATCACGATCGATGACGGTCTGACCGGAGAGGGGGCCGTTGCCCAATGGAAGAAGAAGTCCCCTGCTCTATTTGCTTCTCAAAGTGACAATCCTGTACGGATGCCGAATGTTGAGCAAGTCGCACCCGATCAGAATGATGCCAGTTATCGGGCTCAGATGGTGAGTCGTTATCCGATGCGTGTTCTGCATGGCGAAGATTCCGCATTTCTGGGATGGGATTTTTCGATCAATCAGACTCGAAATGCGATCCTGATTCGTGATGGTTTGCATCAGTTGCAGTACCAGATTCGCATTCCTCATAACATCCAGTTTCAAGATCCCCGCAATAACTATGCACAAACGCAGGGACACCTCGCGACCGTCGTCGCAGGGCAGACGATTACGACATTCAACCTGATGAGCCTGGCCAATCGACCTGGTGAGGCAATGTGGTCTGTCAGTCTGGAGCCTACTGCGACGAGTGTTGCGGATGTGAATCGGATCTTCCAGGAACCAACGTCAATCGTCAGTTCAATTTCGAAAGCGGTTGTCTGCACGCTGACCAATCAGCATCTGACGTGTCTGGATGTGCTGTCTGGAAAGACGCTGTGGCGTCATCATCATCTGGCCCAGGGGCTGTATTACCCGCGACTCTTCACGACGAGCAATCACGTCATCGTCTGCGGGCTGTCAGCGGAAGAGAAGAAAGTCGCCGGTTTTGTTCTGGATGTCATTGATGGCAGCGTCGTCAGAACCATGAGCGAAGACGATGCAGAGCTTGTCATGAACAGTCTGCAATATGGTGATGACTTCTGGCGTTTCATTCCGAGAAGCAACGCGAGACTTGTCGTCTGGAATTTCAATGCGGATGGAAGCTTCAATCGCGTGCTCGAGCAGGGAGTCTCCTCGAAGTCCATTTTCAAACAGAGTTACCAGGGGAATCATGCCCTGCTGGTCGACCGTGAGGGAGCAGTCCGGGTTTATGACATGCAGACGCGTCGACTCGTTGTGGATGATGATCTTGCGGGTCGTTTCGATCCGGCTCTCATTGAGCAGTTCGAGATTCATGAAGACCTCAGGAACATCTATCTGATGCTACCGAAGACGGATCTGGATGAATTGTACGTCCATGCGATGGTCACCCTGAACAGTCACAAGTTTGCCGGAGAACTGGCGGCGTATGATATTCGCACGGGACGCCCTGCGTGGACGCAAGAGTTCGCAGAGGGGCAGGCGCTTGATCAGGATCAGCCGAGAGAATGGCCGTTTCTTGTGCTTGCATCGAATGTTGCCAAGCAGGATCCGCAGCGTCCGAATCAGAATCAGAACTTTCGTCGTGTGTCTCTGATTGATAAACGGACCGGAGAGATTCTTCAGCCCGAGAAGAACGAACTGGGCTCTCACGAGACACTGCGTCTGTATGCTTATCGCCCGGACGCGAAAGTCTTCGAGATCTACTTCAGCCGGAATCAGTCATTGAGAGTGACGTATCCGGGGAAGTAGATGAAGGTCGAAGGACGAGTCGAGACAGTTATTCAACCAGGCGGCTGCCGGGGTATTTGATGATGTCTTTGAAGATGTCGGTGAGGGTTTGTTCGTAGACTTTGGGGTTGCCGGAGCCGCGGGGGCCTTTGCCGCTGTCGTCGGTGGCGGCGGTTCTTGAGAGCTTGTCCATGAAGGTGTAATCGGCTCCCATGCCCATGCCGACGGGGTAGAGACTGCCTTTTTTCTGCTGGAACATCCCGGCTTGCATAATGGCAGAGTTGTACCAGATGTAGTCGGAGCCGTAGTACTCGTCGCTGGGGTTTTCTGAGATGAAGGTCTCGACTTCGGAGGCGGGTGTTTCCCAGACGTTGGGGACGCCGTCGGTGAGGAGGACCATGACTTTGTCCGCGAACTTGCGTCCCTGACCGCCATCGGATGTATCGCGAAGCAGTTCTCTTGCCATGCTCATGCCGATTTCCGTCGCGGTGCTGTTGCCGACGTCGCTGGTGGCCTGGAGGGTCGTGCATTTGACCATGGCGGCGCGATAGTCGGAGGTCAACGGGACGAGGATCTCGGGTTCGTGGTAGGCGTCTTTGGCGTCGAAGGTGATGATTGCGATGCGGTCACCAAAGCCAGGGGTAATCGACTTATTCATTTCATCGACGACATCGAGAGCTGCGATCAGCGATCGACGGACGGCGTGCATCGGCTGCTCGCGGGGCGGGAAGTCGAAGTCGCCAGCGGGAGTGCCTTCCTTATGATACGGGCAATCAGGGCTGTGAACGGAGAGAGGTGTCTTGTCGGGCAGTGAGAGTTTCGCGTTGGTATTGTTGGCGTAGGTCGGGCTGCGATCTCTGCCCCAGTCCATCATGTATTGGACGTAGGTGATGTAGCCGATTTTGTTCCGCCAGCCGTTGGCGTTGCCTGCGGAGGGATAGATCGACTTATTGGGGTTGTTGAAGCCGGTGATACGTTCGCCATCCTGAGATGGTGGGAGGGTGACCTTGAGGGTCGAGCCGTTGCGCGGCAGACCGGGGCTGGAGGCCTGTGAAGGTGTCGAGAGAAGAATGGTTGCCGTCGTTGACGATGACGTCAAAAAGGCAGGAGCAGCGATGCGCGAGCCGGAGCGAGGTGAGTCGAGCGTCATGCGGAACGGGTTCTCGGGAAGGTCGGTCGGCAAGTACATGCCGGATGGTGGCTTGGGTGGTGGGGGTGGTGATGGTGTACCGCCGCCTCCGCCGCCGCCTCCTCCGTTGCCGTTGCCATTACCTCCGCCGTTACTGGGCGGAGCCGGTGGATTACTGCCGACGCTTCGGCTTTCGATGATGTAATCGAGGTATTTTTCCCAGTAGGAGTAGTTCGACTGCGAGTTGGGTGTGGGCTTGGCTTTGGGCATCTGGACGGCGATTTGTTTATCGATGATCCAGCGGTAGGCTTTGGTTTTGCGGGTCGATTCGTTGTCGTTATTGTTGATGCGGTAGCGGCCATCGATTGAGGAGCCGGTGAGTGGGCCGTTGTCTTTGGTGAGTTCTGCGTAGGCGAGATTATTGGCGGTGACCCCTGCCGGATTGCCGATGTACTGGGTTGAGCCGGGATAGGAGCCATAGCCGAAGTCCGTGAACAGGTCTTTCATCAAGTCGGCCCCGGCACTGGGGAAGCCTTGCGACTTGAAGGTGTTGTCGATGGTTGAACTTGCCCAGCAGGGTTCGGTGTCGTCGTTCATCGAACCAGACAGGTCGACGACGAAGACGATGTCGCGTGGTGCGAGCATGGCGACGGCTTTGGCCTGGGAGGTGAATTTCTTATGGCCGATGACGCCGGCGATGAAGGTCGGTTGATCGACCGCGCGGGCTGTGATGCGAACGGCATTGGCTTCTGCGGGGTTGACGACGAACGACTTGCTGGCGAGGTCGTACTTGCCCAGCTCGATGTGCTCGTTGTTGAGAGTCACTTTCTTGCCCGCAGCAGGGTTGAGTTCGGCCAGCTGACGCGCGACCTTCTGGACTTCCGCTTCGCCGTTGGGGATTTCTGAAACACTGCCCATGGCAGCAGCGTCAGCAGTCAACTGCAACTCGGCTTTGACGTTCGTCATGTAGCCGACGTCGACGGTGAAGGCACAAAACGCGAAGACCATGATCATGCAGACGGCTGCGAGCACGATGATCGCGCCACGCCGATTGGAAGAGTCATTTTGAGAGTGACTGGAAAGGCGGAGCATCAGTGACCCCATCAAGTAGAGCGAATGAAGAGAAATAGTGAATCATTGAAAAATGGGTTACTCACGTCGCATGGTGGCGATGCCGACGAGTTTTTTTCCCTTGAGGAAGGTGCCCGGGATGAAGGCGACTTTATCGAAGGCGACACTCACGTTGACGGTGATCATGTCCCCTTGACTGGACTTGTCGACCTGATTGGCGGGGTCTTCGTTTTCCGGGTCGGGGGTGATCGTGGTTTTGATAGTGACGTCGGAGTTGGTCACGTTGCACGACTGTTGCAGGAAGGTGCGGACGGTCGAGTCGACAGCGGCGTTGGTGGAGCCTTCGAGGATCGCCTGTCGTGCCCCGATGCGAGCGGCGTTGGTGACCAGTTGAGAGACCATCATGGCCCGGCCGAATTCGACGATTGTGAAAATGACGAGCAGGAACAACGGCAGGACGATGGCCATTTCCACCATCGCCGCTCCGCGTCGGTTGTCGGTGAAAGCAAACTTGGGCATATTCACAGTCGATTTCCTGAACAAGAAAGGCATGGAGAATTCACCACGAAGACTCAAAGGGCACTAAGTTTCACAAAGTCTTCCGGTAAGCAAAGAAGTACAAACTTCTGTGTTCGTGATTCCTGGTGTTCTGAGAAACTTTGTGGTGAAGGTTTCTCAGCATAGGTTCTGATGCAAAGCTAGGATGAGTTTTGCACAGGAGTAAAATTCGCAGTTAAAATGAGCCTAAAAGTTAATGAGATCATTATTCGAAGGTCAGACTGGTCTGATCAGGTGAGTTTTGGCAACATGGAAGGCGGCTTGGGATCAGGAAACACAGATGCTTGAGAATGGGCAACAATGAACACACATTAATATTCATTCACATGCCTCTGATTGCCGTGACAACAATTCGTAAGACAAGCATCAATGGATTATCAGAAGAAAAATCAGGCGGCTTATAACCAGCTGGTACGCGACGGAAGTCCGTTTGCGAAAGTCGCGACGGATCAGGAGTGTCTTGCGCCGCTGGATACGCTCGACTCGCGTGGCTGGATTCCGAGGCCTGTGCATGGGCTGAAGGTTCTGTGTTTAGCCGCCGGGGGTGGGTGGCAGTCGATTTTGTATGCCTGCGCGGGGGCTGAGGTGGCGGTCCTTGATATTTCCGAGGAGATGTTGGCGCTCGATGCGCGTGAGGCTGAGAGGCGCCATCTGACGATGCAGATCGTGCAGGGATCGATGGATGATCTTTCGATGTTTGCCGACGAGCATTTTGACATCGTGCATCAGCCGGTGAGCAGTTGTTACATCCCGGACATCATGGCGATGTATCGCGAGATCGGGCGGGTGTTGAAAGTTGGCGGGATCTATATCTCACAGCACAAGCAGCCGACGAGCCTGCAGCTGACGCATCGGACGCATCAGGAGCAGTATGTTCTCGGGATCGAGTATTACCATAACGGGGCGCTGCCGGTGGTGCCCGATAAGAAGTATCGCGAGGTCGGGACGTCGGAGTATCTGCATCGCTGGCAGGATCTGGTGGGTGGGTTGTGTCGCGCGGGATTTGTGCTGGAAGATCTGGTCGAGCCGAAGCGGGCGGGTCCAGATGGGACACCGGGGGGGACGCAGCATCGCGGGCGGTTCATTCCGCCGTATGTGAGGATGAAGGCGAGGCGGGTCGAGACGAAGATTGTGTTGAATGAGCAGGAGTTGTGGTTGCCGAAGTGATGGTGTGGGGGGAACGTTTTGGGAACTCGGCGTTTGGGTTCAGCTTGGAAGCGTATGGCGCTGCTTCTTGTGACTTTGTCACCCAGCCGTGAACGGCTGGGCCACCCCGAGAGAGTGGGATGCTCGACTTCAGTCATCGCCTGGCGTACGCTTAGGGAGACGAATTCATGTATGAAAGGAATCGTTATGCGCGGTTATCTTATTCGAATTGTTTGTGTTGCTGTTGTTGGCTTGTTGACCACTTCCCTGTCAGCTGCGGAATGGACGAAGGAATCACTCGCGGAGGTCAAGAAAGCGGTTGAGGACGGGAAAGCAGTCTTGCTTGATGTGCGGGAGAAATCGGAGTGGGATGCAGGGCATGTTGAGGGAGCGATTTCGCTGCCGATCAGCCAGCTGAAAGATGGGATTAGCCAGGAAGAGCTTGATCGGCTGCCGAAGGATAAAGTGATCTACGTGCATTGCGTGGTGGGGAAGCGGGCGTTGCAGGCGACGGAGTTGTTGAAGCCGAAGAAGGAATCGCTGAGGGCGATCAAACCAGGGTACAAGGAGTTGATTGAAGCGGGGTTTCCGAAGGGGAAGTAGGATCCATTGAGCTCAAAAGAAAAGCCCATTGTCCAATCGTGGATAATGGGCTTTTTTGTGTATTGGTTATTGGGAGGGCGAACCTCCGTGAGAGCCGGGGCTTTGCGAAATCTAAGCCGTGAACAGCGCAATGATGGCTTCGTGCTCATCGTCCTGAAGGGACGATTTCTACCAGCCCAGGATGAAATCCTGGGTTAAGGAAAGCGTTGAAAGATCACCACCCTGAAGGGGTGGGTTCATCGTGGAGTTCATGGTGAGCCGTCCCTACAGGACGGAAGAGATTTCTTGACCATCGCTAACCCAGGATTTCATTCTGGGCTGACTGATGACGGCCCTTCAGGCCTGAGAAAAGATGTGAAAATCAATATCGAGTCGTTAACAAGGGATGCAACGCGGGACAGCTTCCAGAAATCCCTCATCCGACCTCGAAGACTCGGCCACCTTCTCCCCGGGGGAGAAGGATCAGAGAGAAGATTACTCTTTGTCGAGGATCATGACTTCGACTTTGCGGAATTCGGCTCGGCTGCTTTCGGCTTGGAGGGAGATGTAGCCGCTGTCGATGAGTTCGCCGTCGTTGGTTTGGGGTTTCTCGTATTCGAGGACGACCTGGCCGTTGACGTAATGGATGATGCGGCCTGAGCCGTGGACTTCGGCTTCGGCTGTGACCCAGGTATCGCCTTCGAAAGTTGGAGACGATGAACTGGTGCAGTGAGTGGTGTGGAGCTTGCCTTTATAGACGACGTGGGTATCGGGCGTGCAGAGGTTCATCGTCGGGCGTGGCTTGTCGTCGATCTTGGCGAGGAACTGGGCTTCGATGCTGCGAGGGAAATCCTGGTCGAGCTTCATGGTCGCAGGATCCTGGCAGTGAAGCATGACGCCGCTGTTGAGCTTGGCCCAGCCTGGGCCGCCGGTCAGTTGCGGACCGGGGATGCGGTACTCGATGCGGACGCGGTAGTGAGAAAATGGGCTCTTGTAGAAGAGGTGGCCGAAGTTTTCTTTCCAGGCAGGGACGTTCTCGTAACTCGCCGTGATGGCTCCGTCTTCGACGCGGAAGATCTTATCGGCGTCTTCGCCAAACTTCTGGCCGAGGATTTTGGGTTTCCAGCCAGTCAGGTCTTTGCCGTTGAAGAGGGAGATCCACTCTCCTTTGGGCATGTCTTCGGCGAAGGAAACGGACGAAGAAACACAGACGATGGCGGCAAACGCGAGAAGGAGTCGAATCATGAGTGAGCCTTCAAAGGAATGTGCAGATGGACCATTTTATGATACTCCGATCAGGGCCTGAATTGTAAGCCGCGAAACGAAAAACGGCTCCCAGTTTTCCGGGAGCCGTTCGTTATGGTCGATCAAACGTTCTCAGTTTGAACTACTTTGCACAGCAGGCTTCGGTGCAGGCTGCCTTGACGGCCGCAGTTTCGGTGACTGCGGTCGTGCAGGTGCAGGTACATGTTTCGCAGGTGCAATCGCCGCCGACGCAGCAGTTGCAGCCTTCTTCGCAGGCGCAGGTGCAGTTTTCGCAGGATTCGCAGCCCACACAACAGCTGCAGCTGCTGGCGGAAGTGAGTGAACTGACTGCGGTTGGAACGGCGAAGCCAGCGGCCATTAAGGCGATGGATGTCAGGATATTGATCATGAGATAACTTTCTGTGAATTGGCTGTGAAATTTCGAACGAGACATTTCGTTCGAGTTAACAATGAAATGACAAACAGCAACGCAGTGGTTCCCGCTCAGTGAGAGGGACGAGCTGTGGTCATCATTTCAGCCAGACACAGTGAAGTTGCAGCAGCGCGCACGGGGAGCGCGAGGTAATGAGACTCCGCTCAAGACGGGAGTCGGGCTGAGAAGCGAGATGCGTAATGTCGACAAGCGACGTTAAGGCCATCGGGAGAACAGGCGCGTTATCGATGCTGTCAGAAATGTGTTCCGTTTGGCTGGAAGGCGGGGTCACAGCAGCGGTCTGGGCATCGTTGCAGCAGCAGATGGCAGTAGTACTGCCATCGAGACAAGGCAGAAGGGACGAACCGCGTTCGAGGGAAGGCAGTGTCGGCTCGTCGTGCGAGGTTGAGCAACAGCTGCCGGAACAACAGGGCGCTGCCTGGGCGACCGCCTCAACTTCTGTTGTGCAGCAGGCGTCCGTTTTGAGTTCGACACCCAAGCAACAGGCACATGGAACCATCAGCGCACTGTTCATGACCAGTGCGAGGAAAGCCAGGAAGTGAGCTGCGGTCGTTGCCATGACATCTATTATGCAACGGAATGCGTGGTGAAGGAAGAGCGATTTTGCTGAAGATGGCTTCTCTACAATATCGACGTTTTTGGAGCGTCGATGTCTATCGCGCGGACGAGCGTGTTTCTTGCGGCTGCGCCGTCGGGGCTGGGATAAGCCCGACGACTCGGTTTTATGAGAGACTAGAAATCAAAGCGTCAGTTGCAGATGGCGATTTCGGCCCGGGCGTGGTCGATGTAGTTGGTGAGCATTTTGCGTTCGTCTTTGGGACTTTTCTTCAGGCAGTCGGAGAGGAGTTCTGCACATAAGCCGGGGCGGCCGACTTTGAGAGCGATGAATCCGAGGTCTCTGCGTTCTTCGTACGACGTCGGGTTGAGTCGGGAGAGTCGAAGCTGGACCTGCCAGCTGGAGGACCAATTTTCCTGCTGGATGAACAGGGACTTGAGGTTGTTGAGCATGCGGACGACGATGGCTCGCGGGGCAGCTGGTCGGAGGCAGTGGTCGATGAGATTGGAGTCGATGCCGATGAGATCGGACAGCCAGTCGAGGCATTGTTTCTGGGTCATGATGCGGCCGCGGTAGGCGTCTATGAAAAGGGGGTCGCCCAGGCCAGAGTCGTGTTTGAGAATGAAGTGCATCGGCGTCGACACGCCTGTCAGAGGAATCCCGGCTTTGTTGCCGACTGCCATGTAGACCAGCGAGAGAGTGATCGGCAGGCCCATGCGAGTTTCGACGACTTTATTGAGAAAACTGCTTTCAGGGCGTTTGAAGCATTCGTGATTGCCGTGGAAGCCGTCGTTGGTGGCGAGCTCGCTGACGAGGACCTGGAGGGCTTCGTGGGAGTCGTTTTGCTTGAGCAGTTTGTTCGCGAGTTCCTGAGCTCGCAAATCGATCCAGGCGAGAGTCTCGTCGAAGCGGAGCTGAGGATCAAAATCGCGGGCCAGTTCGAGGGCGGCGACGGGGAGGTTGACGTTGCGTTGACGTCGGATCAGTTTTTGGAATTCGCGGTCTTCGGTAAATTGCACGTGTGAATCTTCAGGCGAAAAATCGTGAATCGACATGAAACGCAGCCTTAAAAAATCGATGATCGGACAGCTGATGATGCGAAAATCATGAAGCAGACGAGATCAGGTCGAAACGGGAGACTTGCGTGAGGAAATATGGCAGGACGGATAGTCCAATCATCATGACACAGCCCGGAGGAAAAGTGATCATGTGAAAAAAGACGTTCTGAATCAGAAATGCCAATCGATGCGAGAAACGCCAGGATAGGTCAGGTGTGGCAGTACTGCCCCACAGCAGCCATTGTGGACTGACCAGCCCTTTGGGGCAATCCCTGAATTCAAAAAACAGGCGCAGAACGTCTAATCCGTCGGCAGGACTGGATGTAACCGTTGCAGATTTGATAGGCTGCCAATGGATTACGTTGGCTCATCGAGCACAACACATGGAACGGAGACTAAACAGTGGACAATCTAACAGACTCATCATCGGACACCGCGTCCTTTGTAGCGCCCAAGCTCAACAAGCTGCAGCGTCGACTTTTGGGGACGCTGATCGAAAAGGGCTGCACGACGCCCGAATACTATCCGATGACACTGAAAGCCTTGACGGCTGGCTGCAACCAGAAGAACAACCGCGATCCAGTCACCAATTATCAGGAAGACGATGTCGAAACCGGCATGCAGCAACTCCAGAAAACCGGTCTGACGGCGATCGTCCATACCTCGGGCGGGCGGACGGAGCGCTATCGTCACCTCATGCGTCAGGTCATGACCATGAGCGAAGCGCAGCTGGCGATTCTGGGAGAACTTCTCCTCAGGGGAAGACAACAGCTCGGCGAATTGCGTTCGCGCGCCAGCCGAATGCGTCCGATTGAAACTCAGGAGCAGTTGAAGAGCGAACTCGAAGCCTTGATGGCGCTCGGACTCGTCGCCAGTGACGGTGATCTCTCGCGACGCGGTGCCCTGGTCGATCACCTGCTTTATCCAGAGCAGGAAGCCAAGCCAATGCCTGCGAGAGTTTCGATGGGGTACGACGGAGATGATGAGACGACACCGTCCTCGCCGAGTGTTTCGTCACAATCGAGTTCCACCACGTCGAAATCCAGTCCAGGTAGCAGCGAGCTTCTTCAACTCAAAGAAGAGAATGAAGAACTTCGGTCGCAGCTTGATCGACTGGAGAGAAAAGTCGACTCGCTGGAAGAACAGTTCGAGCGGCTCAAGCGCGATCTCGGGGTTTGATGACGGTTGTTGGGTTACTTGGAAACAACCGACAGCAGGTCCTGCAAGGTCTCGATGAGCTGTGGTCGCTGGATGGGCTTTGTCGCATACGCATCACAGCCCGCGTCGAGGCATTTCTGTTCGTCGCCACTCATGGCATGCGCGGTGAGGGCGAGAATCGGGAGTTCGATTCCCATGACTCGTAACTTCGTTGCGGCCTGATAACCATCGAGGACCGGCATCTGCATATCGAGGATGATCAAGTCGAATGCGACAGGGTCCGCAGTCACGGCATCGACGGCTTCCTGGCCGTTAGAGACGATCCTGACATCGGCTCCTTCTTTTCGCAGGACATAGCTGATGAGTCGCTGGTTGTCCAAGCCGTCTTCGGCGAGGAGGATGTGATAGCCCGTGAGTGACTTCTCGATGATTTCCGAATCGTCGACGGACTTCGGACTTGATGCTCGAGCAGGAACTGAGGGAGAGGCAGAAGCAGTCACAGAGGCTGGTTTGAATAGATGACGTCCAGACACGTCCGATTCAGAGGCATGCTGAACGGCAAGTTCGATCCGGAACGTGCTTCCCTGGCCGATGGTGCTTTCGACGTGAATGGAACCGCCCAGTATTTCCGTCAGACTCTTGGAAATGCAGAGTCCCAGCCCTGTCCCGCCGTACTTGCGTGTCATGGAACTGTCGGCCTGAGTGAACGGCTTGAAGAGTCGGCTGATCTGTTCGGAGGTCATGCCAATCCCGGAATCAGAGATCGTCAACTGCAGCACCGGATGAGTGGCGTGAGGTTTCAGGGAGGCTTTAAGACGGACGTGTCCTTTGCTGGTGAACTTGATCGCGTTGCTGACCAGATTGAGCAGGATCTGCTTGAGGCGGGTGGGGTCGGTCGTGATTGTGCAGGGGACGTCGTCATCGATAGTCAAGTGGAACTGAAGGTTCTTCTGATCGGCACGATTTCGCATGACCAACTCGACGTCCCGCAACATGTCGCGAGTCGAGCAGACGATCCGTTCGGTCGTCATTTCGCAGGCTTCGATCTTGGAAAGGTCGAGGATGTCGTTGATCAGGTCGAGCAGATGCGAGCCATTGCGGTGAATGACGTCGATGGCTTCACGAGCGGCTGGGTTCGTCGTGGTATCGTTGAGGACGTCGGTATAGCCGAGGATCGCGGTCATGGGGGTGCGGATCTCGTGGCTCATATTGGCCAGGAATTCGCTTTTCGAACGTGAGGCAGCGAGGGCTTCGTGGCAGGCGTTTCGGTACTTGATTTGACTACGGATGACAAGAAAAACCAGGAGAGCACAGATAAACGCCGTCACTTCTCCGCCGATGATCAGCAGGAGGGTAATTGGTGTCGAAACTGGCCAGCCGAGGGCAGGAACGCCGGAAATCTTCCAGACGCCGTTGGGTAGTGAGACGTCCTGCATCAACGGATTCATCAGCTCGATATCAGCAGAGCCAATGAAGTATCGTCCGACATGATCTGCCGAATCGAGCCCCTGGATCGCGATGCGGAGATCTCCGGGAATCGCGTCGGTGATTTCGTCGACCAGCGTTTTCTTCTCAACGAGAGTCGACACCAGTCCCCAGTACGGCCCCTGCCCTTGACCATTCTTTGGCAGGACATAGACCGGCACACGATGGATGAATGCTTCCCCACCCTGGACGAGATTGATTGGACCAGCCAGCCAGGGCTTGCCTGATTCGATCACTTTTCGAATGGCAGGGCCCTGCTGCGGGTGTTTCGTGAGGTCCATGCCGAGAGTGGATTCGTTCCCCTCGCGTGGATAGACATCCGTGACGATATTGTTCTTTTGCAGGGTGATGCTGCGAATGCCCGACTGTTCGCTAAGGAGAGCGGCTCCGAGGCGGGAGAATTGAACTTCCGTGATATCAGGATGAGACGAAACAAAGGCACGCAGACCTGCGGTCATGGCGATGCGTTTATTAATGGCACTTTCTGCCCTGGCGCGAATGGTACTCAGCTGCTGAGTTGTCTGGCTGTAGGCCTGTTGCTGATAGCGACGGACGTCCTGCATGTGCAGGAGATACACGACACCTGTCAGTAGCAGGAACGTTAACGCTCCGGCTAGAAAAGGAGTCAGTCGATCACGTAGGGAGGCGTGAAAGGTCATGGGGGCGAGTATATGCTGCAGAGAGGGGAAGAAGCTGCTGTGGGGCGCTCAGCAGGTTGGTCACACCTGATTATGAGATGGTCAGGTGTTCCACTTCTTTCAATTCTGGACCATGCTCGCACGTAGATCAGAAATCTTGCATTGCGCTAACGAAGATTTCGAGGAGCACGTTGCGAGCTTGTCGCTGTATGCGGAATTTGTCGATTTTAAGGCTTACGGTATGCACGGTCTGTCATGACCGTGTCATCCACGCACAGCCTTCAAAGCTACACGCCGAAGATGCGTTCGAACTTTTTTCGCTACTTTTTTCCAACACGCCGGTAGACATTCATTGGGAACAGAACCAATAACTCAACACCAAAGCCAGATACCGAATTTCTCGACACATTCACGTTCGGACTGAGGACATCATTGCGCCGATCAACTTCTTTTGCCAAAGGATCTGAAGGGTGCACAACTGAAATGATGTCGAAAGACAGCAAATAAAACCGTGAACGCATTTTTTCAAACACATTCACCAACTCGCCAAAAAACTTAACATGCTCTGGCTTTCGGCCGTAGCTGTCTGTGGCAAAGCAGAGTCGGATTCGTTCCGTATCGTAAAAAGCCAGATAGACATTCGTGTAATTGACTTTGTGGTCAATCAACGAGGCAATAAAATCTTCGCATTCGTGAACCAGTTGCTGTGTTTGCGGTTCTGCCCAAACGTCTCTCACCAACGCATTTTCAGCCATTGCAGAACTCCAGAGCGAGAATCTTCAACCGCATCAATAAGTAACTGAGCCTTTAACTCACTCATTTGCTAATAGCGGCTTGCTTCATTCCAGTCTTTAATTGTACCCCAGTTCGCCTTAAATGCGAGATCGCTTTGTTCTGTCAGGCCAAGTTCACGATCCAGCTCAGCCGATTTGATCAGCTTGGGCAGATCATGGGTCCAACAGTTCATCTGGAAGTTTTTATCAACGAAGATGATGCCGGTCATCTCGATACGTTTGAGGATGCAACTCTTAATCGCAAGCTCGATCGAATAACCAGCTAAGTAATAGGCACCTGACCAGAAGCCGTGATCTCTCAGGAGTTTGGCTTCGGCCAGTCGCTGTTCGGACATTTCCTGCAGTTGAGGACGATTCATGCCTTCGTGGGTCCATTCGATGTAATACTACACGCCGAAGATGCGTTCGACATTCCCACGAAGGATTTCTTTGCCCAGGTGCAGCGCCTTTGTTTCGCTCCAGCCACGGTCGATGACGAAGTCTTCTGCGAGGACTTTGCGATACATGCGGAACTTCGGCAGAGCGAATTCCAGCTTGTACATGTCGCTGTAGTAGCCGATGTTCTTGGTCCAGGGAACACCCTGCAGGCGAGAACGGCAGTCGGTTTCGATATAGCCCGGCAGGTTGGAGTACCACCAGTGACCGTTGATGACGACGTTCGGGAAGATCCAGGCGTAACTGACGAGCTCGGGGTTGGCGGTGTGGTCGAGAACCGAGATCGGGAAGGTCACTTTCGGGAACGCGTTGAACAACTCTTTATACTGGATGAGCGATGTCTGACGGTTATACAGATCGCGCCCCTGATGGACCCCTGCTTCGTACACGCCACGGTTGACGCCGATCATCAGGTCGAACGGCAGTTTGTGAAGGTTGCAATGCTCGGCCAGGGTCCAGAAGACGAAGTTGGACAGTTGTGTCTTCACGCCGGCTTCGAGTTCGACATCGCTATCGTTCGAGAAGACTTTCTGAACGGTTAACTCGATCTCGCTCAGGCTGACTTTCTGAGGGGCAAAGTCGGGAGTGAGTGAAATCGCGCAGGCCTTGGCGTTATGGGCCAGGAAGTGATCGAAGAGATCGCCAATCGCACGTTGCAGAGAGGCGGCGTCTTTGACGGTTGTCTTGGTCGCTTTGGCGAGGCGGTCTCGAGTCGACTTCTTTGTCAGGTGAAAGACGAGGTCATCGGTTCGCAGGCAGGGGATGTAGCGTTTGGTGTCGAACCCCTTCAGTGGGTCGTCGAAGTCGTTGGTTAGGAAGACACCTTCGAGTTTTGACTGTTTGAGAACGCTCTCTTCCCAGTTGGGAGCAGACAGGCGTTTGGTGGCTTCGTCGTAGGTCTTTTCCCAGTTGTCGGTCGTCAGGTCGTCATCGGTGTGGCCGAAGAATTCCTTCAGAATGGTCATCAGCCAGTGGTACTGATAGGTATTCCGGATGTGAGCCATCTCGGGAACCAGACGCGCGACCTTCTCTTTGGGGCTGATGCCGGGCTCTTCGATTTTCTCGCGCGGATAGCCAGCCGAGTGGGCCAGCTCGGTATAATAGTGATAGCCCATGATGTCCGCGAGCGTTTTAGAAGCAGGCTCGAGCGGGTTGATGTGGCTATGCGGGTCGATCAGGACAAGCGACTCGAGTTCATCAAAGAGGCGCAGCTTCAGAGAATCTGACACAGGTGAATCCCTATCCGTTCAAAAGGGAGGTCATATTTGAGACCCCGTATGGTACCCAAATGTACGATGGTGAGGAATTCTACGAAACGCAATCGTGTTGGAAACTTTTGTCAGATGGACCCTTTGGAATGCGCACGATTCCTCCTAAGATGATAACAGCCGATATATCTGGACAATTTAGCCACCGGCGACACAGAGAAATCCGAAGAATTTTTGATAAGGTGGATCCGGTGAACTCATTGGCTCGGACACCTGTCCTGATCTTCGTGTGAACAACTCTGAACAAGCCTATTTCTCATTGCATTGAAGCCTCTCATGACCGACGCTCAGCTCGAAGCCAGCCTTGATTCCGTGGAATCCGCGATCTCTCAAATGAAGCGCGGTGGACTGGTAATCGTCATTGATGATCAGGATCGCGAGAACGAGGGTGATTTCTTTTGCGCTGCCGAACTGATCACGCCTGATCAAGTGGCGTTCATGCTGCGAAAAGGGGGCGGGCTGTTGTGTGTGCCTCTGGTGGAAGAAGTCGCCAATCGTCTGCACCTTTATTCTGCAGCGGGCCCGGTGCTCAATAACACACCCCACCAGACGAACTTCCTGGTGCAGGTGGATCACCTCTCCGCCGGGACGGGTGTCAGTACTGAGAACCGTGCGAGGACCATTCGTGCGCTCGCCAAGCCGACGAGCGAGCCAGGGGAATTCGTCAAGCCGGGACACATCTCGCCGCTGCTGGCTAAAGAAGGCGGGGTGCTTCGTCGAGCCGGGCATACGGAGGCGACGGTCGACTTGTGCCGCTTGGCGGGGCTTCAACCAGTTGGCTGCCTGATCGAGATCCTTTCGCAAAAGGGTCACGGGATGGCGAGCTTCGAGGAACTCAAAGAGATTTCCGTCGAGCATGAGATCCCGATGATTTCGATTGCTCAGTTGATCCGCTACCGGCGCGAACGCGAGCAATTGATCAAGCGCGAAGTCGAAGTCGAAATCAAGACACAGGACTTCGGGGACCCTCGTCTGATCGCCTACAAAGTCGCCCATGAAGAACAGGAACCTTTGGCGATCGTCTGGGGTGACCTCTCCAGCGTGAAGGCTCCGCTGATTCGCATGCACTCGTCCTGCTTCACGGGTGATATTCTCGGTTCACTCCGCTGCGACTGCGGCGACCAGTTTCAGGCGGCCTGCGACATGATCCATCAAGAGGGGGTCGGCGCAATCGTTTACCTCCCTCAGGAGGGGCGAGGCATTGGCCTGACCGCCAAGCTCAAAGCCTACCAGTTGCAAGACCAGGGGCTCGACACTATTGAAGCCAACCTTAAACTCGGCTTCAAAGAAGATCTTCGCGACTACATGGTCGGGCTGCAGATCCTTAAAGACCTCGACCTCACCGAAGTCCGCCTGCTGACCAATAATCCTAAAAAGACCGATGCCTTCGAGCAGTGGGTGAATATCAAGGTTGTCGAGCAGATTCCGCTCGTCGCCCCGCATGAAGAGCATCGCGAGAAATACATGGCGACTAAGCGAGACCGCATGGGACATAAGCTGCCTGCGGATTTTCGGGTTCTCGATAAGTGACCTGAGGGACTGGAACGCAGAGTTCGCCGAGGGGAGCAGAGGACGCAGAGTTTTTGTCAATGATTGATTGGCCCCTCAAAGACGGTTAGTGTTGGTTCCGTCCATCCGTATCGATCTGTGTTCATCCGTGGTTTGTATTTGACCAGGAAATTTCCCATGCGACCAGTACTCTCTGCCATCGTGGTCTTCTTTGCTGCAGTCTCATTTGGTCCTGCAGCGGAATTGCGTTACACCTACCGCCAGGACCATGACCCCAACGGCATCGGCAAGTTCTATCATGGACGCGAGATCGCTCACGTGATGGGGCATCAGGGGGCGATGTGGCTCGAACGTCCGGAACGCGAGGAAGAAGAGCGACTCACGCTGCTCGTGAAGTTACTCAAGCTCAAGCCGGGACAAAGCGTTGCAGACATCGGAGCGGGGACAGGCATCATCACCAAGCTGATGGCTGAGCAACTCGGTCCTGAAGGGACAGTTTACGCCGTCGACATTCAGCAGGAGATGCTCGATATCCTCGTCAACAAGATGAAGGGGTTCGACCTCCACAACATCAAACCCGTCCTCGGCAAGGAGAAGTCCCCCGAGCTTCCCGAGAATACGCTCGACCTGGCGATCATGGTTGACGTCTATCACGAGTTCAATTTCCCCTATGAGATGATTCTCCAACTCTCCAAAGCCATGAAACCAGGCGGACGCATCGTCTTCGTCGAGTACCGTAAAGAAGACCCGGAAGTGCCGATTAAACTCGTGCATAAGATGAGCGAAGCGCAAGTCAAAAAAGAGATGGAAGCGCCCGAGTTCAAGCTGAAATGGAAAGAGACGATCCCCGAGCTGCCGCGTCAGCATATGGTGGTGTTTGAGAAGCAGGCTGAATAAGAGAAAACCGAACCACGGATCAACACGGATGCACACAGATCGGAAGTCATGAGGTTTGAGTCATGAGGCAGGTCACAGATAAGAGTTTCTTACCCTTCTCATCCGTGATTATCTGTGTTCATCCGTGGTTCGATTGACTCTCTGTGTTTCCGTCTTGATCGCTTCACTTCGCTGATCTAATCTCTCATCTCATTCTCTGAGATCTCTGTGCCCTCTGTGGCAAATCTTCTCCCCCAGGAACACCCATGCTGAACGACGTCCAGGCGTATATCGATTCCCACGAAGCGGCTTTCATTGAAGATCTGAAGACGATTCTCAAATTCCCCTCGGTCTCTGCGGATTCGAAGTTCAAGCAGGATCTTCTCAACTGTGCAGACTGGCTGAAGAAGCACTTTGAAGACATCGGCCTCACGGCAGAGATCGTCCCGACCGCAGGACATCCGATCGTCTATGCGGAATGGCTCGGTGCTCCAGGTGCCCCGACCGTGCTGATTTATGGTCACTATGATGTCCAACCGGCAGATCCGCTCAACCTCTGGACGACGCCCGCTTTCGAGCCGACGATCCGCGATGGCAAGATCTACGCCCGCGGCGCGACTGATGATAAAGGGCAATTCCTGACGCACGTCAAAGCCGTCCAATCCTGGATGAAAGTGCACGGCAAGCTGCCAGTGAACGTCAAGTTTGTGATCGAAGGGGAAGAAGAAGTCGGCAGCAATAACCTCGACCTGTTCCTGGAAGCCAATAAGAAGAAAGTCGCCTGCGACGTCGCTGTCATCAGTGACTGCCCGCAATACGGTCCCGGGCTTCCCGCCATTACCTACGGCCTGCGTGGCATGTATGCCTGCGAAGTGACCATTCATGGCCCGAACCGCGATCTTCACTCAGGAGCCTACGGCGGTTCGGTCGCGAACCCCGCAACTTACCTGGCGCATATGCTGGCGTCGCTTCACGACAAACAGGGCAAGATCCAGGTCGCAGGCTTCTACGATGGCGTCATCCCTCTGGAAGACGACGAACGAACCGCCTACGCGGCACTGCCATTCGATGAGAAAACCTACCTGAACGACATCGGCCTGAAAGTCGGCTTCGGCGAGCCGGGCTTTACCACCAACGAGCGACGCTGGGCACGTCCGACCATCGAGATCAACGGCCTGTATTCCGGCTACATCGGCGAAGGGCCCAAGACGATCGTCCCCAGCTACGCGTTCGCAAAAATCACCTGCCGACTGGTTCCAGGCCAGACACCTCACGAAGTCGGTCGCTCGCTTGAAACGCACCTGCGCCAACAATGTTCGATCGCCATTCGTATGGACTTCAAAGAGTACCACGGCTGCGAAGCCTCCCTCGTCGACCGACATAGCCCGTACATGGCCGCTGCGAAGAAAGCGATCAAAACCGGCTTCGGCAAAGAGCCACTCCTCATCCGCGAAGGGGGCACGATCCCCGTCGTCAAGACCCTCAAAGACATGCTCGGCGTCGACACCCTGCTCCTCGGATGGGGCCTGAACTCCGACTGCCTGCACTCACCCAACGAGCACTTCACCCTCGCCGACTACCAACGCGGAACAAAGGCCTCTGCGGCGCTGTTTACGGAATTGGCTGAAAGGTCATAATGGCTGACCGATCAAATTCACAAAGCCTGATTCTTATCACAACGATTCTCAATTACATGGTTTTCACATCGCCAATCTGGGGGCATTTGTTTGCGCCTTTGATTTGGGGATCCGGCGATGCCGCGGCTTGGAGATTCCTGAGCATCACCTACATCTTAATTATCGCGGGAGCGATTGTTTCTATCCTGGCGACCGCTTTGGTTGTAATTTTGAGAGCGAAATGGACTACGGTTTTAGGAAACATCATCCCGCTCCTCCTGATCTGTGGCAGTGTCGTTTTGAATCAAATTGGGCGTGGGTAGGATTTCGGCTGTCGGAACTACTACCGTACCTTCGAGAAAAAGATGAGAACGACACCAGCTTCTAGACGAGTGCGGGTTTCTCTTACATTCGCCATGGTTCTGGTGATTGGTGTGCTTGGTTGGTTCTTCGGACCATCGGGTCTCGTCAGCGGTGTTGAGTTCTCCCCCGAGCGATTTTCACATCGCTCGTTCCGTTACTATCAATGGTGCGGCATCCCGATCACACCACTCCAGACGCGTGAGTGGCGGACACCAATCGACGAATATCTGCACCAGCAGCAGTTTGTACCAGACACCGAAAACGTCACGCCACGCTGGGATTTCGTCATAGGCTCTGCAACCGGTGTTCGCGGCTGGCATGGCAATGCAAAGTTAATGTGCCAATCGATCGGCTGCTGGAATGACGATGATCAATGGCTGATCTGGTCGAAGCAGAATCCTGAGCTCGCCAAAGTTGTCTGGGCACAAGTCATCTCTTGGGCTCGTGACCGTCGCTATGACGACATTCAAGGGCTCTTCCGTTTTTGTGGGTTTTCTCGAGCGCATCCCTCATAGACGCAGGATGCTTCCTAAAACCCTAACTCACTCAACCCCGGGTGATCATCCGGCCTTCTTCCCAGCGGCCAGAAGTATCTCCGCTCGGATTCCTTGATCGGCAGGTCGTTGATCGAAGCATGACGGAACTTCATCAGCCCGTCTTCTGCGAACTCCCAGTTCTCGTTGCCATACGAGCGGAACCAGTGGCCGGAGTCGTCCCGCCATTCGTAGGCGAAGCGGACCGCAATCCGGTTATCGGTGAACGCCCAGAGTTCCTTGATCAGTCGATAGTCGAGCTCACGCGCCCACTTGCGAGTCAGCAACGCGACGATCTCCTCGCGCCCCACCGCAAACTCCGCCCGATTCCGCCAGCGACTGTCTTCACTGTAAGCCAGTGACACTTTCACGGGATCGCGCGAGTTCCAACCATCCTCTGCGAGGCGGACTTTTTGAATGGCGGTTTCGCGGGTGAAAGGAGGCAGCGGTGGGCGAGTGATCATTGGTGGGATTTCTCGATAATTCTTAAGGAAAAGAATTGAGAATAACTGCCATATTCTCGACTATTAAGTAGCTGAGTTCCAGCTCCAGGTCGTTTTTTCTAGCCTAAGATTGTCCACACCAGATGTCGTTGAATGCGAAAAACTCCTATGGTGATAAGCTTTCTTTGCTAGTACTCGTTGCTCTTGCTGGGGCTATTTTCTCCTGCCAGCTTCGCGTACAGGAGCCGGAATTGATTAAGCCGACACTGATCGTCGCACAGCATGCTCTCCTCTTAGATGGCAAGAAGATCATCACCTGGGAGCAATGGGAAGAGATACTCGCTACGTCCCCGAACCCGGCGCAAACGAGTCCAACTTATTATTACACACATGGTGCGGAGCAATCGGGTATAGAAGAAATTATTTCTCAAAAGGCGGCCCAACTTTACGAGAAGCACCATTTGGATTCCATGAGTCAAGGGCATGTCGGCGTTCATGCCAGCCATCGATTTGATCGTATTCTGACCCAAAAAGATCTTCTGCCTGCTCCTGATCTTTTAAAGGCAGGTCAAGCCATCGACGAGAATCAAAACCCCGTTCGAGATGCCGAGATCGTACTCTGCACCAAGTTGGATGACGAAGAACATGTCATCTATCTGAATCGAGGACGAGTTCAATACAGATATGAGCATGCCATGACAAAATCAGATGGCGAGGGAAATTTCTCACTCCATCCCGAGAAAGATGTTCTGTATCGAGTCATTGCGATTCACCCAGAAGCTGGCTTTGGTCTCTTGTCGAAGCAGGAATTGGAATCAGGTGAGAAACTGATCCTTTCAAAGTGGTCCACTCTGAAAGTCAAAGCTCCTGATGATCTAAAGAATTCAGCACGACTCTTTCTCTCGACAAATATCCCTGCACGCGATGGGATGCCTGCCATTTGCTTCCTCAGAAGTAAGGTCGATCCTCCAGATCAATTATCTGGAGGATCATATGAATTCAAAAATATTATTCCGGGTTACGAAGTAACAGTCTCACATCAATTCGAAAACTGGAGGCTGATTCCAGCGGTACGCGCGACGCCGGAGCCGGACAGCTTGGTAAGTATCGAACTTGCACCACTTTCAAACAAGCAGCAGGAACAACTCAGAAAGCTTCGAAGCGAGGAATTGATCGATGAATGAACCTGCTTTCCAATGATTCAGGATATTAACCCATCTGCGGATCGCTCGTCGTCCAGGCACTGTTCTCCGCGCGGCCCGCATTGTTCTCATCAAATTTGAAAGCCTCCTATGGCAATGAAATCTTTCTTATTGGCATTCGCTGTTGCAATCGTTCCGAGCATTACGACAGCGATTTTCGCACAAGAACAGGGGGCAGAGTTCTTCCAACCTCGCTTCGTTATCACTCAGCACGTCATTTTGCTTGAAGGACGACAGATCGTGACGTGGGAGAAGATTGACGAACTCATTTCGACATTCCCCAATCCGCAGAAGTGTCGTCCACAGCTTTATTTCACGCGATCTGCTTCTGAGGGCGGGATGGAAAAGATTGCGAAAGTGAAGATCTGGGAACTCCATAAGAAGTATCGACTCTCTGGTCACAGTATTGGAGGTCTCTGGCCACAGGCTGATGCTCGTTATGACAAGATTCGCACAGAAGCAGACCTGGTTCCGAATGATGATCTAAAGAAGACGGGAATGGTTGTTTTCAAAGGATTGCCTCTGGCAAACGCTGAGGTTCTTCTGATCCCGAAGACGGATGACGAAGCCTATTCAATCTATATGCAGGATGGCCAGACACAAAACAGCCTGGAGCACATCGTTACTTACACCGACAACGAAGGCCGATTCAACGTCTATCCTGACAAGGATACGTCTTACTGGCTGGTAGCTATTCAACCACAAGCTGGTTTTCGAGCGATGCCAAATGTCGAGTTTACTCAGGAGCAGAAACTCATTCTCTTGCCTTGGGGGAAGCTCAATCTGACTTTGACCGACGTGCCCGGCGAAGTTCAATATCCAAACCTTCGAAGCCGCATCGCTTCGAATGAAAGCCTGCCAACAATTGAATTAATTCAGGGTATCGAGGTTCCGGTCGGTGCAGAGGCTCCCAAAGTCTTTCAATTCAAATTCGTGCCTTCTCTCTACCCGACCGACATATCTCGATGTTTTCAAAGTGGACAGGGCACCTCACATTGTCTGCCAGGTGCTTCGGTGTCACTTGACGTCGATGATGAAATCAATCTTACTCTTGGACCACTGAGCGAGAAGCAGAAGGCAAGATTGAAGGAAAGCCGACAGCAGTGACCACCAAAGCAACTATTACCCCATCTGCGGATCGCTCGTCGTCCAGGCCCCATTCTCCGCGCGGCCTGCATACGTGCGCAGAAACTTCGGATGCTCCGGCGACGTCACCGTCAGGTCATACCATTGCTGGCTTTGCTTCACGCTGACGTTGATCGCGGCGCTGTGGCCCGGCTGGATCGTCGATGATGTTTCTCCCTGGCCGTAAGCATTGTCGCGAACCGTCAACATTACGGGGCGTTTCAAGGCATCTGCATCGACCATCACGCCAACGAACTGCTCAGCTGTCGGCGAATCATTAAGTGAAACCCGTACCTGCGGATCATTCTGATCCCCACGAAGCTCCCGATAGAACCCGTTCGGCCCGTGGACTCGCAGCAGATATTCGCCGTTCTTAAACATCGTCAGCGGCCAGTGGTCTTCAACCTGCCCACCCGCTGCGACCGTGTAATGGCGAACGACCATCCCCGCCGCCGTCTCTGCATATGCGATGAACGCGGCCCCGGAGGATTTCTCGCCGAAGAGTTGATCACGTGCCTCGACGGTCAGCACGATCGCCGACTTGTCGTCATTAAGCTTCCCTTCGCATGCCAGCTCATATGGCAACGGGCAGGCCACACGTATTCCAGGTTCCTGTGTCGGCATCACGGAATAACGCGGCCTTTTGCTCACGGCTTCGACTTCTGCATCGCTCAGCGCGTGAAAATCGCTCGGCAGCTTTTTGAACTTCGCGCTGTGAATCGATTTCAAATAGGTCTCATGCTCGACAAAGCTCGTCAGACCTGGCTGACGATCCTCAGTACTCTGAAACGATGACGTCATGTCGCCGCAAACCGCCCGGCGCCAAGGCGAGATGTTCGTCTCGACCAGCGGCTTTTTCGTCTGATGCGACACGATCTTCTCAATCAGCTGAATGACCGAGGTATGATCAAACACCTGCGAACAAACCGCACCCCCACGATTCCACGGCGAGGCGATCACCATCGGCACGCGATAACCCAGCCCCAGCGAATTTGTCCGCAAGGCTGAGTTCGGCTTGTACTGCCGATCCTGCTCCGCTTCGAGATACTCCAGCGACGAATCAAGCCCCACAGACGTCCGTCCTGTCTCGGGCTTCGCTGGATGCGGTGCCTGGAACGGCGGGACGTGATCGTAATACCCATCGTTCTCATCGTAGGTCAGAACGAAGATCGTCTTCTTCCACACTTCGGGATTCTCGGTCAAAATCTTCATCACTTCCGACAGATACCACTGCCCATACCAAGCCGAGCACGGGTGATCGGAGTAACGCTCCGGCGGAACCAGCCAGGAGACCTTGGGCAGCGTCCCGTTCGCGACATCTTTACGAAACTGATGCAGCACGTCCCCCTTCGGGATCTTCATCTTGCGTTCTTGACCTTCGAACTCGTACACGAAATCTTCGAGCTCGCGATAATCCGGATCAGCCGAGTTCGTGCAGAAAGCCTTCTCGTGAAGACGCCGAGCCTTCTCGGACAGCTTCGCGTAATTCTCTTCGGAGTACATCTCAATCGCCTGCAGAAGTCGCGAGTTTTCCGACTTCAGATCGCTGAGCTTCTTCTGCAATTTGCTGCGTTCATCCCCTTCGGTCGATTTGAGCTGCTCCTCGACTTTGGCGATCTCTGTTTCCGAAGTCTTCAGACGCTCTTGCAGATAACTGCGATGAGTCGCGTGGAAGCGGACGTTGTACTGCGTAAACCATTCAATCGGGCTGTCCCCAAAGTTGGACAACCACGATTCCGCTTCCCCCGTCAAACCATTCGGTACGCAGAGTTCATTCTGATAAATCTTCCACGAGACGCCATGATCTTCAAGTCGCTCAGGAAATGTCGTCCAGTCGGCCCAGGCTCCGTACTCGCAGTCCCCATTCCGGACGATGACCTGTGCGTCCGGTTTTTGCTCCCGACGAGCCGTCCCCGTCCACAAGTGCAGACGATTCGGCGTCGTCCCCGTCAATGTCGAACAGAAGTTCTGATCGCAGACAGTAAACGCATCCGCGAGGGCATAATAAAACGGCAGGTCGTCGCGCGTGTGATAACCCATTGTCAGCGGCATCTTCGCATACGAGCCGCCGACCGCTTTCGTCTCCAGCCAGCGGTCATGCTTCCCACCGTTGGCCGCATCGACTTGATCGGTCCAACTGTGTGGCAGACAGCCCATCCACGTCGTCTTCGTTTCGTTCATATCGAGACGAAACGGGACGTAATGCTCGCCCGCTTTATTCGCCTGCACCCAGACCGGATTCCCATCCGGCTGAATCACTGACCGTGGATCATTGAACCCGCGCACGCCTCTGAGCATCCCAAAAGCATGATCGAACGACCGGTTCTCCTGCATCAGGACAACGATGTGCTCTGCATCCAGAAAGCTCGATCCCACATCCGGCTCAATCGCGATCGCCCGTTGAATGGGAGCCATCAACGAATCCCAGGCCGTCGCTGCCCCCGCGACCGCAGCCATGCTTTGCAGAAAGTGTCGTCGTGTCAACATGCGAATCGTTCCCGTCTATGAGCAATTCCCAGCAGCGAGCGTTTTGCGGCAAGCCGATCTGGTTCGAAGTGGCGAGTCTGTCATTCTAAAGGAAATGTTTCCTCTCGCGAAAGTAGCAACCATGTCCGATCAAGCCCTCCGCCAGCACGTTTCGACATTACTCCGCGCCGAAGGTGCGCATCTTGACTTCCATGATGCTTTTGATGACATCCCCGTCGAAGCCCGCGGCCAAACTGCTCCCCATCAACCTCATACCCTTTGGCATCTACTCGAACACATGCGGATCGCCCAGCGGGACATTCTCGATTTTTCTCGCGCGGGTACCTACAGCGAGATGAACTGGCCCGAGGATTACTGGCCCACGGAAGATGCTCCCCCCAGCGAATCCGCCTGGCAACAATCGATCAAAACGTTCCTCGACGAACTTCAGCAGATGATCGACCTCGTCAACGATGACAGCCAGGACCTCTTCCAGAAAGTTCCTCATGCGACGGAACCGACACAGACACTTTTGCGGGAAGCATTACTTCTGGCTGACCACAACAGCTATCATCTGGGCCAATTTGTCACGCTGCGTCGTGTCTTAAATGTCTGGAAAGACGACATGTAACTCCGTCTTTCTTTCAAAAGATGTTGCCTTTTTGCAACAGACCCACACCTCTGATACCAACGACTTCGGAAGTCCGCGAAATCGGATCACTGCGCACACTTTCATCCTGTGCCCCAATCCCCTGTAATGAATACTCTAAAACGTGTTGGAATCAAAACGAGGTGACTGTGGTCAGGATTGTTAGCTGACCCCAACCACACAGACGTGTTGTTTTGTACGATAGCCCAAGGATACCCAAGGCGAACCATGTGGACGCCCTTCAGTAAAAAATCTGGCCACCGTTCCCGACCAGCCGTGCACATGACACGTGCCAGTCGTGTGGCGAATTCTCTCACTCGCTCTGCTGCGCAAACGCGTCTGTTCCTGAAACGTCAGATCTGGGTCTTTCCGATTCTGGCGATCATTGGGCTCTCGTTCCTGGCCTACATCGTCAGCGGGTCCATCGAACGCACGATGAAGTCGAATCTCCGCTCTCAGCTCGAAACGCTGCTGGCCGTCGAGAAAGAGATGTTGCTCAACTGGTATCACGAGCAGCAATCAACGGCAGGCTCGATCTCGCAGGATCCACAAATCCGCGCTCAGATCATGAAAATGCTCGATGCCATTGACCCCACAACGAACGATTCAACAACCGCAACCATCGGTCCGCTTCACTTTGAGCTGCTCAAGGAACTGTCCGTCGCGATGTCAGCCCATGACTTCGAAGGTTACATCCTCGTGTCAAAAGAGATGCAGATCATTTCGGCGACCGACGAGTCCTTGATCGGCAATAAACAAATAATTCGCAACAACCCACTCGTCAGCCAGGCTCTCGAAGGTCATACGTTTGTCAGCCCTCCCGCTCCGAGCATCCTCATTCAGGAAGATCAGGACGGCGTGCAGCGTACCGGCGTCCCGACGATGTATGTCTGCGCTCCGGTGCGAGATGCCAATTTCCAGATCGTCGCAGCCATCGGCTTTCGCATCCAGCCGGAGAAAGAATTCACGCGTATCATGCAGCTGGGCCGCATCGGCGACTCTGGCGAGACCTACGCCTTCAACAAAAACGGCGTCATGATTTCTAACAGCCGATTCGAGAATGATCTCATCCTGCTCGGCCTGCTACCCGATCAGGAAAACATCCAGTCACTGCTCAACATCCAGATCCGCGATCCCGGCGGCGACATGACGCAGGGCTTCCGCCCGAAAGTCCGTCGCAGCGAACTCCCGCTGACGAAAGCCGCCGCCGATACCCTTTCGGGCAACTCTGGCTCTGACGTCATCGGCTATAACGATTACCGCGGCGTTCCCGTGATCGGCGCATGGACTTGGCTTCCCGACTTTCAAATCGGCGTCGTCACCGAGATCGATCGCAGCGAAGCCTTCCGTCCGCTGACGATCCTTCAACGGACCTTCTGGTTCCTCTATGCGATGCTCGGGCTCGCCTCAGTCGCGATCTTCATCTTCTCGATCATCGTCGCTCGTATGCAGCGAGAAGCCCAGAAAGCCGCCATCGCCAACAAAAAACTCGGTCAATACACACTCGAAAAGAAGCTCGGCGAAGGAGCCATGGGCGTCGTCTACAAAGGCCACCACGCTATTCTGCGACGACCGACCGCGATCAAGATGCTCAACATGGACCGCGTCAACCAGGACAGCATCGACCGCTTCGAACGCGAAGTCCAGATCACCAGCCAGCTCAACAACCCGCATACCGTCGCCATCTACGATTACGGCAGAACGGAAGAAGGCATCTTCTACTACGCCATGGAATACCTCGATGGCATCGACCTCCAGGAACTCGGCGACAAGTACGGTCCGCAGTCCGATGCCCGCGTCATCCAGATCCTCCTGCAGATCTGCAGCTCACTTTATGAAGCCCACTCGTCGGGCCTGGTTCACCGCGATATCAAACCCGCCAACATCATGCTCAACCGCCGAGGCGGCGTTCCTGACCTGATCAAGGTGCTCGACTTCGGCCTCGTCAAAGCCATCGACGATCGCAAACAACAACAGCTGACCCAAGCCAACTCGATGGCTGGCACGCCGCTCTACATGTCCCCCGAAGCGATTCAAACACCCGCCGCCATTGATGCCCGCTCGGATCTTTACGCCGTCGGAGCCGTCGGCTATTTCCTCCTCACCGGCACGCCTCCTTTCATGTCGGACAACCTCGTCGACCTGTGCAGAATGCACATCAGCGAAATCCCCCAAAGCCCATCGGTACGCTTAGGACGTCAAGTCTGCGCCGAACTGGAACAGACCCTCCTCGACTGCCTCGACAAAAACCTCGCCCGCCGCCCACAAACGGCCAGAGACATCATCCTGCGTCTGGAAAAGAGCGACATCCTCACCCAGTGGTCAATCCAGAACGCCGAAATGTGGTGGAGCCAACACGAACGCGGCATGCCCGTCACCCGCACCTCAACGTCAAGCAACTCCACATCGGTCAACTCATCGAAGTCGGCGACGAATCCCGCGAATCTAGATCAGACGTTTCTGGGGTAAGACGAGTTATTCCAGGCCGCTTTCCAAGTGCTCCCCGCAGCACCTGTAACTGATGGCAAAGTGATGATTATCATTCCGCACACGGAATCAGGTGCATACGGATTCATCAACGTCATCAGAATGTGAATCAACATCAAGGTCTACAAAATGCAGCCACAGCTCTTACGGTTGGTGGTTGATGTCACAGGCTCAAATTCAATTCAAAACGTCAAATTCGACACAGACCACTGATTTGGTTCGACGTTAAATTTAACAGTCCCGTGGGCTGTTTTTATATAAGGCACATTAAGCCAGATATGATAAGGACAGTCTTCTAGATACCAGTAGCTGGTTGTTGGGTTCAGCAATGTTAAGTCCTCGATCTTCGATTCATCATTTCGATGCGATGGGCCAATCAAAAAGGGAGAAACGAGACGAAAACTATACCTGTTGATATTCAAATTGCCCAGATCTCCTGCAGGAAGTTGTAATATCCCATCATTGGACACCTGCAGGTCCAGTTGATTAAACTTCTCCGCCAAGGGAACACTGTTCTTTATGTATTCCTTGCAGCGATGCCGGTAATCCCAAAATGGAATTCCGACAAGAACAAACAATAAACCAATTATTACAGCGAAACCATAAAGCATGGCAGCGATTCTCTCTCGCTCCATATGCTTTCTGAAGACGACATAAAAACCACTTAGACCACAAACGCTACAACCAATCAGATAAGCAAAAACATCGGTTGCCAGGACGCTTCGGGCGAGATTGGTTGTTTGATAAGTTTTTAGAGGGACGCCACTAACCCACGTTTCTCCAACGGACCAGTCAATGTGTCCGATATTCTTCAGCAGTGTGGGTAAATACGAAACAGCGACTGGGATATGTGAATCGAACCATGCAGCCGCAGTGAGGCCCACAATGAGCAAGCTGCCAACAAGAAAGACAACTCTCTCATTCCCAAAGGACTTCCTAAGCGTGATCGAGTCTTCCTGCATCTCTTCAAACCCCCGCCAACCCCTCCGCCATCCGGTACGCAGCAACAAAACTGTTCACACTCGCTTTCCCCTCCCAGGCGATATCGAACGCCGTCCCGTGATCGACTGACGTCCGTACCATCGGCAGCCCCAGCGTGACATTGACCGCGTCATCAAATGCGAGTGTCTTGAGCGGGATGAGCCCCTGGTCGTGGTACATGCAGATATAGGCGTCGGTATTCGCCAGGCGTTCCGGGAGAAACGCCGTGTCGGGAGGCAACGGGCCGGTGAGCAGATAGCCGAACTTTTTGCAGTGTTCGATCGCGGGCATGATAATGTTTTCTTCTTCGCCATTGCCGAACAGTCCATGCTCCCCGGCGTGAGGATTGAGTCCGAGCACGGTCAGCCGGGCAGGTCGTCCACGCAGGCGATACATCGCTTTGCCAGTCAGCTCGATCACTTCATTGAGACGCGAAAACGTAATCATTGATGGCACCTCGGCGTAACCCACATGCGCCGTCACAAGAGCGCAGGTGATCTTCTCGCTGGTCAGGACCATGCAGTAATTCTTGATCCCCGTGCGATCAGCGAAGATCTCCGTATGCCCAGGGTAAGGAACTCCCGCGAGTTGCAGCGACTCTTTGTTAATCGGCCCGGTAACAACACCAACGACATGCCCTTCCATCGCCGCATCAATGGCAGCGCTGATATAGGCATAGGCCCCCTGGCCGCAGATCGCATTCACGCGGCGCGGCGTAAATGACTTTGCTTCCACCACCTTCAGGTCAACGAGTGCCGGTCGAGTCAATTCGTCGGTCACTTGCTCGACTGCGATCACGTCGATCTGCTGGAGGACATGTTCCATCCCGACTTTCGGCGCAACTCTCTCCAGCACCGCCAGATCCCCATACAACACCGGGATCGTCTTCGACTCGCTCGACCACTGCGCCAGCAGCTTCAAACTCAACTCCGGCCCAACCCCCGCCGGATCCCCCATCGTAACTGCCAGTTTGTATTTCATTGTCTCTCCTCCCAGGCGAGCGGGGGGTGTCAACCCCCTGTCACTTGTGGCATCAAACCACTCAAACGGTCTGAGTACGACCAGACGTCAGACAAATCATGAAAAGCAAAAACGCATCATGCCTTCTACGGAGCACAATGCGTTTGAAGACAGGGGGTTCACACCCCCCGCTCGCCTCAGAGAGATGGTGATCAATCTTCCATGATCTCTTTTTCTTTATGAGCAGCGTGCTCGTTGATCTTGCCTTCATACTGCTTGGTCAGATCCTGGATCGACTCCTTGCAAGCTTCGGCTTCGTCTTCTGAAAACAGCTTGTCTTTCAGGCCGTTATCAACGTGCTTGTTAGCATCACGACGGATATTGCGAACCGAGACCCGAGCATCTTCCGCGTTCTCTTTGATTCGGGATGCCATCTGTTTACGACGCTCCGTCGACAGCGGCGGAATGTTCAGACGAATGAAGCGGCCGTCGTTATTCGGAGCCAGCCCCATGTCGCTCGACTGAATCGCCTTGGCAATGTCATTGAGGGCAGAAGCATCGAACGGGCGAATCAGAATCTGCTGAGGCTCGGGGACACTGATCTGGGCGATCTGCTTCAGCGGGGTCGGAGAACCGTAGTAATCCACGCGGATTCCATCGACCAGCCCCGGCGTCGCGCGACCCGTGCGCAAACCTTTCAGCTGCTCCTGGAAGACATGAGCCGCCTTCTCCATGCGTTCTTCAGCGTCGAGTAGGATTTCGTCCTGGGTCATTGAACAGCCTCATCAATCGAAAGAAAGAAGTCGTGGAAACGAACGCGGATCGGGCGTTCGAAATGGTCAAGTTCGAAACGACTACGATAACGGATGCCCCACCTCAAAGAAAGCGTTTGACCGCTGCTGCTTACCTGTCAGTAATGCCCAGCCGCTTCTGAATCTCTTCGAGTGGAACACCCTTGGTCTCGGGCACCATGGTGAGGACCCAAATCAGCTGTAGCACCATCATAAATCCAAAGAAGGCAAAAATCGTCCAGGGAGGCATTGCACCGACCATGACGGGGAAAAACGTCGTCAATAAGGCGGCGAAAATCCAGTGTGTAAACGAACCGAGCGCCTGCCCGGAAGCGCGATACTGGTTCGGGAAAATCTCCGAAATAAACACCCAAATGACTGCCCCCTGCCCCACAGCATGCGCCGCGATGAAGGCAAAGATACAAGCCGGGACGATCGCGTAGAATTCCGTATAAAATGCCCAGCTACACAGCCCCAGCGAGGCGATGTACCCGAACGACCCAATGATCAGCAGCGTCTTTCTTCCCAGTCGATCGATCAGATACAACCCCAGGAAGGTGAACACCAGATTGGTGACCCCGATCCCGATGGACTGCAGCAGGGCCGATTCCTTCGCCAGCCCGGTCCACTCAAAGATTCTCGGTGCGAAGTACAAAATCGCATTGATCCCGGACAACTGATTAAAAAACGCAATCAGAAACGCCAGCAGAATCGGCTTGGACAGTCTTTTTGTCCAGAAAGTCGGTGCCACAACGGATTCTTCTTCATTGGAGACAAGGATTCGGTTCGCTTCGTCATCAATATCGCTCTGCGACCGCGAAGGATCGATCTGGAGCATGATCCGTTTGGCTTTCTCCACTTCCCCCGCCTGCCCGAGCAACCAGCGCGGACTCTCAGGGATGAAGATCGTCATGATGGTGTAGATCAACGCAGGAATCGCCTCGACTCCCAGCATCCACCGCCAGGAAGATTCGCCCACATTGGCAAGGAGCGCATTCGAGAGAAACGCCACCAGGATGCCGAAGACGATGTTGAACTGAAACATGCCAGCCAGTCGCCCGCGGTACTTCGCCGGGGCAATTTCCGAAATATACATCGGCGCTGCGACTGTCGAGATCCCGACTCCCAGTCCCCCGATAAACCGCGCGATCATGAAGGAATAAACGTCTGTCGCCAGCCCCGACCAGACCGCCGAAGCGAAGTACAGCAACCCAATCCACAACAGCGTATTTTTCCGCCCATACTTCTCCGAAGGCCACCCACCAACGGCTGACCCCAGGACCGTTCCCCAGAGAGCAGACGACATCGCCAACCCATGGAGCTGGTCATTCAGTCCCCACAGCTGCTGGATCGTCTTTTCCGCACCGGAGATGACCACGGTATCGAAACCGAACAAAAATCCCGCCAGCGCGGATGTGATCGAATAGAACAATAATTGTGAGCGCATCGTGAACTTTTCTCTTGATGATAACGTCTGCAGTCTCATCAGCATAAGTTGATTCAACTCCGTTTTGAACCGCGAGAACGCTCTTTCTTGCCAAACGGCGCGTTTGATAACTGTGACACCCCAGCACAGATCTCGAAAGGTGTTGAAAAAGTTCCCGACTTATGGTTTGATCAGTAGTTCATTCACATCTAAGGCTAGTGGAAGACGTTAAGGTAACGAAGGCAATGATCGTTGGAATTGATCTCGGGACGACGAACTCTCTGTGCGCAGTCCTGCAGGATGGCGAATTGAAGCTGATCCCCAACGCTCACGGTCATGTCCTGACCCCTTCCATGGTCGGCATCCTGGCGAGCGGTGAAGTCGTCGTGGGGGAAGCCGCGCGTGAATTGAAAGTCACCCAGCCCGAGCGAGTCGTCGGCCGCTTCAAACGCTGGATGGGCATGGACCGTCAGGTCCCTCTCGGCAAGAAAACCTGGTCACCCGTCGAACTCTCTTCGATGGTCTTACGCGCACTCAAAGCCGATGCAGAAGCATTTCTCAAACAGCCAGTGACCGAAGCCGTCGTCACCGTCCCTGCTTACTTCAACGAGCATCAGCGACGCTCGACAGTCCAGGCGGGCGAACTGGCTGGCCTCAAGGTTCGTCGCATCATTAACGAGCCAACCGCAGCTGCTTTGGCGTATGGCTTTAACGAACGCGATAAAAACCAGACGATCCTCGTCATGGACCTGGGGGGCGGGACGTTCGATGTGACAGTCATGCAGGTCTTCGAAGGCGTTTTCGAAATCATCTCGACCGCCGGCGAAGGAAGCTTAGGGGGCGAAGACTTTACCGACCGCCTGGCCTCGGAAATTCTTTCGCGCCAAGGCCTCAGCCTGGAGCGCGCGGAGATGACCTCCCCCCTGCTCGTCTCACGACTGCTCCATGAATGCGAACGAGCCAAGCGAGACTTTTCCCAGCAGGATGTCGTCGAAATCCGTGTCCCTCAAAAAGACGGGTCATTTGCGGACGATAGCTCCAGCATCCAGATAACGCGAGAAGAGTTCGCCAAACTGAGTAAATCTCTGATGGACCGGGTCCGAGGTCCCGTCGGCAAAGCGATTCGTGATGCCAACCTGTCTCCGGAAAAGATCAACGAGGTCCTTCTCGTCGGCGGTGCAACGCGCATGAGCCTGATCAGTTCGTTTGTGAAAGACGAATTGAAAAAGGAGCCGATGTGTCGACTGAATCCCGATGAAGTCGTTGCGCTCGGTGCTGCGGTCCAGGGGGCTCTGCTGGAAGATGTCCAGGAAGTTCAGGACCTTGTCCTGACCGATGTCTGCCCGTTTTCGCTGGGCATTAACATCGTCAAAGACATTGGCATGGATCAGTACCAGTCTGGATACTTCCTGCCGATCATCCACCGCAACACAACGATCCCGACCTCCTGCGAACACGTCGTCAGCACCGTCAATGATTTCCAGACAGAAATCTCGATCGAGGTCTATCAGGGCGAAGCCCGCAAAGTGCAGGATAACCTGCTGCTGGGCAAGTTCTCTTTGAAGGGCATTCCGCGCGGGCCGAAGGGGAAGATGGTTCGCGTTCGCTTCACCTACGATATGAACGGCCTGCTCGAAGTCGAAGCCATCGTGGAAGAGACAGGCAATCGCGAATCAATGATTCTCACCAAGCACGCTGGCCATCTATCGCCCTCTGAGATCAAGGCGGCTCGCCAGAAGATGCAGGATCTGAAATTCTATCCCCGGGATGAACTGGAGAATCAGCAGCTTCTCCGCATGTGCGAGCGACTCGTCGGCGAGCTTCCGCCCAGCGAACGCGCTCGCTTTGAACGTGTCGTCGATCAGTTCGAAGCCGCCATGGGAATGGGCGACCGCGAGCTGTTTGAATCGAGCAAAGCAGCCTTAAAGTCTGTTCTCGAAGAATATGGCCTCGGAGGCGATCTGGGGGGCGAACATGAGTGAAGCGTATCTCAAAGAGATGCTCGAATACCGCAAGAGCAGCGATGCGTCTTCGATGGTCAAATGCCGTCGTCGACGGATCGATAGTAACGGTGCCTACGCCCCCGAGAAGCTGCGCCCGCTTACGCGCGATCAGGCGGAAGTCGAACTCGCTCAGTTGAGACGTCGCTTCGCCTGGGACGATGACATCGCGCCACGCCAGCTATTGGATCGACTCAAGATCCTCGCTGGCTGCGGTTATTATTCCGTCAGTCTCAAGGCAGAACGTCTCATCCAGTTCCTGCCCCTGCGGGCGAAATTACTGAAAGTCCGCGAGGAAGGTGACCTCCAGGAAGATTTGTGGGAGCTGCTCTGCTTCTCGCTGCTCGATCAAAGGCCGTACGTCCTCAATGCCGATTTCTGGGGACGCCTCGACGGCAAGACCGTTCTCCTCTGGAAAAACGAGCTCAAAGAATTTCGCGATCATCACCGCGATCTGGCAAACGCCTGCGGCACGACTCTCGAAGAGATTGAAAGCAAAGTCAAAGAACTTTCGACTCTGGCAGGCTCCTCAAAAGCTGGCAAAGACACGCAGCCCGTGATCGATCGCCTCATCGAACGAGAGGATCGTCGCGTTCGTCAACAAACCAGATCATTCGAGTTGTCTGGCAGCGGGCATGGATCGAACAACTGGCAGCTGATCCTGGTCGGGATCTTCATCGTCTCGGGACTCGTTCGCGGGTTCATGCGTGACGGGAGCAGGACGGCAAGCGATACCCAGGCCATGCGATTACGAGATAATCTGAAGTTTGCTGCTGATCAGACAAAAGCGAATCAAGCAAAGGCCGATCGGGAGAAAGCTCAAAAGCTTTCCGATGCTGGAAAGATTATTTGGCCAGGAGATCCAAAGTGGCCTGCGGCTTTGGCAGAATTGTCCAAGGCCAAGAACTCGACAGAGAACTCTGACGAACAGCGAAAAGAGCTTGATGCAAAAATCAGGGAGAACGAGGAACGCCTGCTGCAGCATCACCATGCAACTTTCCAGCGGCTTCACGAAATCATGGAGCAAAGCAAGTTCCCATTGAGTCGACCTCAAGGCAGTGAAGATCCTGCACCGCAGCCAGTGCCCTCAACTCAACCAGATGCTGAGGGACCAGCGAATCCATGACGGACAAACCTCCCGCGCCTGACAACAATGAACCCGACTGGTCTCTGCTTCCGCGCGACCCTGTCAAATTTTTTGCTCTCCCCGAAGAGTGGACCGAAAACGACCTGAAGCTCTCCTACAGTAGGCTGATTCGGAAGTTCAAGCCGGATCGCGCCCCCGACGAGTTTCAAAAGATCCGACGTGCCTATGAGACCCTCAAGGCCCGTCTGGAACAGGGAAGCAGCGCCACCTACACATTTCAGATGTCGACTTCCGAGGACTACGAAAGCGGGTCCAGCGGATCCTGGCCCAATGAACGCTGGGGGATCCTCGAAAGCCCCGAACCCATCGTCATCGGCATTGATCCGTCCGAGCCCGAGGAAAGTTTTCGTCAGCTGCTGGCCAAGCCGACGAAATCTGCCGACGATTTTGTCGACCTGGCGATCCTCTCTGATATCGTCAGTCATGAGTCGTTTCCGGATCGAGGATCGTTCGAGAGTTGGTTGTGGGACGGGCTGAAGACTTACCCCAGGTCTCGCCCGCTCATGGAAATCCTGGCAGCTCACTACAACGATCCCACGAACAAAACCCTCGATTTCGAAGCAGCGATCAAACGTGTTGTTGCACTGCGTCCTCATGCTGTCAGCCATGAACTTCTTGCAGGGCTGATTTTCGGGATCGTCAAGACAAACGGGATCAAACGCTGCCTGAAACTCTGGGACAGCGAGCTACAGCCGCATGCCGCAGGACGGTCCGAAGTCATGTCCGTTCTTGTCGATCTGCTCCCGACCGCTGCCTGGTTTCAGGAGGATGCCTGGGTTGAGAAACAAATGAAACTTCTGGAGTCAGACAACAACTGGCAGAGGATTGATTTCGAAGGACTCGAACGTGCACTGCATGTGGTCACCTTGGCGCGCCCAGGACAGACCAAGCCTGATCATGAGACTGCACTTGCGCGCAAGATCCGCGAGATCTGCCAGAAGGTTTTGACGATCCCGCCCCAGGGGCGACGCGACGTACTCTTGAAAGCCACTGACGAAATCTGCAAACGACGCGACAGCATCCTGTCGACCAAAGTCTCTCAGTCACATGCGAACTACCCTCTGGCTGAGCTTTGGGAATACCTGCTGATCAATGGCGGAGTCATTCGTCCGATCGGCGGCGTCAATCAGGGCCAGATCCTGAATTTCCGACGGTTTCTAGCGGAGGTAAGCAAGGACGTTCCGACCTGGATCTGGTATGGATCTCAACTGGCCGGCAGCATTGCGATTGGGCTTCTGGCGACGCTGTTGTTTTGCGGCTTGTTGCTTCTCGTCTTTGCCGCCTTTTCATCGGATGGCCTCTTTCTTGCGGGTGGTCTTCTTCTATTTTTACTTCTGTGCTCAGGTCTGGGCTCTCTGTACTTGTACCAGAAACAAATCAAAGCACGATTTCAGTCCTGTTTCTGGCCACTATTGGAACGCTCCTATCGCCCGCAGCGAGAGCGTCTGCTCGAATTTTTCGATGCCCAGTCGATGCCCGTTCGCGCGTTCCCAATCCTGCTCGATCCGAAAAATGCCGTTAATCGTTTTCCCGGAATCAAGCCAGCCGTCAGTCGTGCCATTCTCTACGACACCGATCTGCTTCTGCTCGCTGTCACGTCCCGCGCACTTTGATTCTCCAGATGACAGCCAACACCATCCTGCTTATCGTTTCTGCGAGAGTCAGCTAAACTTCACGAGGTAGTTTTCATCCAAACTGACACCGACAGGAACAACTTGTGAGCCACAGCAACGACCAGCACCAGCAAACGTCGTTGTCGATCGCGATGGTTTGTTTGAATGCCGCCGGTGTCGTTTTTAAACGACCAGAAAAAAACATTGGCGGGATGGAAGTCCGTGCCTGGACGCTGGCAAAAGCTTTGGCCAGACAGCCTCACACGCAGGTCTCGTTTGTGATTCGCGACATCGCTACGACGTCTTCAACAATCGAGGATGTCCAAGTCGTCCCGTTTGAATCGAAGTGGAGTCACGCGGTTTCCCAACTATCGCCTTACCTGACTCGGACGTACTCGTTTCCCTGGCTGAAAGTCAGGCGCTGGACTCCTCGTCTTCTGACGGGTCTGGCGAAACTCGCGACCTTAAAATTCCTGTCTCCCTCGGAAAAGCAGACATCATTTGCCGAGGTCTTGTCGACGACTAAAGCCGATGTCTTCGTCAGCTTTGGTGTTTCTTATTACACAAAATATCTGATCGAAGCAGCCCAGCAGGCGGGTCAGCCATCCGTTGTCATGATCGCCTGGGACGGGGATCTCGATGAACGAAATCGACCTGGCACTGGGTATGTTTCGCAGTTTGGAGATCGCGCGGAGGACACTTGGTGGATCCTCAAGAATGCAGATCAGATCGTCGTCCAAACACCTGAGCAACAGGTGATGCTTAAGGAACGCTTTGACCGTGAGAGCATAATCCTCGAAAACCCGATCGACATTGACTGGTGGCACAAGCAGTCTCAGTACGCCGAATCGCTGTCGCCTCAAATCAGAATCGCATCGAACGCCTGGTTATGGGTAGGGCGATGTGAGCGGCATCACAAGCAGCCCCAGTTGCTTATTCAGTTGGCCAGAGAATGCCCCGACGAGCGGTTCCTCATGATTCTCAATCCGCGCGATCAGGAACTTGAACATGAGATCCGTCGGGAATGCCCTGCGAATGTCACAATTGTGGAAAGTGTTCCGTACGAACAGATGCCAGCCGTTTTCCAACAGTCCAAAGGACTGATCAGCACATCGAGCCAGGAAGGGTTTCCAAACACCTTTCTACAGGCCGCTGTCTGCGAGCGCCCGATCATCAGCCTCAATGTCGCAGAACGTTTTCTGAAGTCATCACACGCTGGTGTTTGTGCAAATGGGGATTGGGCCGAATTCGTTAAAAGCATCAAATCGCCGCCACGACCATCCCCGCAGACACAAGCCTATCTCGAGCAGCATCATAGCCTGGATGCCATCACGATTCGCTTTCGCGTGATACTCAATGCGCTGAAAGAATCGTTCGATGAACAACTCACCTCACAGAAGAAACAGTGAGTCCCGCATAAGTTGACGACCACAGAGAAAAGCAACAATTGAAGTGAACCTGTCACAGCAGGAACCCAAATCCTGTTTGTCGTTTTATCTGTGTCGATCTGAGTTTATCTGCGGTTCATTTTCTGACGTCCTGCAAAAGCTCCGCAGACTGCCTAATTGGTTGGGTTCTAAGTATTTTTCGCGATTTCGTGGGCTTCAATTTGGGCTGGGGGAAACCCCGCGTCTTGTATGTCACAAACTGGCGCGCATAATGAAGTGGAACGACGATTCGAATTGCTCTTCTCACGACCGAAGTCTCCGCTATGACAACCTTTGCACGCTGGCCTGCTGTCCTACTGACAGGTCTTTTGATGTTGATGATCACTTCCTCATCGTACGCCATTCAGGCGGATGATGAGTATGCGCTCGCAGTTGGTCTATTCAAACAGCAGCGTTACGAACTCGCGGAAGAAGCGTTCGCGAAGTTCATCACGTCGTTTCCTGCAGATTCAAAAGTCGGGACCGCCCGGCTTTATCGAAGCCAGGCGCTGATCAATCTCAACAAATATGAGCCCGCTCGCGTGGTGTTACGTGAGTATGTCAACGCCTCGGATTTGAAGGCGACTCCACCCGATAAGAACCTGCTGCAAGCCCTCTACCGTGTCGGGGAATGCAGTTATCTGCTTGAGGATTATAAAGCCGCTGAGTCGGAATTTGAAACATGGATGGCCAAAGCGGGCGATGATCCGCTCCTGGAATGGGGCTTGCCGTATTATGGCGATACGCTGCTGAGAAATAACAAAGCGCAGGAAGCTGTTCCGATCTTCGAAAAATCGCTGGCGAAGTACCCTCAAGGCAAGCTGATCGAAGACAGCCGCTTTGGTCTGGCGAAGGCTCTGGAAGCAACCCGTCAGTATGAGAAAGCTCGCAAGATCTATTCGGAAATTGCCGGTGCAGACAACCAGCCGCGGGCTGCTCAGGCATTAATCAAACTGGCGCTCATCTCGTATGACCAGAAGGATTACGCCGCCTCGGTCGCCTCGTTCGATCAGTTTCTCAAGCGTTTCCCCACTGACAGCCTCGTTTCGTATGTCTGGCTGAACCGCGGACAAGCCAGCTACGCACAAGGCAGTTACGGGGAAGCAATCCGCTCCTACATACAAGCCAGGAAGAACCCCGATTACGCCGTCACAGCGATTTTCTGGCAGGGAATGAGCGAACAGATGCAAGGCGATCACGAAGCCGCCCTCAAGTCTTTTGCAGCCGTCCTTCTTCCAGAAGACCAGAAGACCGGCAGCCTCGGCGGGGAATTGATTTATCAGACAGGAATGTCACTGGCCTATGTCGGCAAGACAAAGGATGCCCTCGAAACCTGGGAAAACTTGCTCGCGACCATCCCCGATCACGCGCGAGCCGCCGATGCCATCATTCGTAGCCTCGATCTGGAAGTGACTGCTGAGAACTGGACGAAAGCAGAAGAGCTGCTCAAGCAGTTTCACGCTAAGTATGACAGCTCGTCATGGAAGCAGACCGCTGAAATCCTGAACGCCAAGATGCTCATCGGCAAGGGGACGCAGATCGAAACCAATCAGCCAGTCGAAGCACGTCAGGAATTTCTCAAGGCAGCTGATTATCTGGAGAAAATCGACTTCTCCAAAGCAGAAGAATCAACCCGTCTTTTAGCACGTTATCAGACAGCTCGCGCGTACCACAAAGCCGGGGAGTACCAGAAGGCCTTGAATCTTCTCGAGCCCATGATGGACGTCCAAACAAACCAGCAGAATTTTCCAGAAGCATACGCCGTCCTTTCGATCAGCTATTTGGCGCTGAACAAAAATAAGAATGCGATCGAAGCTGCGGAAGGCTATCTAGGAAGTTCAAACAAAGCACGCAAAGATTCAGCGACCGAAGCACAGGTCCTGACAACAATGGCGATCGCCATGGGACGCCTTGGAAATTCGCAAGGAGCAAGCGGCGTTCTCGGAAAACTATTGACACTGAATGTGAATGACGACGTCAAATCACGCCTGGCCCTGCAGGTCGCTGAAGATGCTTACAAGCAACGACAGTACGCCGTAGCCGATGAATTTTATGACGAGGTCGTCTCAAAGGGAGCAAAAAGCCCGCAATACGTGCCCGCGCTCTGGGGACAGGCCTGGTCTGCGTATGAGCAGGAGAAATACGACGTCGCCAGTCAGCGATTTCTGAAACTGGCCAAGCTGACCAATCAAAAACCCGCCTCCGCGATCGAAGCCCATCATATGGCAGGCGTGGCGTTGCAGAAGGCTGGTCAACTGCCGCTGGCAGCCAAGACCTTTACGGACGGGTATGCCCCTTACGTCGACAAAAACGTCAAGGAGCTTCCTCCTGATGTCGTACTGCAGATGTACCGCTGCTCGAAAGAAGCCGCCCGCGCATTTCGTCTGCAAAAGCAGAATGATGCATCCGACAAAGCTTACCAGACAGCAGTCGCATCGCTGAAAGGACTCTCGATCGAAGAGCAGGTCAATCTCGATAAGCTCTACGACGAATGGGCCTTACTGCACTATGAATCTGGTGAGTACGCCAAAGCAGATGTCATCTATGAAAAACTCCTCAGCGATTGCCCCACCAGTTCGCGCGCAGACGATGCGCTGCTGGTTCTTGCCGAAAGCGATTTTATCAACGGCGACGTCGACCGAAGCAAAACACGTTTTGAGCTTTTGATGGCACGAGAAGACGCTGATCCCATCGTCCGCAAGCGATCTGCTTATCAACTCGTCATGCTGTCGGCTGGTAAAAAAGCTTGGCAGGAAGTTGTGACGCAAGCGGATGCCTTTCTCGCGATGGTCTCTCCGACGGCAACCCCCGCGACGAATACAGAACTTCTCCTCAATGATCTTGAGACGCTGAATGTCCTTTATCAGAAAGCAAAAGCCCTTGTCGAAACGGACCAGCTCGACGCCGCCAAGACCCTGCTGGGCGAACTGAGAACGACACTGGAACCTGCATCATCCACGCTCACGTCTGAGCCCATGGCAGAATCGGTCGCATCGATCTGGTTACTGTCAGCGGAAACTGCCCGTCGCAGTAAACAGTATCCCGAAGCAATGACATTGGTCAGCGAGATTGATCAGAAGTTCCCCAAAAGCCCATTACGAGCCGATGCTCAGGTCATCGCGGGTCGCTGCAATATCGCGCAGGCAAAATTTCAGAATGCCCATGACAGCTTCACGAAGGCCCTGCAGATTCTTGATACCGTCAAGAATGAAGCCGCCGTCCAAAGTCACTTCTACCAGGCGGAGACGTACCTGATGCAAAAGCGCTACAGCGATGCGCTGACCAGTTACATGCGTGTCTATCTGCTGTTTCCGGGTTTTGATCTGTGGCGTTCAGCGGCTCTTTTTCAGACAGCTCAATGCGATGAGATGCTCGGCCACCAGAACAACGCTCTCGATTCATATCGGAAACTGCTGCAGGAGTTTCCCAACTCGCTGGAAGCCCCCAAAGCACAGGAACGTCTTGCTGAGCTGACGTCAGGAAAGTAACTGCCGCCGGGAGGGCGAGGCTCCGTCCGAGCCGCTGTCCTGCGTTGCACAGAATAGCAGCGAAAGAGACATCCCCTGTGTGCCACGGCTGTGTCAGCCGTGCGATCGCGCAATAAACGTCCACTTCGAATGAATACGGCACGGCTGACACAGCCGTGGCACACACGTCAAACTCACCGGTGCGAGCAAACAGCTTCTTACGGCGTCTCGACAGCCTGAGTCAGCTCGACCCAGGTATGGCAGCCTGCGTAAGAATAATCGAACGGCAGCACGAGAGGCGTTTCCAGACTGCTCGCGGTGACGTGCAGGATGTAGAGCCCCGGCTGTTTGTAATGGAATCGTCGGTGAACGACGATGTCCGAGAGGATGTGTTGCTCGCGGTAATCATCAAGTCGCGCTTCGTCGATGACGTAGTCGACTTTCGAGACACTGACAAACGTCCGTAACACAATCGTGTTGTCTTCCGGGAGGTGCTCCTGAGCAAGTTCCAGGAACGGAACGCCTTCGATCGAAAGATCGTCAGGGGTCTGATGGAACTGCGTCGGGTAAAGCCAAAATCCACTGTGCTCTGGCTGGAAACCTTCATCCCCTTCATGAATTCCGCCTTTGCGCAAGATGGTCGTCTGCTTCCCGGCTGCGATCGCTTCGCAGACGGAGGCCCATTCTTTGAAGGCGATGTTTGATGCTGGCTTCATGATTTGACCGACAATCTAGAAGGTTGTTTCAGGAATCCGGTGATGGGGAGTGATGCCTGTCGCGTGTCTGGAAATCATAGCGAACACTTGCCTAGCGCTCACCCTCATCCGCCCTGCGGGCACCTTCTCCCCTCAAGGGAGAAGGAACGAAAAACAGCTCCCCTCAAGGGAGAAGGGACAATTTTGTTACGGTGCGCGTTTCTTGAGTTTCCGCTGCAGTGTGCGACGGGGGATTCCCAGACGACGGGCGGCTTCGGAGATATTGTCCCCTGTCTCTGACAGGATCCGGTGAATGTGTTCCCACTCGGTTTCCGCGAGCGTCTGTGGCTTGAAGGCCGAGCTATCGGTCAGCGATGACGGGTCATCACTCAAGAGGGCAGCCAGGATCTCGTCGGCATCAGCGGGCTTGGTCAGATAATGGTGAGCACCATGCTTGATCGCTTCGACAGCAGAGACGATTGACCCATATCCCGTCACCACAACAGAGCGAGTGGATGGTGAGACTTTTTCTGCCGTCTTCAGAAAATCGAGGCCGGTCCGGCCGGGGAGATTCAGATCGACCACCGCGAAGTCAATGTGCTGCTGATGGAGCAGATCGACGGCTTCATCGTACGAGGCAGCCTGAACCACGCCGTACCCGCGGACCTGAAATGCCCGCACGAGTCGTGTGCGCAGCATGTCATCGTCATCCATGATGAGAATCTGTCTGCCGGTCGAAATCGCGGTTGCGCTATCCATGAAAAAAACCTGGCGTCAAGGATTGGAAGGACACCTCATCTTAGAGAGTTCGATCGCGATGGCCAATGATAAAGGGGATCGAATGGGTGAGACGAAATGTCACGCTTTGGCCAAGCCATTCAATGGCAGCGTAATGGTCACCGTCGTCCCTTGACCGGCCTGGGAGTTGATCGTCATCGATCCCTTCAGGCGTTCAATCACCGACCTTGCTAAGAATAGCCCCAGTCCCATGCCCTGCCCGGTCGGCTTCGTCGTGAAGAAAGGATCGCCGATTTTAACGAGATCATCCGGCGTGATCCCCTGCCCCTGATCAATGACGAGCAGTCTCGCGACGCGCTTAGGGGCTGCATTCCCCTTGGTCGGAAGTTCGATCAATTCGGCTTTGCAGCTGATCCGTTTGGGAGGAGGGGTCGCTTCAATCGCGTTCTTGACGATCCCGCGCAATGCCTGAGCCAACAGTCCCAGCGGAATCGTCAGCTCTTCTTCCTTTAGGCTTTCATCGAGTTGAAACTGGACTCGGTCGCGGTGCTTGAGGTCTTCGTTGATCTCATCGAACAGCTCTTCGATCGTGATAGTTTCGATCTGTTCCCAGGTCATCTGTCCGGCCTCGATCGACATGCGATCAAGGATCTTCCGACAGCGATCGACTTCCGAGCGAATCAACTTCACATCCTCACGAACCTCGGGGGATGCCTCCAGTCGCTGGAGTTCTCGATGAAGTTCGGTCGAAGTGACGGCGATCGTGGAAAGCGGCGTCGCGAGTTCATGCGCGGCCCCCGCAGCGAGTGTCCCCAACGCCTGAAGCTTGTCGGTCTTGGCTTGAAGACGCTCTGCTTCACGCAGCTCCAGTTCCCGTTTTCGCAGCTGAGAATTCAACATCGTTGTGAAATAAACAATCACGACAATGCAGGTCGTCACCGCAACGAACAATCCGACTTGCTCGATCCCCACCTGACTGCCACGCAAGATCTCACGAATCTCGGCTTGTCCTTCCCGAATACTCAGCGGCTTGCTGTACATGAGCAGGAACACAAAGCCATACAGCGAGAGTGCCGTCAGAATCCAGCTCCATGTCGCAGAGAGCATCGTCGCCGCTAAGCATAAGTTGACGATGTAGAAAACAACAAACGGATTGGCTGCCCCGCCGCTGAAGTAGAGCAGCAATGTCAACACGACAAGATCCGCCGCCATGACGATGCCGATGATCGATTGCGCCAGGATCCCCTGCTCCTCAGGCCTGGGCGGCATCGAGGTCGGCGAGACATCTAACCCCGTGCGTTTTGCTCTCGCTCGCAACTGCCAGAAAACGATCTGCAACGCCACCTGACTGATGCAGGTGGCTGCAATGATCATCAGCAGCGGAATCAGTTTGACATCGATATGCAGGACGAACCAGACCACCAGAACTGTGGTCAATTGACCGAAGACCGCCACCCAGCGTAGCTGAATGAACCAGCGGACGAGCTCAGTGGCCAGATCGTGATGAGTCAGCGTAACGGGAGTTGACATCTGTCAGCTTCGACTTCAAAGATGGACTAATCGATCGTTTGCCGATGTGGAAAACTTCGATATGATAGGGGATGACCGGGCCAATATCTTAGACGTAAATGATTTTCCGACTGGCGTTTGGGGCGAATTCGCCAGATCGATTCTGCGGAATACGACGGTTTTTCAGAATTGTAGCGAGTTTGTGGTGTTTGATTGGTCGATGACAATCGAATTCTCAACTGGAATTTCAGACGACGTCTAAACTGTACAGTGGAAGCAGACGCTTTCATTTTCACTTCGCAATGCCGCTCACGATGGCAGCAGCAACCTTGTCGATGGGAGACGTCACTCCCGTTGCGGCCAGACACATCTGCGTGAGCATCCAGTGCACAGTCGTATGAGCCGGTTATCAGCTGAACAGGAAATCGAAGAACTCCGCCGCCTGGCTGGCGTGGCGCTGTCGTCTCGCAAATACCGCGAAGCAGAGACCTTCAATTACAAGCTCATCGCCCTGCTCGACGATGAAGACACCACCAATCTCGAGAAGTACCATCTCTGGCGATTGGAAGCGCATACCACCCTGCTTTTGTGCCTGGCTCTGCGTGACTGCCAACCGCTGGTCAATGAAGAACTCAAGCACATTTTCGAACTGGTGAACTCGACCAGTCTGATGCTGTACCGTCCTGTGAGTGTCTTCCTGAATCAGGCGACCGAAAGCCTGTACCAGGTCGGGCAGTCACAACTGGCACTTTCGATCTGCCTGTATGCCTTGAGCATCACGCAGCGCAAGCCGCAGGAACTCCTCGACGAACTCTCCCGCACTCGCAATAACCATGCAGCGATCCTGATCACCCTTGGCCGCTATTCTGAAGCGGAAGAGATTCTCAAGACGCACCTCGCGATGCTCAAAAAACATCGCGGGCCGCTGCATCTGTCGATTGCAACGATCCTCAACAACCTGGGCGAACTTTATCGCCAGCGCGGGCAGCATCATGATGCCTATCCGCTGATTCAGGAAAGCCTGATCATCCGCCTTCAACTGCTGCCCGAGAGTCATTCACTCGTTGCACAAAGTCGTCATAATCTCGGCTCATTAGAATTCAGCCTGGGGCAACTCAAGGCTGCGGATGAAATGCTCTCAGCGGCCCTCGCTGTACGACGCGAGTTCTCTGCTCAGGCAGGACGTGCGCAGGCTCTCATTCCAACTCTGGTCACGCTTTCCGACATTCGCCTGCAACAGCGTTTCCCTCATCTGGCTTTGGGACTCGCGGAGGAAGCCGTCGAACTGGCTCAAGGACTCTATGGTCCGACAAGTCCTAAATTGATCCCGATGTCTTTGCTGCTGTCTGAAATCAAGCGTCAACTCAAACGCTACGACGACGCGGAGAAAGACTACCTCCACGCCGAAGAACTCGCCAAAAAGAATAACATCAACGATCCCATGCAGCAGGCGACCCTGCTCGTGGGCAAGTCGGGCATCCTGTTCGACCAGAAGAAATTCAATCAGTCCGAATATGCTCTCGACGATGCCATGAAGATCGTCCGCAAGGCCCACAGCCAGCATCACCCCGAAGTCTCGCGATTGCTGATCCTTCTCGCCAAAGTCTACGACAAAGGGCACCGCGATAACCGCACGAAGACCTGCATCAAAGGGGCTGTCGATCTCATCAAACAGGCCTACGGCCTTTATCACTATCGCCTGCTCGACTGCCTCTGGATCCTCGCGACCTTCAGCGCCGATCGTGGTCAGTACGAGCAAGCAGAAGACTACGCCCGTCAGATTCTCAGTATTCTCAATCTCAACGAAACAACCTGCCACGGCTTGATGCCTCAGACGCTGGCGCTGCTGGGACGCATCTGCTTCGCGACCAAACGTCCTCACGACGCCCGTCAGCATTACCGAGATGCTGTCGAGAAACACATCGAGTTCTACGGCGACAAAGACCAAGGGCTCCTCGAAATCTATGGCGAACTCGCCGCTGTCGAGGAGTATCTTCAGGACTACCAGCAGGCCTTGCGATTCGCACAGGACGGACTCAAAGTCGCAGGGCGATACTTCCCGGAAAACGACCTCGTGATCGGGTTTATCAACCACCGCATGATGAATCTTCACCGCAAACTCAAACAGATTGACAAATCAATCTCGTGCGGCAACAAGGCGCTCGTCACCTACACAGAAAAGCTCGGCGCCGATCATGAAGACACGCTGAAGCTTTCCCGTGATCTCGACTCGCTCATCAATCCCCATCTCCACGCGGAAGGTGCATAGGCATCCCCGTCATTGCGCGGGCTACTTCGTTTGACTATCATTGCGTCATGGTGGCCTCTTCCGAAATCACAACACAGCTAAAGTCCTATGCCCGTTCACTCGGGTTCTCGCTCGTCGGGATCGCGTGCGCCGAAAAAGCAGACACCTACGGCGAATTCCGAGACTGGCTCGAACAACAGTTCCACGGCTCGATGGGGTACATGCAGCGACGAGCCGACGCTTACCAAAGCCCCGCCGGAGTCATGCCCGATTCCGTCAGCGTCGTGATGCTCGGAGTCAATTATGACAACCTCGCCGAACAAAACGTCGAAACCGGCCAGGGGAAAATCGCCCGTTACGCCCGCGGGGGGCATGACTACCACGACATCCTCCGCGACAAACTCTACCTTCTCGCCCAGGAACTCAAGCGTCTCGTCCCCGGCTGTCGAACTCGCGGAACCGTCGATACCGCCCCGCTGCTCGAACGGGACTTCGCACGCAAAGCAGGCCTCGGTTGGATCGGCAAGAACACGATGCTTATCAACAAACATCAGGGAAGCTATCTGTTCCTCGCATCGTTATTGACAGATGTCGAACTCGTCGTCGATACGCCTCATGAGACCTCCCACTGCGGCAGTTGCACTCGCTGCCTGCAAGCCTGCCCGACGGATGCCTTCGTCACGCCGTATGTCCTCGATGCCCGTCGCTGCATTTCCTATCTGACGATCGAACAACGCCACGAACCAACCGACGAATCTCTCCGTCCTTACCTGTCCGACTGGATCTTTGGCTGCGACATCTGCCAGGAAGTCTGCCCCTGGAACCGACGCAACCTTGTCGCGTCGATGACGGAGTTCAAAGCCAGAGAAGATCTAGAACAACTCGATCTCGTTGTGCTCCTGAACATGTCCGAAGAAATTTTCCACGAGCGTTTCAAAAACACACCGATGATGCGCCCCGGACGTGCTGCTTTGTTGAGAAATGCCGCGATGGTTGCCGGGAACCAGAAACTGGTCACCGCATTGCCTGCCTTATCAGCTCTGACAGCAGATGAGCATGAATCAGAGTTACTTCGCGAAGCCGCCACCTGGGCAATCGAGCAGATCAACTCTGCAACTCAAGTGTCACAATGGGTGCTTTAAGTCTCTTCAAACATCATAGAAAACCCAACCCCGGCGCGGTAAACTGGTCTGAAAATTACACACGCTATTCAGGATGTCACCGCAATGTCAAAGCGCATCAAACTCGGGATTAACGGAGCGGCAGGTCGCATGGGGCGACGGCTGGTCGTCCTCGCCTGCCAGGGGAGCGATTTTCATATCGTCGGCGCCTACGGATCGGATCACTCCGGATTCCTGGGACGTGATGCCGGTGAAATCGCCGGCGTCGGCGCCATCGGCGTTTCCATCACCAAAGACATCACCGAACGCCCTGACGTCATCATCGATTTCAGTACCCCCGAAGGCCTGCTCGATATCGCTCAGGTCTGCGAAGAACGACAGATTCCACTTGTCGTTGCAACGACCGGTTTGACGCCGCAGCAACGCCAGACTGCGATGGCGGTTGGTCAGGTCGCCCCATTTCTGATCGCACCAAGCATGAGCATGGCGGTCAACGTCGCGATGAAACTCGTCGGCGATGCAGCTCGGGCGCTCAAGAACCTGCCGGACGGGGTCGATGTCGAGATCGTCGAGCGTCACCACCGCTTCAAGGAAGACGCCCCCAGCGGGACCGCCCTCCGCTTCGGAGAGATCGTCGCGGAGGAAATGCAACAGTCCGTCCACCGCCACGGCCGCGAAGGTCGCACCGGACTGCGTCCACAAAACGAAATCGGCTACCACGCCCTCCGCACCGGCGACAACGTCGGCGAACACAGTATCGTTTTCGGGATGATGGGAGAGACGCTCGAAGTCTACGTCCGCGGCCATACCCGTGACAGCTACGCGTACGGCGCCCTCGCGGCTGCGAAGTTCCTCGTCGACAAACCCGCCGGCTTTTACAACATGCAGGACGTGCTGGGGCTGTCCGAAGGTTAACGTAAGCCGTTTACGTTCAACAATTTACCCACTGATGCCCGCGGTAAGCGGCGGGCAGACAGTGGGTTTTTCTTTGCGCAGGTCGATACCAGATCGACCCACTGAATTTCTGCCATGTCACGTAACATCTTGTCCGGTCGTTCGTTAGATCCGGTTGATCTGCTCGATGAGGAAGATGATCGTTGACTTTCGCTTCGGAATAGCAGTAAATATAGAGAGAAGTTGATTGGTCCGAGTCGACAGAATTTCTGTTGGCCCGCAGGTCAACTCCCTCCCTGTTGACGGCTGCCTGCGCCGTCCCCTCCTCATCTGCCCGCCTTCACACTTGGATGTGACCGTTGCCTAAGGCAATGTTCACGTGGGAATCAGCCATGACTTCCACCCGTCCACTGATCAAGACAATGATGCGCAAACCCCAACTCAAAGCACCAGCGACGACGTCCACCCGCGTGTGGAGCGGCTTCTTCACAGCCATCGTGGCGATGCTGTGTTTGTTGATCAATTCGCAATCATCGCTGGCACAGGTCGATGGCAAAGCCGTCTACACAACTCATTGCGCCTCCTGCCACGGCGAAAAGGGACTGGGAGTCGAAGGCAAAACTGCCAACCCGCTCATCGGGACGCTCGATGTCGACGCGTTGGCTCAAGTCATCGACGAGACGATGCCCGAGGACGACCCAGACAAGTGCAACGCTGAAGAATCAAAGGCGGTCGCGAAGTACGTCTTTGATAAGTTCTATTCCCCACAGGCTCGCAATATCGATGTCACCGCCAAACGTGAACTCGTCCACCTGACCAACGATCAATACATCGCTACCCTCGCTGATCTGCTGACTCCCTGGCCGCCGTCGTCGACGGACTGGGGAACCGAACGCGGGTTGAAAGCTCATTACGCAGCCAAACGCAAGACGGGTAAAAACGGCGAAGAAACCCAGATTGATCCGAATGTCGACTTCGACTTCAAGGATCAGTCGCCAATTAAAGAGCCAGAGACGCACGAAGAGTTCCGCATTCGCTGGGACGGGTGCGTTCTGGCTGAGGAAACCGGCGACTATGAATTCGCCGTCGAGTCGGAAAACGGCTTCAAGTTGTTTGTCAACAACGGGGAAGAACCGCTGATCGATGGCTGGGTCGCCGAAGCAGGCAAGAAACGCGAACTCTCGGGCGTGATTCGACTCGTTGGCGGACGGGCCTATTTTCTCAAGCTCGAGATGTTCAAGTTCAAAGACCCGTCTGCCTCGATCGCGTTGAAGTGGAAGCCCCCCTTCAAAGCCATGCACGTGATCCCCAACAGCAACCTTTCGCCGAAGTGGTGTCCGAGTGTCTTTATCTGCCAGACCAAATTCCCTGCTGATGACAGTGTCTCGGGATATCGACGTGGCTTGACGATTTCCAACGCCTGGGATTCTGCGACGACATCAGCGGCGATCGAAGCCGCCAATTACATGTGGTCCAACGCCAACAAGCTGGCCGATGTCAAAAAAGAGGATGATGACGCCAAGCGTCGCGAGAAGATCCACAAACTCTGCCGAGACTTCGCAGGGCGCTGCCTTCGCATGAAGCTCGAGGGCGAACTGCAACAACAGTACGTCGACCAGTTCTTCGAGAACAACGCCCCCTTGGAAGACGCCGTCAAACGGACTGCGATTCTCTGCCTGAAATCGCCACGCTTCCTGTATCCAGACATCACCTCGACCGACGACCCAGGCATGAAGATGGCGACTCGTCTGTCGCTGGCGATCTGGGATTGCTATCCAGACAACCGACTGCGCGACCGCGTCGGCTGGGGCGGTCTGAAGACCGAGCAGCAGGTTCGCGAAGTCACGCTGGAGATGATGAAAGATCCTCGTGCGAAAACCAAATTCCGCGAGTTCACCCACCATTGGCTGACGCTCGACGAAAAACCTTTTCCTTCCAAAAGTGAGACTCTCGACAAAGACTTCGATAGTCAGGCCGTCAGTGATCTTCGCACTTCGCTGGACATGTATGTCGATCAAATCGTCTGGAGCGAGCAGTCCGATTACCGCCAGCTGATGACCAGCGCTCAGTACCCCGTCAACGCGCGACTGGCAAAAATCTATGGTGTCCAGAAAGAGGACATCAAAGCCTTCGAACAACTTTCTCTCGACGAAGGGGCACGTGCCGGACTGCTGACGCACCCTTACGTCATGGCTGCATTTGCGTACCAACAGGAAAGCTCGCCGATTCACCGCGGCGTCTTCGTCACCAGACGTCTGATCAACCGCGAACTGCGTTCCCCACCCGAAGCCAACCTGTTTGAAGATGCCCACTTCGACCCTGGCATGACGATGCGGGAGAAGGTTTCCCAGATGACCTCTGCTGCCAACTGCCAGACCTGTCACCGCATCATCAACCCTCTCGGTTTCACGCTCGAACACTATGATGCCCTCGGCCGCTTCCGCGCCAACTACGACGCCAAACCCGTCGACGCCGCGACCACGTATGTCGATGATGACGGCCAGGAAGTCGCGTTCAAAAATGCTCGTGACTTGGCGCAATACATCGCCCAGTCACCCGATGCCCATGGCGCGTTCATCGATCACCTGTTCCACCACACTGCCAAGCAGCCGATCAACAGTTACGGGAATGACCTTCGCGAGAAGCTCGTCCTGCAGTTTGAAAATGACAATTTCCACATTCGACGACTCTGGCTGGAAATGATCGTGAGAATCACGATGCATGACGCCAGCCCGAACACCCAGGAGGTCGCCCATGTCCAGTGATCACGAGCACTCTCACGATCAGGAACGCGATTCACATCGCTCCTTCCGCGACGTCGCGTCACCATCGGGCCTGTCGAGCGAAAAGCAGGGCTTCCTGATACGCTCGCGACGGGAATTCCTGCGCGATCTGGGGATCTCTGCCTTTGCTTTCCCGCTGATCGCAGGACTGCCGAGCCTGGGATACTGCGCAACGCCCGTCGCTCCGCGCAAGCGCATGATCATCCTCTTCAGCCCCAACGGAATCGTCCCGAAGGCTTACTGGCCTGATCAGGCCGGTCGTGATTTCACCTTCAAAGAAATCATGAAGCCTCTGGAACCATTCAAAGACAAAACTCTCATCGTCAAAGGGGTCTGCGACAAAGTCCAAGGCGACGGCGATAACCACATGCGCGGCATGAGCTGCCTGCTCACCGGCATCGAACTGCTCCCCGGGAACATTCAAGGCGGCTCTCACACTCCCGCTGGCTGGGCCAGTGGCCTGTCGATCGACCAGGAGATCAAAGGCTATCTGCAGTCCAACAATCAGACACGCACCCGCTTCGGGTCTCTCGAATTCGGCGTCAACGTTCCCGACAAAGCCGACCCCTGGACCCGCATGGTCTATGCAGGTCGCAATAAGCCGATCGCACCCATTGATGACCCCTATGCGATGTTCGAGAAACTCTACGGTCAGGTTAAAGATCAGGCTGCCGTTATCAGCATTCTCGATTCGCTGCAGTCCGACCTGAAGAACGTCCGCAGCACGCTCAGCACGGAAGATCGGGTCAAGCTCGATGAGCACGAAGCCTTCGTCCGTCACATGGAGCATGAATTCAAAGCTGCCAAAGATCAGAAGCTGCGTGAACCCCCTCTCGAGCTGGAAGCCGGCATCCGTGAAGACAATGAGAACATGCCGAAGCTGAGCAAGATGCAGATCGACCTGATGGTCAACTCATTCGTCAACGACATGGCCCGCGTCGCGTCTCTGCAATACACCTGTAGCGTCGGCCAGGCACGCATGAGCTGGCTGGGTGTCAAAGAATCCCACCATACCCTTTCTCACGAACCGGGCACCAACGACGAGGCTCAAAACGACCTCATCAAGATCAACACCTGGTACGCCGAGCAGATGGCCTATCTCGCCAAGAAACTTGCCGACACGCCAGAACCAGATGGCAGCGGATCGATGCTCGACCACACCACCATCATCTGGACCAACGAACTCGGCGAAGGCGCCAGCCACACTCTCAACGACATCCCGCTGACCATCGTCGGCGGCGGCTTAGGCTGGGAAATGGGACGCTCTCTCCAACTCAAGAGTGTCACCCACAACCGCCTGCATATGTCGATCGCACACGCCTTCGGCCACCATGTCGACCACTTCGGCAACCCCAACTTCTGCGGCGAAGGTGTCCTCCCGGAACTGACGACTGCTTAGTACGCAACAGAACGTCGCGTATTCTTGTGACGAGGTGCCTGCTTCTTGAAAGCAGTCACCTCCTATTCCGCAAACGGGATGACATACGGCCCCTCAGGAATCAACGCGATGCGTTCCTCGGGCCGTTCAACAACTCGTTTCACTAACGCATCCTGCAGAGAGCCCACGCACGTGACGTTCGTGATCGCCTTCTCATCTTCGGAGAGTCCATCCGAATAAAGGAAGACGCGCCCCTGTCGCGTTGGCTCCAACAACTTCTGCACCTGCCACTCATCGATATTAGCATGTGATTGTTCGTGAATCGCTGCGTCAAACGGGTCGACCCCCAGCGACTTCAGTCGTCGCAGCGCCTCACGAAATTCTTCCGATCCGAGACCTTCGCTGCACTTCGATGCAATGTAAAGCTGACCTCCAGCTGCCATCGCGTTGACCGCACCGACCATCCCCTTGATCGTCTGGTAGTACGTCTTGTCCAGCGGATAACCTGCCGACGACGTCACGACTGTCTGATAACGCTGTGTCAGCTTCACTTCGCAGAACTGCTTCACATAATTCACTGCTTCGACATGACTGGCCAGCACGTCCCCGAAATTGATAAATGACAAACGTCGCGCTTCATCAATGATCGTATTCACTGCCAGAATCGGCTTCTCTGGATGTCCCAGCAGTTTGAGAATCTCCAGCTGCTCTTCGTGCAGCGGGTTGCGATCAAAGTTGCAGTTCGTCGCCTTCGGGTTCCCCATGAACGCTGCGTTGTGAAACGTCGTGATCGTTTCGGCGTGTGCGATCCCCGGAGCGATCACCTTCCGCCCACCAGAATACCCGGCCATGAAGTGTGGCTCGACCAGCCCTGAGACAATCTTCACATCGGCGTCCGTAAACCGTCGATCGATTCGCACGACCGTCCCCCGCGTCGGCGTCTTCCCCAGATCAGTATGCTCATCATCATTCCTCGCGAAGTGGTTCGCGCAATGGACGTTCTCCAGGACCCAGGCATCCCCGATCAACTCTGCCAGCTCGTCCCCTTCATTGGGCCGGTGAAGCCCCGTCGCGACCAGCACTGTGATCCCCGAAAGCGGCACGCCCGCCCGATGAAGACGTTCAATGAGGGGACGCAGAAAAAGATGATTCGGCACCGGTCGCGTGATGTCGCAGATCACGAGACATGCTGTCCTGGCACCCTTCGCGATCACTTCAATCGGCGCACTTCCCACAGGCTTATTAAGTGCTTCCTCAACAGCACGCATCGGATCACTCACCGCCGGCATCGAAGGCTTCGCAATCACATCGACCTTCGCCCAGTCCGGCAGCTCGATCTCCAAAGTCCCTTTGTGGTAATGCAGGTGATATCGCATGATGTCTATTGTTTCTGTTGTGTGGCACGGCCGTGTCGGCCGTGGTCTTTGCATCGACGCTCAACGTGAACTCGCACGGCTGACACAGCCGTGGCACACATCCTGAAGCCGATCACATGCTGAAACGAGACCTTGAAGACAGGGAGTTCACACTCCCCGCTGGCCTCAGAGACAACATGTTACCAAGTGTTTCTAACGATGCAGGTTGATTGACTGAGAGGACACCGGTAGCATGAATCAATCCACGCTCTTTGATACTTCACCGACGTGGGTTTTACAACACGCCCCACACGCAATCTCCGCGTGATCCGCGCTCAATTCGCCAGGAAAAGCAATCATGTCCAAGACGCCCGCATTCATCTCCGAAACCCATCAGATGCTCATCGACGGCGAATGGGTCGCAGCAGCCTCCGGCAAACGCTTCGACGTTTACAACCCCTCCAACGGCGAAAAGCTCGCCACCGCTGCGGAAGGCGATAAGCAGGATGTCGACGCCGCCGTCAAAGCCGCCCGTCGTGCCTTCGAAGGAGGACCTTGGCGCAAAATGACTCCCTCGGAACGCGGCCAACTCCTCTGGCGGATCGCGGACCTCATCGAGAAGAATAGCGACGAACTCGCGACCATCGAATCACTCGACAACGGCAAGCCTCAGAAAGTCGCCAAGGTCGCCGACGTTGCCCTCTCAGCCGACATGTTCCGTTACATGGCGGGTTGGCCCACCAAGATCACTGGCTCGACCATCCCCCTGTCCGTCGGCGGTGCGGATTACCATTCCTACACGCTGCGTGAACCGGTCGGCGTCGTCGGTCAAATCATCCCCTGGAACTTCCCTCTGCTGATGGCTGCCTGGAAGATCGCCCCTGCTCTGGCTGCCGGTTGTACGATCGTCATGAAGGTCGCTGAAGAAACGCCACTCTCTGCTCTTCGCCTCGCCCAACTCATCCAGGAAGCGGGCTGCCCCAAAGGGGTTGTCAACATCATCACCGGCTACGGCGAAACCGCAGGCGCCGCCCTCGCTTCGCATCCCGATGTCGATAAATGTGCCTTCACCGGCTCAACGCAAGTTGGACGTCTCATCGTCAAAGCCTCTGCGGAAACGAACCTGAAGAAGATCACGCTCGAACTCGGCGGCAAGAGTCCCAACATCGTTTTCCCCGACGCCGATCTCGACCTCGCCATCCCCGGCGCCGCCAACGCGATCTTCTTCAACCACGGCCAAACCTGCTCAGCTGGCTCTCGTCTGTACGTCCACAAATCTCAGTTCGACAAAGTCGTCGCCGGTGTGTCGGATCTCGCCAAGAAGATCAAGCTCGGCCCTGGCATCCACCCCGAGACGGAAATGGGCCCCATGGTTTCGAAAGTCCAACACGACCGCGTATCGGGCTTCCTCAAGGCAGGAGCAGACGAAGGTGCCAAAGCGGCCACGGGCGGTAAAGCCGTCCAGGGCCCCGGCTACTTCGTCGAACCAACCGTCCTCGTCGATACCAAGCCTCATATGAAAGTCGTGAAGGAAGAGATCTTCGGGCCAGTCGTCACCGCGATCCCTTACGACGATCCAGGCGAACTGATCGCACAAGCCAACGACACCCCCTACGGCCTCGCCGCCGCCATCTGGACCACCAACCTCTCGAAGGCCCACACCCTCGCCAAGAAACTCCAGGCCGGCTCCGTCTGGATCAACTGCTACAACGTCTTCGACGCCGCCCTCCCCTTCGGCGGCTACAAAGAATCAGGCTGGGGCCGAGAAATGGGCTTCGAAGCCGTCTCGAACTATCTGGAAACCAAAGCCGTGACGATTCGGCTTTAATACCTTCCAGTGAAATGCCCTGACTCAAGTCGGGGCATTTTCTTTATCTTCCTTGGACCTGCTTGAAAAATGCTCGACCAGACTTCGCAACGACACTTCTGGATTTGGTTCCAAGATTTCACCTTACAATTATCGTCCGAACATCCATCAGACGATCTTCAGAATGAATTGCTGGATCAACTCCACCGCTACGATGATCGCCTCTATTTTCTGATGTCGATGAATGCATACCCTCATGAGTTGATCATCACCGCCGAAGGAGATGTGGATGCCTTTCAATCGGCAGAATCCTTGGTCAGTTCTGCTCCGAGCATCCCAGGTTGGTCATTCATTGCACTTAAACCGGCGATGGGATTTGAGTTTCATCACCGGGACGACAAGATCGATCTCGACGTCGCTCGACTTTGGTTTCAGCCTCTCCTTTCTCGAGACACTCCACCGAAACTGGCAATAGTCCTTGGCCTGCCCCACGTCGACGAAATTCTGAATCAGCAATCGGTCGACACAGCCTACACAATCCTCGAAATGGGCATTGGAGAACGATCCGTTTCAAAAGACATTGCTCGCCTCTCGGTCGATGAACTCCCGCCGGATCCAGATTCAGAAGGTTACATCCCGCTAAGCCAGTTGGCTGACTACATCGCTTTTCACAAACGACGCCATGGGATTATCTGAGATAGGCTTTCTTCACTACGACCCGCTACTCCACCACCAGTTCCCCATTCATCACCATCCAGTGCCCAGGGAACGTACACAAATACGGATACACCCCTGGCTCACTCGGCACCTTGAAGAAGACCGACGTCTTCTGCCCTGGCTCGACGATGTTGGTGAAGACCAGCACATCGTCTGTCTCGGGGACGTAGTGACGGATGAAGGCCTCCGGATCCGCGATCAGTTTGTTGGAAAGATCGCCGACACGCGGAAGGCTGCCCGGTTTAACCAGAACCCAGTTGTGCGGAACGACGTCGACGTTTTTGAAGACGAGTTCAACCCCCTCCCCGGCTTTCGCTTTTAACGTCCGTTTGGAAAACCTCAGGTTCTCCGCCGGTTCGATCTCCAGCTTCGACGTGACGTCAAACCCCTCTGCCTTTCGCCACGGATTCGGCTTCGACTTCCCAAGCAGTGTCAGGTCGAACGCCAGCGGGTGATTGGCAATCGTCTTGAGCTCCGGACGATAACCGCGATACGCCATATACGGCCCATCCATCGCATGGACCGTCGCGATCATCTGCTGCGGGGCTCCGCCATCGACCTGCAGCACGAGGTGCAGTTGATTCACCGGCTGCAGCTCCGGCATCTCGACGAAGACAGACCGATCATCGATGACATGCACCTCCGAGATCTCCATGTGGTCGTGGGCGATCGTCCCCGGGTGGCTGGGCGATAGCTCGGCTGAACCATAAGCCGGGCTGTACCGATAGTTCCAGGCCTGCGCGAACTGGCGCTTCACGTCGCAGGCAATTGTCGGGTCAATCGGTTTGGCAAACGTCACTCGCACCCCATTGGCATGCACATGATACGACACCGGCAGCTGCATCGATTCGCCGGTGTAACGGACCCGTTGAAAGCAACCATCATCGACCGTGTACGACCCCCAGCTCCCCATCCCCGAGACATACAGCTGATGATCCTTCGGATTGACCTTCCCTCGATGAGCCCCCGATCGGAACTCCCCTGGCATCGGCACGATTGCCCCTTGATCCCGATCGCCGACCCGGTCACGCAGAACCATGAACCAGGTCCCGGTCCCGTAAGAAAAATGCAGCAGCTGATTCGACAACGGTCCATAATCGGCCCGATCAATAAAGATCTGCCCGCCACTACTGTTATCCATCCCGCGAGGCAAATAGATCAACGGCAACTCGGGCGACTTCCCATCCTTCGGTCCACGATGCCCAAAGTGCGGCGAACTCGGATCGTTCGCTTTCACCAAGCAGACCATCGACGCAGGGACCCAGTCCCCTTCACTTGATGGAATCGTCAATGAACCATCCGGCAGTATTCCAATTCCATCGGGATTACGAACTCCCGTCGCGATCGTCGTCACCGTCTTGCCATCCGCAGAGATCTTCAACAGACCATGACTGCTCGACGCGGTATAGAAGTTCCCCTCCTGATCGCTGACAAGCCCGCACAGGTAATCATGCCCGCCGGGCGATGTGGGCTGGGTATTCGTGAAACACTCGTAAAAATCCGCCTCTCCATCATCATTGAGATCATGCAGTCGGGTGATCTGATCACGCCCGAGGACATAAACCTGCCCCTCGGAAACCACCATCCCCAACGGCTGATGCAGCCCCGACGCGTATCGTTTCCACGTCACTTTCTCCAGCGTCTCATCGATCCCCGTCACCAGCCAGACATCGCCCGTCATCGACGTGATCATCGCGGACCCGTCCGGCAGAAAACCATGGTCCCCCGGGAAGATCAAAGCCCCCCAGGGATTGTCAAACGGGATCGGAATGTGATCGATCGCATAAGGCCCCTGCGTCCCGAGTTCCCCCTTGAGCGTGATCGTCTCCGGCCAGCGTGCGGCACCTCCTGCGAGCACATGCTTCATGGGATGCTCAGACGCCGGCGCGACGTTCCGCACAAACTGACCCTCTTTCACCCACGGCGAATCCAGCATCTCGACGTCGCCAATTTGATACGAAAACACCACCCGGTCACCATCCCGATAATAGCCATGATACACAAACGGCTCTACCGGCTTTGTCCCACGGTCACAGTCAATCAAGCTCCCCCCAATATCAAATCCCGTCATGAACCCGCCGCGAATCTCCGAAACACGGATGAACTTCTCCTTCGAATCCCACACCGCCGAGTACGTCAACGTCGTTGGATCAAAGCAGGCCGACAGTTCGCCATTCTCCCCCAGTCGAACGCTCACCCCCTTCGCCGTCGGTTTCTGGCCGGGAGCCCGAGTCACCCCCGCCAGCACGCGTCCCAGGTCAGCCTTACTCCAGCGATCATCTTTCCAGCTCTCTTCGGTCTGATTCCCCCAGTGACCATAACGGCCGGTATCGAGGTCCGGGTACGCGGGCAGAAGATGTGGCCGTGCCGTCTGCTCGCGGAAGTGCAGCGCCTCTTTCAAATAGTAGTCGTACATCCGCTCGCGATTAACGAACGCCTCCCACGTCGGGTGACGCGCCGGCTCCAACGGCTTTCGATCCAGGTCGAGTGCAACAGGGGCCGCATGCATCGACACCATGTTCTCCAGCCCGGCTGTCTGCCCAAGTTCGAGCAGAAACCTCACCAGATCCCGACGCTGCTTAAGCGTCATCGACGACATCAGTCCATCCGGCATCAACGTCCCCGCTTCCACCTCTGCCTCGATCTCCGCGACCGGGATCATCACCATCTCACGCGACGTCGTATCAAACAGCTCGACCGCTTCGTCGGTGGTCTTCCGCTTATAACCCGTTCTCGTCCGCCCATCCGACGTCAACACCGTCCAGGCGAGATACTCCGGCTTGACTGCATGCTTAGGCCACAACACCGACGCAACAATCTCCTCCGGCTTCATCCGCTTGCCGACATCCGTCAACTCCGGCCCAACCGCGCCACCCAGCGCTCCCACCTTATGACACGAAAGACACGCATACTTCGCCGCCGAGAAAACGCTCGCCCCGCGTGAAGCATTGCCATTCTCACTCACCCCCGCCAGAACCCGCGTCACCATCGCGTCATCAAACTCAGCTGGAATCGCCAGCTCCGCCCGAAGATCAGGCCACAACGCCGGGGCCGTACGAGGCAGTGGTCGAGGGCCCGCCGCTTCCCCATTCAACTGTGGAACAAGCCACGCAAGCCCATCGAGGTTATCGAGCAGCCGCAACTCCGCATCATCCTGCGTGTGCCCGATGATCCCAATCGGCCCCTGATACCCACTCTTCGCCACGATCTTCAACAACTCCAGATCATGCTCCCCCTGCCCCACCGGCATGATCTTCCATGTCCCGACATCGCGCGTCGACGTCATGCCGTTGAGATTCACACACAACAACTTCGGCTGCATCTTCTTAAGCAACTCAGCAAACCGCCCGACATGCCCATGTCCGTGATGCATGTTGTAAACGATCCCGACATTCTCCATCCCGACCGCCTCAATCACCGCCAGCTGATTCTCCGGCTCTCCAAACCATCCTCCATGGTTATACAGCCCGACCGTACACCCAATCTCCTTCGCCGCGATCGCGATCTCTTTAATCCGAGCCGCTTCTGCTTTCACGCGGGCCACCTGCTCGCTTTCACTCTTCGTCCCCTCGCCTCCCCCCGTCACCCACAACTGCGTCTTGATGCCGTGACGCTGGAGGACATCGAGAATCGTCTTGGCTTCCCCATTCAGCGTCGTCGGAAACCACCAGGCCGTCAGCTCGATGTGACGATGCTTCAGCGCCTCCATCTCCTGATCAAACGTCGGAACATGTTCCGCGCGATAATCATAAGCAAACTTCGTGAATCCCAGCCGAGCCAACATCGCCGCCCGCTCTTCCGGTCCACGCTTGGCCGCGTCAAATGGAACGATGCACCAGGCAACCAGATTATCGCTCTCGAACAGCCCCGCTCCGGATTGCTCTTCCGCCTGTCCGGCTGCAGTGACCAGAAGCACGCAGACCACCAGCAACAAACTCAAAGCGCGTCGTAACGACATCATCCAGAACTCCCTCGTTGAAAAGCAGCACGGCTCACCCATCCATTACCATTTATGAGCCGCCACTTCAACTACCAACAAGTTCCGAACAGCCAGATCACATCGCCCGCATCCCCATCATCACCAGGAAAATGACCAGCCCGATCATCACCATCGACGCAATGCTCATCAAAACACTCAGCGCAATCGAAATCAATTCGACAAGGAGCCCATCCGTCAGACTGACCCCATGCCGCTTAGAAATGAGGACCGTACCGACAACAATGCTCACCAGCAGCCCGGAACCGCCAATCGCCAACTGATTATCCCGGATCGAACTGGCTGCCAGACTCACCAGAAACCCCAGAGCGCTGATACAGATCGCCGTCACAAACGCAGAACTGAACGGCACCCCCAGCCGACACACCCACTTCAGCCCCATCTGAATAAACAACGCCTGAAACAGCGTGCTGATCAGATAGAGAAACAACATGATCAACAACCCGCCCGCAACCATCCCACCAATCATCATCTCAGGAGAAAACCCACTCGTCGTCATCGCCCACCTCTTCATGCACCCTGAAAGGACTTCGGTTCTACGTCACGTTGATCTTATCTGTGTTCATCTGTGTTTATCTGCGGTTCCATCTCTATTCCCCAATAATCTTCACCATAATCCGCTTCCGACGTCGCCCATCGAACTCATAATAAAACAGATGCTCCCACGGCCCCAGATGCAACTTCCCCGCCGTAATCGCCAGCGTCACTTCCCGCCCCATCAGCTGACGCTTCAAATGCGCATCCGCATTGTCTTCCCCCGTCCGGTTATGATGATAAACCTCCGACGACGCATTGAACGGCGCCAGCTTCTCGAGCAGCAGCTCATAATCATGATGCAACCCGCTCTCATTGTCATTCACAAAAACACTCGCCGTGATGTGCATCGGCGAGACCAGACAAAGCCCCTCCTGCACCCCACTCTCCACCACCAGCCGCTCCACTTCCCGATGAATCGACACAATAGCCCGACGCGTCGGGATCTCCATCCAGAGTTCTTTGGTGAGGGATTTCATGATACTTGCCTTGCTCTTTCTTTGTTACAAATTGAACACTGTCACGCCCCCGCAGACCGATACACAATCACTCCCCCCACCGCCAGAAAAACCCCCACCAGCACCACTAGCCCAATCGCGATCGACAGAAAGATCGATGTCTCGCGTCGCGCTGCGGCGAGCATCGCATCCTGGCTTGCTTTTAACTGGCCCACGAATTCCTCCAGCGACTTCGAGTAACTTGCCTTCGCCCCCTGATACGCTGGTCCCTTCAATAACGCCAACGCTTCCGTCGCGCGGTTTTGATTGACGAGGTCGAAGACCTCCTTTTCAATGCCGACCAGCGTCGCGTTGTGCTGATTGATCTCATTGATGGTTGGCGCCGACTCGGGCGAGATCGCGGCTCCCTCATCGGAGGCTGGATCTGTTGAAGCCACAAAGCATCTCAATTCTTATTGTGATCGAAAACCGCTGGGATTTCCGGATGATGTCGATTCCCCTTTAAGGGATCACAAGTAAGTTTTGAGTGAAACGCGGATCTGCCATGAATTCATTGGCAATCTCCTATGCGTCTGTGCTATATTTCAAAACTCCTGTCACCCGTTGTCATATCTTTTTCGGGAGCCATAGATGGCAACCAACCAGCATGTCGCTCTTATTATTGAAACATCTACTGCTTACGGACGCAACCTCCTTCGTGGCGTGATCCGCTATATGCGTTTACACGAAGAATGGTCGATCTTTCTCGAACAGAGAGATATCGAGTCCAAACTCCCCGGCTGGATCTTCGATTGGCGCGGCGACGGCATGATGTCGCGCAAGACATCTCCAGAGCTTGCAGAACGGGTCAAAGCCCACGGCACCCCCTTCGTCGAACTGACCGACCGCGGCCAGACCTTCGGTTTCCCCATGGTCCGCTCGGACGACGCTGCCATCGGACAAATGGCCGCCGAACACTACCTGGACCGTGGCTATCAGCACTTCGCCTTCTGCGGTTATGACCGGGAAGTCTGGTCACAACGCCGCGAAGAAGCCTTCGGCAAGCTGATCAAGGACTCCCAGCAGTCATATTCCACTCACCATCTCTACTGGAATCAGGTCAAAACCGACCCCTGGCTCGAAGAGCGTCAACAGCTCGCCGCCTGGCTGTCCAGCCTCCCCAAACCGGTCGGGATCTTCGCCTGTAACGACGACTGCGGCTACCAGATCATCGATGCCTGCCGCAACGTCGGCATCAATTCGCCCGAAGAAGTCGCAGTCCTCGGCGTCGATGACGACGACGTCCTCTGCCAACTCTGCAAGCCGTCCCTGTCGAGCATCATCCCCAATGCAGAAGGCATCGGCTACCGCGCCGCCGAACTCCTCGCCAAGCTGATCGAAGGCAAGCCAGTCGAAAACGAAGTCCTCCTGCTGCCACCCCTGGGGATCACAACCCGCCAATCGACCGACCACACTGCGATCGACGACCCCGAACTCGCCTACGCGATCCACATGATCCGCGAGCGCGCCTGCCAAGGAATGACCGTCAGCGATATCTTAGCGCAAGTTCCCCTGTCACGAAGTTCACTCGAACGACGCATGAGAAAGTACCTCAAGCGTTCCCCACAACAGGAAATCCGCCACATCCAGTTAAAACGAGCCATGCGTCTGCTGCGGGAAACCGACATGCCCATCGAAGCCATCGCCCGTTCCTGCGGCTTCGAAAACCCCGAATACATGCACGTCGTCTTCCGACGCGAATACGACATGACCCCGGGCGATTACCGTCGCAATACAAAAACATAAGCGTTCTGACATTCTCAAAACGCTCCAAACGATCAGCACCAGCATCAAACCAGACTGTCCCCCGACGGATCGTTTGGTTTGACGCTTTTAATCGATGTTTTATGAAAAGTGTCTCAGTTTCTTGGTGGAAAAATCGTCTGCCATGGCATTTTCAGGAAACGATCCGATAAGATAAACCGTACGTTCCTGTGACTGCCCCCTCCCCGATCGTGGTACGCCCTCGCGCAGGATTTCAAAGCCAAACGTGTCCGACGCCCCCACCACTACCGAGTCCAATCCCTACCTCAGGGACCCTGACGTCCAGCTGATGCTCAGGGCGAAGGCAGGGGATGACGCGGCCTTTTCCGAACTGGTTGCTAATTACCAGTCGCGCCTGGTGAGCATTCTCTCCAACCTCGTCTACAGCCAGGAAACCGCAGAAGACCTTGCCCAGGACGTCTTTATGCGGATTTACCGCTCGAAAAACGGATACCAGCCGACCGCCAAATTCTCCACCTGGATGTTCCGCATCGCCAACAATCTCGCCAGCAACGCCCGACGCTCCGCAGGCCGTCGCAAAGAAGTTCAGATGGCTGGTGGCGACTCGTCCGGGGTCCAGACCGGAAATGCAGGCGAATACCTCGTCAAAGAAAAATCGGCCCTCATGCCGACACGCCAGCTCGATAAATCAGAGATGCAGGGGATCGTCCTTTCCGCCATGGAAGGACTCAACGAACGCCAGAAAATGGCCGTCCTCCTGCACAAATTCGAAGACATGAGCTACGCCGACATCGCCGAAACCATGGAACTGACGGTCCCGGCTGTCAAATCCTTGTTAACCCGTGCGAGGGAGAATCTTCGCACACAACTGGAATCCTATTTCAAATAAACAAGAACTTCCCCCCTCTTTCAGGTGTTTAAACATCAACGCCCGTCAATTGTTAGCTTAAGCACACATGGAAAAACTTTCGCGACTGACGACTGAACAGCGATCAAACTTCGTCGCTTATCTGGATGGGGAGCTCTCCGAAGAGGAAACCCACCAGATCGAGCAGATGCTCGCGCAGTCACAAGTCGCCCGCCATGAACTCGATTCTCTGGCCAGAACCTGGGAACTGCTCGATTCCCTGCCTCGAGTTCAACTCGGCGAAGAGTTCACCAACAAGACGATGGCCTCCGTCACCATCAAAGAACAAAGCACGAACACCGGGCTTCTGGATGTCGTCTACGACCGCCTCCAACTCGCCGTCCTTGTCATCGGCTGGGCTGTCGGCCTGACCTCAGCGGCAGTCGGTGGTTATTACCTGACCACGCAAGCCGTCCCCGACCCGACACGCGATATCGTCCGCGATTATCAGCTCCTCAAAGACCTCGACCGTTACGAAGAAATCGGCTCGACCGAATTCCTCAAACAACTCCATAACGACCCGACCTGGAACGAACATCTGAAAGTTCTCAATCCGTAATCCGATAGCGAACACGCCCGCCATGTTTCATCATTACCTCGCGATCGCCCTGACCGGTCTGTCTGCCCTGCTCCTGCTGGCAGCCACACCCCGTTCACAGACTGACCAGCAGATCTTGAAAGAGATCGAGGCGATGTCCGAGCCGGAACGCGCCCGGCTGATGAAAAATTACGATCGCTTCCAGAAACTGCCAGCCGATCAGCAAGCCAGATACCGAGCCCTCGCCGCAGAAATTGCGTCATCCAGCCAGTATCAAGACACCATGGACACCTACTTCCGCTGGGCCGACAATCTGGTCTCCGACCCCTACGCCCGCGCCAGCCTCGCGCAACAGACCGATCCAGTCAAACGGGTCATCCGAGTCGACCAGCTTGTCGAAGAACAACAGCGCGACATGCTCCGCAGCCACGACATGCAGGAACTCCAACTCGAGCACCTGCTTCACTTCGACAAACTCCAGGTCGATCGCTATCTCCCGTTTACCCACGATCTCCCCATCATCTCCGAAGCGGACTTCGACAAACTGCTCGAGACCATCGCAGCGAACTCGAATATCCCGGAAGCCGAACGTCGCGAATTCTCCAAACTGACAACGGTCCGACGCGCCGTCGCCATCCTCAAAGCCAGCCAGGCCGCCACAAAAGCCGAAGCAGGCGATGCAGCCGACGGCAATTGGCCCAGTGAGCAGCTAATGCAGAAGATCGGCGATCAAGTCAAAGGTGTTATCCCGCGTTGGAATCGTGGCTGGGATCGAGACGGAAAAGCCGACTGGACCCGACCGATCAAGCAGCGCCGCGTGCAGATGTTCGTCATCAAGAACCTGCTGGCATACGAAACCGTCCGACTTCTGAAATCCAATACAGCCGACTCGGAAGAACTCGAAGCCTTCGTCGCCCGCCAGAATGATGATGAACTCAAACGTCCCGAGCGCGACGAAACCCCCGAACAATACCGCGCCGAAGTCATCTTCATGTATCTGATCAAGAATAAACCCGATCAGGTGAAGACCATCTTCGACGAGCCCGACACGGCCCAGCTTCTGGCCGACTGGAAACGCAACTTCGACCGCATCGGCGAGGACTTCCTCTTCCGCGGCGGTCGAGGCGGCGGCGATGGACGAGAAGATCGCGGTAACTTCCGCCCGGGCGGCGGCCCAGGAGGTCCCGGCGGACCCATCGGCGGCCCCATCGGAGGCCCAGGCGGCGGCCCCGGAAGACAGGGCGGCGAACGCCGCAACGGCGACGGCCCCAACCCCGACCGACGCCCCAACGGCAACAACCCACCAAACGCCGAACCCTTCCGCTAACACCTGCGACGCGTGTGCCACGGCTGTGCCAGCCGTGCCGAGTTTCAAATTTGACATGGGAACGAAATCCCACGACCGTCCCCACATTCCACGTTTCGATTCCCCCCTGCGAGCCGACGATGCCCTTCTCCGCCCCCACGACAACGCCCATGAAACACACGATCGGCTTCATCGGTGCCGGCAAAATGGCGACCGCGATGTGTCGAGGTTTCGTCAACGCAGGGCTGGCAGACCCGCAAACCATCGTCGCCAGCGCTCGACACGAATCGTCTCGAAGTCGTTTTTCAACCGACACAGGCTGCCCCACCGTCTCACAGAATATCGACGTCATCGCGACCAGCGAGATCGTCTTCCTCTCCGTCAAACCCGCTCAAATCGTGGCTGTCTGCAAAGAAATTGCCCCGAAGATTGATATCAAACGCCACTTGATCGTCTCCGTAGCTGCGGGCGTCAAGATCGCATCCATGGAAGCCGCCCTCCCCGCCCAAACGCCCGTGATCCGCGTCATGCCCAACACACCCTGCCTGGTCGAAGCCGGGGCCATGGGCGTTTCTCACGGCGGTTCAGTGTCACCCGAACAACTCCAACTCGTCACAGAGCTATTAGAAAGCGTCGGCCTGGTCGCGAAAGTCCCGGAATCGCTGATTGACGCCGTGACCGGTTTGTCAGGCTCGGGACCAGCCTATGTCTTCCAGATCATCGAAGCCCTCAGCGATGCAGGCGTTCGGGTCGGATTACCTCGGGACCTCTCGACGCAACTCGCCGCCCAGACGTTATATGGCGCAGCGAAGATGGTTCTGGAGACAGGTGAACACCCCGCTGTCTTAAAAGACGGCGTGACCAGCCCGGGCGGAACGACGATCGCAGGCCTGGCAGCGCTCGAAGCCGGCGGACTTCGGGCGGCTTTGTATAATGCTGTTTACGCAGCAACCAACCGCTCGAAAGAGCTTTCCTGACTGCTGATCAGGCATTCTCTTAACGTCAAAGCCAGCCGATTGTTCCGAAAAGTTCGGCGACACCGACAATCACGTCCAACATCCGTTGTGAAGATGTCGTAAATCCTTGGCGAGTGGATTGATTGCCCGCTTGCCCACGGGTATTCTGGAAAATCGACTTGCGGCGATGCCGCTCCAATTCTGCCTTTCTTCGCCTGATATCGTTTTTTCACAGGTCTGTGGCTCATGAATTTTGCTGCTTACGCCCCTCTGCTGGCTCAAGAAACTGGGAATACGTCCCTGTTGTGGCCCATCGTTGTTTCAGTGGCTGTGGTTGCCATCATTTTCGCCTTCAATCCACTGACTCAGGCCGGCGTGATCGCCCGGGCCACCCTGAAAGAAGCCATCCGCCAGCCCATCTACGCCATGCTGATGCTGGTAGCCGTCCTGATTCTCCTGGTCAATACCTGGGTCCCGTTCTTCTCTCTTGGCGAAGACACCAAGATGTATAAGGACTGCGGACTCGCGACCCTCCTGATCAGTTCGATCCTGCTGTCTGTCTGGACCGCCAGCTTCAGTATTGCCGACGAAATCGACGGCAAAACCGCCATGACCCTGCTCTCAAAACCAATCACCCGACGCCAGTTTATCCTCGGTAAATACCTGGGGATCCTCCAGGCTGTCCTCTGGCTGCTGATTCCACTCACCATCGCCTTCCTTGCTTTGACCTACTACAAAGTCGGTTACGACAGCAAAGAATCAGGCGCCAAAACCCTCGACTTCTTCGTCTGGCAGGCCCAGGTCCTTGGACCTGTGACGATTGACTGGCCACAACTGCTCCCCGAACGCCTCGCGGAAGTCAAGAACATCATTCCTGGCGTGATCCTGATCTTCCTGGAAACAGCAGTCCTGGCAGCGATCAGCGTCGTGATTTCGACTCGCCTGCCGATGATCGTCAACATGGTCGCCTGCTTTGCGATCTTCGTCGTCGGTCACCTCACCCCCGTCATCGTCGCTGCTGCTGGCAATTCCCCCAATCTGGAATTCGTCCCCTTCATCGCCCAGCTTTCAGCGACCGTTCTCCCGACGCTCGAGAACTTCAATATGTCGGCTCCAATTGCCACCGGACGCATGGTCCCCGCTGACTACCTCGGCTATTCCGCGATCTACTGCCTGTCTTACTGCTGTGCAGCAATCCTGATGGCCTTCATCCTGTTCGAAGACCGCGACCTGGCGTAACCTGACCCCGCCCAATACCTTAAGAACACAAAGGTCTCGAAGCATTCCGCTTCGAGGCCTTTTTTCATAGGTTCTCTGTTGGCCAATGGGCAGTTCGGGTTGTCCCAACCCGGACGGCGAAGCCGCAAGAAACACGGCCAACTGCGCGTTGAACGTCTATTCTGCCACCCTTCGCAACTTCCGCACCGCGCACGCAAAAAGCCGCCTCGAAAACGGGCGGCTTTTTCATCGTTACTTGCTGAACCAATCAGGCTGAGCCTGACGTCAACTTACGCAGCCTTGGCGGCGAATGTTCTCTTCAGCAGGGCGTTCAGGCGGCTTTTCAGACGGCTGGCAGTGTTGGCGTGAACCAGGTTCTTCGCTGAGGCTTGGTCCAGACGTTTTTGAACCATGATAAAAGCCTTCTTGGCTTCGTCCTGATTGCCATCAGCAGCCAGAGTGCGGACACGCTTAATCAGCGTGCGGAGCATGGAGCGCTTAGAACGGTTTTCCAAACGGCGTTTTTCGGCTTTGCGGAGACCGCGTTTAGCTGTGTTCGTATTCGGCATCGAAACAAATCCTGAAATTGATCGAACGGGCCACAAAAGAAGCCAAATTGCTTCTCCGGGCCACGGTTAAGCTCGGTGGAGAACCGGGAAACGAATAGAAATACCAGAAATTTTGCCAATTTTCCAGTCACCGGGCTCGGTGGATCTGAAAAATGCGCCAGCCGCTGCCCAGCAGACAGTTTCTGGCCTAACCACCGCCCCCTTGAAGTCGTTCCAGACGGGCTCGGACGTCTTTGTAGTTGTAATCGTGAGCCAGGATTTCTGAGTAGGAATCCTCTGCGGCTGATTTGTTGCCCGCTTTCTCTTCGATTCGACCGACGTAATAGTGGACTTCCTTGAAGACCTCCGGCTTCTCATCGTGACGCAGATTCGGCAGCGCTTTCTTAAACTGTCGAAGCGCCATCGGCGGGCGGTTGTCCTGAATGAAGCATTTCCCAAGGGCAACGAGGGCTTCGACTTCCAGACGCTGGTCATTGGACGCCGCCTGCAGCAGAGGGATGGCTTCCGCCCACATGGCTTTGTGTCGATAACGGCGGGCCAGCTCGAATTTCAGACGCATATCAGCGGGATAACGCTTCACACGAGTGGAATAAACGCTGATTTCCCGATCCAGCAGTTCCTCCGCTTTTTTATTGGCGAATGCGGTGAGCTCTTCATCCTTGGGATTCTGAATCGCTTCATTTTTGAAGCTCTTCACTTCAGCCCCCAGCTTGGCGAGCTGCATGTCTTCGATGAATTCCTTGATGTTGACGTTGCCGCCCGCTTTTTCATCGGCCTTCGTGTAATACTCGATGGCATCATCGAAGCGGTCCAGACGACGATAGAAATCGCCCAACTTCAGGTACAGATCCTTGTTATTGGGCTCTTTGCGGATCGCATTGAGAATGTCGTGCTCCTCGGATTGCCCCGGACCATCGACCTCGTCGGTCTTCTTCTGATTGCGTCCCAGACGTCGAGCCACTTCGTGGTCGGGGAGATGAGCGACGTCTTTTGTCGAAGTCGCGATGTCGTAGCCACCGTCATCGATGGTTCGCATCGACTCGAGGTGCGTGATTTTGGTGCGTGCCTCGAAGGCCTGTGGGTCAAGCTTCTGGATACGACGCCAGATCGCCGCCGCGTTTTTGTATTCCCCTTTTTCTTCGAGCAGATTGGCCAGCAGGGTGTTGAATTTGATGCTGTCCGGATCTGCCTGGACCGCTGCTTCCATCAGAAATTTACCGACTTCCTCATAGCCACGTCGCATGCAGGATTCGGCAGCATCAGCGTTGAGTTGAGCATCCCACGGATTCAGATAGAGACCTTCTTCGCAGGCATGGTCGACGGCATCCCATTCGCCTTTGCCTTTGTGCTTGGAGACCTTGCCACGGATGCCCATGAGCTTGGTCTTGGCCATCATGCCAGCACCTTTTTTGTTCTGGTTGTACTTCCGATATTCGGCACCGCGCAGCGACTGACGATACGCCAGATTGTCCGGCCGGAACTGCACGGACTTCATAAACATCTCAACGGCGTAGTCCCAGTTTTCTGCGTTGAAGGCTTTCGAACCTGTCTGCCAGCATTTTTTGGCAATTTCGTCATGATCCATCGACATAGTAGACATCTCACCGGTACCTGAAACAAAGCAATCACGCTGCAACAAAGTGACTATACCATAGTACGCCCAATGTGTCCCCGTCGATAGATCGACGACGACAGATCGACGGAGAAAGTCGTGATTGAGAGTCCGAACGTAAAGCCTTTACCGGGATTGGAGTTATCGCCAGCGTTTCAGGTCTTCGTACGCATATGGGGTGGCTGGGGTCAGGATCGTTGGCTGACCCCAGAATGTGCGTTCAATTGCGAATGAACTGAACCCTGCCCCCAGCCACCCCTCGTTATTGCGGACAATCAATGCTTGAAGTGTCGTCGGGACGTGGTCAGCATCGCGATGCCGTGTTCGTTACAGGCGTCGATGACTTGTGGGTCATTCTTGGAGCCGCCCGGTTGAATGGCGGCTTTGATGCCGGCTTTGGCGGCCTGATCGATGCCGTCGCGGAACGGGAAGAAGGCATCCGACGCGACGACTCCCCCCTGGCAGCGTTCGCCGGATTTCGTCGCAGCGATCCATGAGGAGTCGAGCCGGCTCATCTGCCCTGCCCCGACACCTGTAATGGCACCGTTCTTCGCGAAGACGATGGCGTTGGATTTGACGTGCTTACTGACCAGCCAGGCAAAACGCAGGTCGGTCAGTTCCTGTTCGGTTGGCTGACGCTCGGTGACGCATTGCCACTGGTCTTCGGGATCTGGGAGCAGGTCCCGATCCTGAACGAGCAAGCCGCCCGAGACGCGTCGGTATTCCAGAGCGGGGGCGATGGGCAGATTCATATCGGCACAGGACAGCAGACGGACGTTGTTCCGCCATTTGGGCTTGGTCGTCAGAAGCTGAAAGGCATCCTCATCAAAGGCGGGGGCAATGATGGCTTCAATGAAACGTCCCGGCTCGCACATCCGCTCTGCGGTCGCGAGGTCGACCGAGCGGTTGATGCCGATGATGGAACCAAAGGCAGAGACGGGATCACCTTCGTAAGCGGCGTCAAAGGCTGTCGAAAGAGCCGCATTGATGGCACAGCCGCAGGGGTTATTGTGCTTGAGAATCGCGACCGCTGGGTCGGCGAATTCCCGGACAAGCAGCAAGGCGGCGTCGAGATCGAGCAGGTTGTTGTAGGAGAGTTCCTTGCCGTGGAGGATTTTAGCGGTCGCGAGGCTGCCTGCCGGCGGGTTGGACTCGACGTAGAAGGCAGCCGACTGGTGGGGATTCTCGCCGTAGCGCAGGCCCTGCTGCTTTTTGACGGTGATCTGCAGCGACGCGGGGTAGTCGTTGGCGTTAGCGTCTGACTTTGATTCGTCGTAGTTGATCGACTTGAAGTAATCGACGATGCCTGCATCATAAGCGGCGGTCATCTCGAACGCAGCGAGCATCAGCTTCTTGCGAAGGGTCTCCGGGAGCTTGCCAGCGTTGAGAGCGGCGAGGACTTCGTCGTACTGCGACGGCTGGGTAACGATGCCAATATAATGGTGATTCTTGGCAGCCGAGCGGACCATGCTGGGGCCGCCGATATCGATGTTCTCGATGGCGTCTTCGAGCGTCACACCAGGTTTGGAAACGGTTTGGGCGAATGGGTACAAATTCACCACCACCAGTTCAAACGGAATGATGCCGTGGGCTTTGATCGCGTCGGCGTCGCTGGCGAGGTCGGGGCGGCCGAGGATGGCGCCGTGGACCTTGGGGTGCAGGGTTTTGACGCGACCATCCATGATTTCCGGGAAACCGGTGTAGTCAGAAACGTCGATGACGTTCAGGCCCGCGTTCTTGAGGAACTTGCTGGTGCCACCAGTCGAGAGGATCTCAAAGCCCAGAGCAGCAAGGCCTTGCGCGAATTCGGCCAGGCCGGTTTTATCAGACACAGAGATGAGAGCGCGACGAGTCATGAGCGTATTCCTTAGTTGCAATCCAGCCAAAAGGCCATCGTAACGCGGGGAATGGTGAGCTTCAACGCAGCGCCGTGATGGCTGGGAGGGAGGCCTAAACAACGACAGAGAATACGAACCACGGATAAACACGGATTCACACAGATAAATTAGAGAACTCAGCGTATTAGATTTGCCGGGGTTCTTATCCGTGTTTCTTCGTGTTCATCCGTGGCTTGATCATTACTGTAAGGGGGGTGGGACGACCAGGGGTGCCCATTCCCCCTGACCGGAACTTGAGAGGTTTTGTGGACCTGCGTGGGGAAACGGGACGATGGTGAATGTGGGCGCGGATATGCGCTGTGAAATGCTGTTGTGACATGGACGTCGTTTGAGTTTGTTCCTCTTCTCTGTCTCTCCAATCGTCCATGGCACGTGCTTCGAAAAAGAAATCGACGCCTCCAGCCGCTGAGCCGGAAACGCCAGCCGGGTCGTGGCGCGATGCGCTGTTTCGCCCGATCGTGCTGTTCTGGATGGCGATGATCTGCTTTGCCCCCCTGGGTTACATGACGCTGCGAAAGATGCAGTCGCGCATGATGAACAGCCCGCAGTTCCAGGTTGATGAGACGTCTATTGTCTGGAAAAATCTGCCCGAGACCTTGCCCGAGGGCTGGGCTGACCGGACAGCTGCGAATCTGCTTGGCGATAAAAAACTCTCGGTCGCTGATCCGAAACTGACGCAAGAGATTGGCGAGAAACTGGCTCAATTGCCGTGGGTGAAGTCCGTCAAGAAAGTCTCCATCGTTTACCCGCATCAGGTGCATATTGATGTCGAGGTACGACAGCCAGTCGCGATGATCCAGATTAAGACCGGTTACTACCCTGTTGACGAAGAGGGGATCCTGCTCCCGCCAACGGACTTTTCCCAGAACGACGTGCAGAAGTTTCCCGTGGTGCTAAATCCGGAATCATTGCCGCAAGGTCCTGCCGGTATCTTCTGGGGCGATCCTGCCATCAAAGGAGCTGCGAAACTGGCCCAGATTCTTGGCAAGAAACTGCCGGGCTCGGAACAGCCAACCGCGTGGAAAGAATTCCGTCTGAAATCGATCACGTTGTACCGCCCGCAGTCTTCGACCTCTCCCAACGGTGATGTCAACTATGCCCTCATTGCAGAAGGCGGAACACAGTTTTTGTGGGGCCTTGGACCGGGTCATGAACATCCCAAAGAACCATCGGCTGAGAACAAGCTGAAACGACTCGCTCACTTCGTCAAAGACTTCGGCAGCCCCTCGGGTTACCCGCAACCTCTAGAAGTTGACTTGCGTGGCTGGCAGGAGATCACGTACCAGCCGATTTCCCGCGACAAAGAGAAGCGACTGTCAGGCGGGAAAGAGCCGTATTAATTCAGTCATGAGTCGTGAGGCAGGAGCCGGGGAAATTGTAAGGCCCTCGGGGGTATCGCGACCCTCCTGATGCGAAAGAATCGCATATCAGGTTGGAACTGCGCGCTCTGCTTGGGGAAATGGCGGGCATTTCGCAGAAAAGATATAGCCAACACTCTTTGACACGGCCATCATTGATAAGATGGGATTTCCTGTCTGATTTGATGGAGCGAAGATTCTCAGTCTCGCGAGATCTCGTAAGAAGCCCACACCATGATGACCCTCGATGCTTACCGACGTATTTACCCGCTCAACTCCTGGTACAAGACGAATGCCTGGCAGATCGTCCTTGGGGGGCTTCTCAGCGCCGCCCTGCTGATTGTCCAGGTGGGATGTTTTTACCTGATTGTGGACCTGCTGCATCATCAGGGGCGTCTTTCCGTCACGAACTCAAATCTGCCGCGACTCAGCGTCATCGCACAGCCTGAGAATATTGGGCTCGATGAAGCGAACCTGAAGAACGCCGATGCGGAACCGGGCGAAAAAGAATTCGTCGAAACTGGAATTCTCCCTGCCGTCTGGATCGCGCGTGACAAGCCCTGGGGACCGTTGTTCCAATGGCTGTATCAGAATGTGGCTCCTCTGAGAAATAACACGCAGGCCCTCTTCGCGCTGGCGGTTACGATGGCGCTCGCGGGGATTCTGCGCGGGATGTTGCATGCTCGCTCGCGGATGGTCGCGTATCGAGTCGCCTTTCAGCTGATCAACAACTGGCGACGAACGCTGCACCGTCAGGCACTCCGTCTGGGGCAATCTGATCTGACGGGCGATGTGGAAAACCATGCCGTCAATCTCTTCACCAAGGAACTCGATGAACTCAAAGCCGGCATTGCGCAATCGCTGATGGCGTGGGGACGTCATCCGATCAGCCTCGTCGTGTTGTTCACCCTCGCGCTGCTCATCAACTGGCGTCTGGCGGTTCAATCGATCGTCCCGCTGCTCGGCTGCTGGTGGATCATTCAACGCGAAATCCGACGGACCGAACGCCAGAAAGTGATCGCCATTCACGAAGCCGACCGCCAGATGAATCAGTTCGCTGAAGGACTAAAGAAAAGCCGGCTGGTCAAAGGCTATGGCATGGAAGACTTCGAAACCGAACGCTTCCAGAAACAACTGACCGATCACGAACGCTCGTCCATCAAACAACAACTCGGCGAAAGTTTCTCGCTGTGGATGACCCGCGCAGTGGGTCTGCTGTGCGTCACGATGGTCCTCTTCCTGATGGGGGCGAAGGTTCTCCTCGCGGAAGACCATCCTCAGGCGATGCCGATCGCGACCGGCATCACCTTCCTGCTGATCTTCGCCGCCATGTTCCGACCATGGGAAGAACTCGCCGCGACCTACACCCGTTATCGTGAGATGCAAAAATACGCGGTTCACCTGCAGTCGTTCCTGGGTCTCATTCCGGAAGTCAGCCAGGCGGTCGGGGCGAAATTCCTCGATCCGCTGTCTCGCAATATCGCGCTCGAGAACGTCACTTACCAGCACCCGACAGATCGCGATCGTCGACTACTCAATGCCTTGACGTTGACGATCAAGGCCGGCCAGACAACTGCTGTTGTGTCGACCGATCCCATCGAAGCCAAAGCCTTGCTCTCGCTGCTGCCTCGGTTCATCGAGCCGACGGAGGGACGCATTCTGTTCGACAATGAAGACATCGCCTGGGTGACGCTGGAGTCGCTGCGGGCGGAGTGTGTCTACGTCAGCGGGAAAGATGCTGCGTTCTCCGGATCGGTCCTTGAGAACCTGACCTGCGGCCAGGAGAAGATCACGCTCAACGAAGCCGCCGAGGCTGCCAAGCTGGCGCATGCTCACAACTTCATCACGAAGCTCCCCTTCGGCTACGAGACCCCCATCGGCGAACTCGGCGAGAAACTCGACGCCGGCCAGCTGTTCCGACTCTCCTTAGCCCGGGCGGCTCTCCGTAAGCCCGCGTTACTTATTATCGAAGAGCCGGAAGTACGTCTGGATGAGCAGGTCAAGTCGCTGATTGACGATGCCTATCAGCGTCTGTTCAAGGGGCGAACCGTCATCATTCTCCCATCGCGTCTGTCGACATTGAAGCGCTGCGAAAACGTGATCTTCCTCAATCAGGGGCACGTCGAAGCCCAGGGCAAACACCCCGACCTGCTGCAGAAAAGCCCGCTGTATTGCCACTGGGAGTACATGCGGTTCAATGCATTTCGGCATCAGGTCGCGAAGACTGCACCAACCCTCGTCGGCACAACGTAGTCCAGAGATTTGTTGTGTGTGTGCCACGGCCGTGCCGGCCGTGTGAGTGCTCATTAGACGTCCAGCTTGAACTCGGCACGGCTGACACAGCCGTGGCACACGGGAGTAAAGAGTCGCGTGGTTCGCGATCAGCCGTCGATGTGTTACAGTCGACGTTTTTATGGTCCGCACAGCGGACCCTACTTGTGGTCTCTTCGTGATAAGTTTGGCTGATGTCGCTTCTTCTTGAACATGCTCTTCGCGTTGCTGCGTTTCATCATCAGGGGCAGGTGCGCAAAGGGGGGCAGCTGCCTTACATCATTCATCCGACGTCGGTCGCGATGATTCTGGCGCAGAATGGCTATGAAGACGACATCCTCGCGGCAGCTCTTTTGCACGATGTCCTCGAAGATACCAACTGCACCGAAGAGCAACTTAGGCAGACGTTTCCCGAGCATATCGTCGAGTGGGTCATTCACCTCTCGGAGATCAAGCAGGATGCTCAGGGTGAAAAGATTCCCTGGAAACTCCGCAAGCAAATGCACCTGGAGCGGATTCGCAGTTCTGACTGGCAGGTTCGCGCCGTCAAGCTAGGGGATAAGATCCACAACATGCAGTCGATTGTCTTCGACCTCGTCAACGGCATTGATGCCTGGTCGGTCTTCAATGCGCCGCCGGAAGAAGTCGTCTGGTATTACCGCGAAGCCCTCGCTGCCTGCCACCCAGATGCAGAGCAACTCAAGCCGCTGGTGAAGATCGCCAAGCGGTTGATTGGGGAGTTGACGGAATTGTTACCGAAGGGTTGAGCAAACTTCATGACGTGCAGTGGGTGGCTGAGGCGTTCAATCACGTGTGTCTCTGCAGACGGAGCCAAATAGCGATTTTGAGAATCGCCATCTGCACAGGCAGCTAATCTTCGCTCGAAAAGAGAACCGAAAAAACGAACAGAGAAAGAATTCACCACAGAGTCACGGAGAACACGGAGCAAGAGAGAAAAAGAAGACACTTTTTGATTCAAAACTCCGTGACCTCCGTGCCTCTGTGGTAAACCTGTTTTTGGTTTTGGATTCATTCGTTTTCGTCTGTTCGATATTCAACGGGCTGCTAACGTCGAAAAGGTATCAGCGCCCAGAGTCGTTTGTCGCGCAGGTAGATGCCCAGCCAGACGAGCACACCGATGATGATCTGGACGAAGAAGGGGTCACCGACTCGCCAGTGTGTGCAGATGGCTCCGCCCATGTAGCCAGTCAGGAGAATCGCTCCGAGGATCGCTGTCTGGGGAATGAGATAAATGACGACGCAAATTGCTTCCAGGACGCCAAGCGGCGGAGTGTGGGCGGGGGTCAGTCCGAGGTGATCTAACGCCTTCACCGTATCCTCATTGACGGGCGTGAACTTCAGGCCGGCGCTAGCCAGCAGGGCAAGACCGACGAGCCCGGTGATCACCCAGCCCGTGATGTAAACAGCCTTCCCTGGCTTCTTCGAATTGACAACGACGGGTTCAGACATGGTTCCATCTTCCTGGTTTTGATGCGGTTCAAAGATCTGTAGGGTCCGCTGTGCGGACCGTTAATTCGCGTCACTGTCAGAAGATCCAAACGTTGTTGTCTTCAACCGCAGTAAACCGCGATCAGGATTCAACGCCGATTGACGGTCCGCACAGCGGACCCTACACGAGCTTAGCCCTGCATCGCAGCTGGGTCCATCCAGACGTATTCCCAGATGTGGCTGTCGAGATCCTGGAAGCAGCGTGAATACATGAAGCCGTAGTCGGTCGGTTCGCGGAATTCTTTCGCACCGGCTTTCAGAGCCAGATCGAGCGTGGCGTTAAGTTCGTCTTTGCTTTCACAGGCGAAACAGTTGAGGACTTCGGTTGTCTTGGAAGCATCCGCGATCGGGTTCGGCGAGAACTCCTTGAACTTGGCATGGGTCAGCAGCATGACAAAAATCTGTTCGCTGACGACCATACAGGCTGCGGTTTCGTCAGTGAATTGCGGGTTATTCTTCCAGCCAAGGGCTTCGAAGAATTTCATCGAGGCTGCGAGATCTTTGACGGGCAGGTTGACGAAAATCATCTTGGACATGAGAGGGACTCCTGTGTTGTCGGTTCGTTGTTTTGTGTTTGAATGGATCTTCCACTTCTGGTCGAGTGGAAGACAAGGCTTTCGACAACGAACTGGAAAATATTTTGATTGAGTTTGCGCGAGCAGCTGTCTCTACTAGGTAAACGAAATCCAACCACCAGGAGGGCGAAACTCCGCGTTGCGAAAACCGAATGATCAATGAATCGTGTGCCACGGCTGACACAGCCGTGGCACACAGGGAACGGCGTCGATTCACTGATGTGATGTTGCAACGCGGGACAGCGGCTCGGACGGAGCCTCGCCCTCCCGCATTCTCTAGCTGAGGACCCGACGATGCGCTACGGACTCTTCATTGCCTTGCCCCTGATGGCCTGCCTGCTCTCCCCTCCCCTGCCGTTGTCGGGCCAGCAACTTCGCATAGGAGCTGTCTTTGAAGAGCCGGAGGCCAGGCGATTCGTCGCATCATTAGCGGAGAAGAATCAGACACAGGAACAATGGGCCGAGCGTTCCAAGGTCATTCGTCAGCACATCAAATCGACCTTGGGACTCAATCACCCACCAACGCCCTGCGACCTCTCCCCCCTCGTCACCGCGGCACACAGATTCGATGGCTACAGCGTCGATAATGTTGCGATTCAAACACTCCCCGGCTTCTGGCTGACAGGAAATCTCTATCGTCCCAACGAACCCGGCAAGTCGATCCCCGGCATTCTCTCGCCACATGGTCACTGGAAAGATGGACGGACACGGGAAGATCAACAGAAACTCTCCGCTGCTCTCGCCCGGGCAGGTGCAGTTGTCTTTTCTTACGATATGGTCGGCTTCGAAGAGTCACGTCCTGTCGATCACAAGCATCCTCAGGTTCTCAAGCTGCAAACCTATAACAGCATTCGGGCCCTCGACTATCTCTGCTCGATGCCCAACATTGATCAAACCCGCCTGGGCTGCACCGGTGCTTCCGGCGGTGCAACGCAGACGTTTTTATTGGCGGCGGTCGATGACCGACTGGATGTCTCGGTCCCCGTCTGTCAGGTCTCGGCTCACTATTACGGCGGCTGCGTTTGTGAATCCGGCCTGCCAATCCATGTCGGCCCGCAGCATGAAACCGATAACGTCGAGATCGCCGCCAGCTTTGCTCCCAAGCCGCAGTTGATCGTCTCCAACGGGCAGGACTGGACGAAAAATTCCCCTGAGGTCGAGTTCCCTTTCATCAAGCGGATCTACGAACTCAACAAGGCGAGCGATCAGGTCGAACATGCCCACTTCGCCAGTGAAGGCCACGACTACGGCCCCTCCAAGCGGACGGCGGCGGTCTTGTTTTTGTGCAAGCATCTGGGACTGCAGCCGCAGATGTCGGAGAATGGTGACCTCGATCTGTCGTTCGTAACGATCCAGCCGACGGAGGATCTGAAGGTCTTCCCGAACGATGGCGATCGACCAGCCAATACGGCCAAATCCGCTGACGAAGTCTTTCACTCCTTGACACCAGCGAGCGAATCGGATGATTCAGCTGATTGAATCCGTCGGCGATCTGCGCACCAAGACGACATTCATTGATCCATTTGGTGCGGTTCGCAAAGCCTCACCAGCACCCTACGCGGAATGATCGTACGACGGTCCGGTTATTTCAGCTTGCGTGGTTCGGGAGCGGGAGGCAGGAGGAGAGGTTGCTCGTGGGAGACGGGCTTGGTCGATTTGGTTTCGAAGTTGTGGTAACGGTTATCCATGGTTGAGCGAGCTGCGGGCTTGGTGTAGACCGCTGTCTTCGAAGTGGTCGCCGGCTTGGCAGAGCTGGCCCATTCGTGTTCGGTTGGCGAGGAGATTTGCGGAGGAGCCAACGACTGAACAGTCGCTGTTGTTTTGGGAGCAGCCATTGGTTTGGCAACTTGTGCCTCTTCCCAGGTCGGAGGCAGCATGAGGCCTTCGCTGTCCGTCTGCTGCGGTGGCTTCAGGCTGACATTTCCATCAGGAATCGGGCGTGGTTGAGAGAACTCATCTTCATTGTTCGGCATCGGCATGTTTGACGCTGGCGGAGCTGGTGCATCGTCGCTGCTGGGACGCTGACGGAATGTTGGCTGAGGATTGGCGTCAGCGGGCACGCTGCCTTCCATGATCTCGCCGTTCAGTGTTGCACCGTTGTTATCACGAGCAGGGACTGGTGGAGCAAAATGCTGGCCGCCGTATTCAGGGTATGACTGAGTCATGCCCCCATTATCATGAATTACGTCGCCTTCGATGACCTGGCCATCCATCATTTCGCCTTCGACTGGTCCGCCGTCGTAAGTCATCTGACGCTGGTTCATGGCAGAGCCGCTGGCTTTTTGACAGTGTGGGCAGGTCTGCGGGTTATGGCCATGGTCAACGACATGCGTATCGCCGTCTTCGTAAATGACGTCCCCTTCCACAACCTGACCATCAACCATTTCGCCGTCAGCCATTTCGCCTTCATAGACGACATCGCCTTCGATCACTTCACCTTCGTAGCTGCTGTTCATCGCGAACTGGTCGCCGCGACAGATCGGACAGCCGCAGTTGAGGGCATGGACTTCGCCATTTTTGAAGTGACGTCGTTTCTCACGACACCGTGGACAGTCGCAGGCTTTCTTGCCGAACCTCTTCTTCCAGCCGGCTTTGAACTTTTGAGTCCAGCTGACCTTGTGATGGTTCTGATGATATCGCTCATGATAGCTGTAATTGCCATAAGGCATGCCCATGGTTGGCTCAGGCGTGCCATAGATGACTCCATCGTTAAAATAATCATCGCTACATTGGCCATCTTCGCATCCCCCGCTGACATCGCAACCGCCAGTAAAGCAGTTGCCACTCATGGTCGGCGGAACGTAGGTTCGCATCACCATGGGAGGACGAGAGACGGTCGAGCAGGTCCTGATGGGGGCACAGCTGATCGGAGCACAATTCATAGGAGCACAGCCGCCATTCTGCATTCCGTACAGAGTCGGCAGATCATTGACGCAGCTGCCGTAGTTCATCCCGGAGGTATAGAAACCACCGCCACAGGGGTCATAGCAGGCGTTGTAACCACAGGGGTCGTAACAGCAGCAGCCTGACAACGCGGCCAGCAACAGCGGCAACACGCAAGACAGCAGGGAGTGACGATGAGCGACTGGAGTATTTGAAGGCATGATCGGCTCGGGTCCGGTTAGGAAAGATACGTCGACTTTGACGGTTCTTCCTTCTGTATCGGCAGCCGATTTAGCTCAAGTTGAGACCTTCTTCGAAAACTTTAAACTTTTTCAGGAAAATGCTCTGACTTTTCTACAATTTTTTCGAAGGCAGAAAGATTCCTGTTTCCAAAGCGATTCAATGCCAGGGACAGAAGACTGGAACGCAGAGCTCGCGGAGGGAAGCAGAGGGCGCGGAGAGAAAACGAAAATGCTGTTCAAAGCAGAGGCAGCAGATGATGCGATGAAGGAGATTCGAGAGGCTCGAAACCGAAAAACCTCTCATACGAATCGCAATTTAAACCAGCGCATTTACAAAAGTCGTGCCATGCTCACAGCTTTGGGTGAGCATGCTGCTTCGTTTGACGTTGGCGCGTTCAGAACATGCTTGCCCAAAGCTGCAAGCATGGCACGTTGAGAAGAAGACTCGCAGAATCAAGGGTGATCAGTATTACTCTGCGATCTCCGCTCAACTCTGTTCTCTCTGCGTTCCAGTCTCCCGGATTTACGTCTGCAGTCTTAATCCACGGTATGGATCATCAAGACATCGTGGCCTTCAGCTGACCAGATCGAGTCGAGGATCAGTGCGATCTTGCTGCCGTGTTTGAGGATGCCGTTGGACTTGCCCCATTCGAGAACCGTCGACAGCACGGCCTTGGGATCGTTCTCCTGGATGTCGGCGAAATGTGGGTACACGCCCCAGACCATGCAGAGCTTACGAGAGGTTTCGAGTTCCTTCGTAATGGCCAGAACGGGCATCGGGTGACGCTGCTTAGACATCGAAAGCGCCGTCCGTCCTGACTTCGTGATAACGACAATCAGGTCAGCCTGCAGTTGAGAGGCGGCTGTTCCCGCAGCCAGGGTCATGGCTTCCGTGACTTCCAGAGCCTTGCGTCCTGGCTGAATCCGAGCATCGATGAAATTACGCGTCGCCAGCAGCGTCTCGGCTTCCATGACGATTCGACGCATCACTTCGACGGTTCGCACGGGGAATTTACCGACAGCCGTTTCACCTGAAAGCATGACGGCATCGGTGCCATCGAGAACGGCGTTGGCAACGTCGGTAGCTTCTGCGCGGGTCGGGAAAGGGGAGTGCTGCATGCTGTCGAGCATCTGGGTCGCGGTAATGACCGGAACGCGGGCTTCGCCGCACTTCTTGATGATCAGTTTCTGCAGGATCGGCACTTTGACGATATCGGCTTCAACGCCCAGATCGCCTCGAGCCACCATGACGACGTCGGACTCTTCAAGAATCCCATCGAGTTCCTGGATGGCTTCGAGTTTCTCGATTTTGGCAACGATTTGTGGAATGTGCTTGTCGGAGACAATCTTCTGGAGATCTTCGATCGTCTGTCGCAGGTGTCTCAGGTCTTCTGCTCGACGGACAAAGCTCAATGAGACGAAGTCGATGCGGTGTGCCAAGGCCCAGGCGAGGTCATCACGATCCTTTTCGGTCAAAGAGGGCGTGCGCAGATTCACGCCCGGCAGGTTGATTCCCTGCTTGGAGCGGATGAGTCCGGGGTGCTCGACAATACAGACAGCCCGCCCCTCGTCGGCATACTTCTCGACCACCCGCATGCCGACGTTCCCATCAGCCAGAAGAACCGGGTCGCCAGGATTCAAGTCGTCAATCAAATACTCATAGGTGCAGTTGAGCTTGGTGACGTCGCCACCCGTGCTGCCTTTCACGAATTCGAAGCGAGAGCCCAGCAGACAGTCAATCTCATCGTTAGGCAGCTTGCCCAGACGAATCTTGGGGCCCGAGAGATCCCCAAGGATCGCCACCGGTTTGCTCAGCTCGGCTGATAACTCACGAATCAATTGCAGGACGCTGCCGTGCTGCTCGTGGGTTCCGTGAGCAAAGTTGAGACGGAAGACGTTCACTCCCGCAAGTATCAAAGCTTTCAGCTGTTCACGGGAGGAAGTCGCTGGACCAATCGTCGCGACAATCTTGGTTTTCGGAACAGAGGCGGTCTTTGCTTCGGGGTGTGAGCTCATCTTGAGAATCCTTGCCAACGTATGGGACGGCGCGGCCTGCGCAAAAAACAGAATCCTGCCAGTGCTCCGTCATCACCAGAAACACCGACATGTTATGTTCTGTCAGATCCAGAATATACGGAGCAAGCACACCCCTGACAAACGCGGACAGGTCAATCTGGTATCAAATCAGGCAGACTGCATATCAACTGGTTGCGATATGTTCCACTTCCTGACGCGGAAATCGACCGAAAAGGTCAACTACTTCTTCTTTTCTTCCGGCTTGGGGCGGTACTTCTCAAACAACTTCTGGTTCTGAGGTTCGAGAGCTTCCCCGACAGCCGCGACAGGGACCCTGCCTTTGATGGAGACCTTGTTCGGCTGGAGACACTTCTGATCGTTACAGGCCTGGTAATGCAGCTGCATATCAAGTGACTCAGTTTTGCCAGCTGCTTCCGCAGGTGCAGTGATCTTGCCAAAGATCGCGAATTCCCCTTCATAGACGTGGACCGGCTCATCAATGCCATCCATCTTGATCGTGCCGGCTTTGGGATACTTCAGCTGATCGACCTTGCTTCCTTCGGTGGCAACGAGTTTGAATTCCGTAGGAATTAGGTAATCAGGGTTGGCAGGGTTAGAATTGATATGCCATGGCTTTTGCACTTGAACGACAATCAATACTTCTACAGGCTGACCAGGCGCGAGTTTTGACGCAGCCATAAAAGTCTTGACCGTGACGAGTGATGGCTCGGCAGGCGCCTGGGCATTGGCTGGTGTAACGAAGAGCGTCGACAACATTCCAAATGCAAGTACTGCGATGACTGATACGACGGATTTCATCCGTAAATCTCCTGATCAAAATGAATAACTCCAATGGCTTCCATCTTAAGGCACCCATCAACTTGAGACGAGGCTACTTTTGCGACATCCCTGCCATCAAGCCAAAAATCACGACTGACAAGATGTCAGGCTTGACGACCATTTTCACCTGAATGCACACATTGCACACGGCGTAAAAATACCCGTCTGCTCCATTTTCAATATTTTCCCTAAAGACGGATGACACGAAGTTCTCATATTAGTTAATCGTTAAGTCATGCAAGTTTCCCCTGCATCTCAAGTCGTCCGCCCCCCATACCGAAACTGAACTGAGCCAGTTTGTCTCATTTTGCGTCTTAAACCACGACGAGAAAGCCTTTTATGCCACCGCGTCGACGTCCTGTGAGCGATTCCCCCGCCATGCCGCGGGGAGAAGAGGCGCAAGGCGATTCGCTGCAAAACTTCGTGTTTTACCTGGAACGCGAATGCGGCATGTCTGGAAATACCGTCTCAGCTTACCGCACAGACACAAAGCGTTTTTTAGGATGGCATCGTCAAAACAAGCTTGGCCTGTTCTCCCAGTTACCGTTGTCAGCGTTTCGTGATTACCTGAAACACCTGCACGAGCAGAATTTCGCCACGACGACAATTGCCCGCCATCTTGTTTCCTTAAAGATGTTTTTTCGCTATCTAGTTCTGGAAGGCCAGCTGACGGAAAGCATCGTCGACTTATTAAACTCGCCTAAGCTTTGGCAGTATCTCCCCAAGGTCCTCAGTCCGGAGAAAGTGGACGAACTGTTGTCTGCCCCGGGTCCGACGGATCGCTTTCCACTCAGAGACCGGGCCCTCTTGTGCCTGCTTTACGCGACCGGCTGCCGGGCTTCGGAAGTTTCTTCCTTGAATTTGAACAGTATTTCGCTGGAGGAAGGCTTCTGTCGCGTGATTGGAAAAGGAGACAAGGAGCGCCTGGTTTCATTGAACGGGGTTGCTCGGGCTGCTCTGGAAGCTTATCTGGAGCACGAACGACCTCTGTTGACGACGAAAGCAGGCAGCGAGGTTCTCCTGGTCAACCGATCCGGACGTGGACTCAGTCGCATTGTGATCTGGAAGCTGGTCACGAAGTACGCACAGAGAATTGGCTGCGGTGAAGGCGTCAGTCCCCACACCCTGCGCCATAGCTTTGCCACGCATATGCTGGCCGGTGGAGCCGAAATTCGTGCCCTCCAGGAACTGATGGGCCATGCCAGTATTCGAACGACGCAGATCTATACGCACGTAGAAAACAGCCGCCTGAAAGCCATTCACAAGAAATTCCACCCACGCGGGTGAGTGAATTCAACAATTTATGAAATATTTAGGAATCCTCAAGATTGACAAAGGATTTCTCTCAACAGATAACACTAGTTAACTCAGGGCCTTTTTGCTACTTATGTTGTTAGCTGTTTAGCATTTAAGCGTATAATTCATTCGCTGTGAAAGCTAATAAGCTGGTGAACAACACCACCAACTGCATGCAGAACTTTGTTGCAGCGCAAGAAAGCCCTGGGTGGTTCTCCTCCCCTGATTGACCTCCCCTTTCGTGACCCATCAAACATTTGACGTGAAGCGGGTCCGTTATGCCGAAGAAAAAGCCCATGCCAGCCGCTAAAGCGAAGGTGACACCTTCCAGCAATTTGACTCCTCAATTAGCGAAGACAGTCGACGAGTACATTGAACGACTCGGTGACTGGCGAGGAGAAATCGTCGGCGAATTACGGGAACTGGTGACATCCACGATTCCCAAAGCCGAGGAGTCGATCAAGTGGGGCCAGCCTGTTTATGAACTCAATGGCCCCTTCTGTTTTATCAAAGCATTTCGCAATCAGGTCAACTTCGGCTTCTGGCGTGGCGATCAGGTCGCTGACCCGAAGAAACTGCTTGAGAAATCCATGGATCGCATGCGGCATGTCAAACTGACGGACATTGCCCAGATTCAGAAGCCACAGTTTCGCGAACTACTCAAGTCAGCAGTGAAGCTGAATAAAGAACTAGGTGATCCAACTAAACGCTCCTAGCCATGTGTAGCTAGATTCACTCAACAAGTGACATATAAATACACTACACATTATCTATTTGCCTAGCCCCCCTTTTCGGCGGCAAAGAATATCGTTCCTAATGATTCCCTTTTTCATTCGATAGGCCGCTACTTTTCGACCTGATCGAAATGTGCTACCTTCAGATCATGAACGAGGCCGAAAAGATCCTTCACCTGACCGAATCTCAGCTGCAGTCCATCGATGGTTTTGTGTTTGATTGCGATGGGACGCTGGCTGACTCGATGCCCCCGCATTTTCGTGCCTGGGCTGCGATATCCAGCGAATATGGGTTCGATTTCGACGAAGATCGCTTTTACGCATTAGGTGGCTGGCCCACCCACAAAGTCGCTGCCCTTCTCATTTCCGAGACTGGTGTCGACCACGACATCAAAGCCATCTCGGACAAGAAGGAAGCCTTGTTCGTCGAGCTGATGCACACCGTTCGCCCGATCGAGCCCATGGTCGAACTCGTCAAAAGACTGCACGGCGTTCGACCGATGGCTGTCGCGACCGGGGGAATCCCGTCACTGTGCTACCCGCTGCTCAAGCAGATCGGGATTTTTGAGTGTTTCGACGCCATTGTGACGTCACTGGATGTCGAGCACGGCAAGCCTGCTCCCGACATCTTCCTGGAAGCAGCCCGGCGGATTGGTGCTGACCCGACGAAGTGCATGGCCTATGAAGACGTCGATCCCGGAATTATCGCTGCGAAGGCCGCCGGGATGAAAGTGATCGATGTCCGCCAGTTTTATCAGCCGGAACGAATCACGCCTCCCAAGTCTATGTAAGGCGGAATGTCAAGAGAGGCAATTGTGGCGATCACAATTGCTGCTGCATTTCCAACAGACTAAGATGCCGCTCATCACTTCCCGTTCCCCAAGGAATCTAAGATGAGTTCGACCGGCACAACATGGCGCAGTCTGTTTGAAAACTGGCCCGATGCAATGCCTAAACAAGCCATGCTCGTCACGACTTTTGGCGAAACGATCCCGTTTGTGAACTTCATGATTTCGGGTGGGATCCTGCTTGTCGAGCGCGATAAGCCTGACAGCACGAATGCCCGGAAGGTTATGATCGCTTACGACAACATCGCCGCTATCAAGCTGACAACGACCGCTGAGCTGTCGCGGTTTCAGGTGATGGGATTTCAGAATCCGCTGTGAGGCATCGCGTAGGGTCCGCTGTGCAGATCGTTAATGCGGATTAAGATCAGAGAAGGTGAGTGTTAGCTCCAGACACTTGATCGTTGTGCCGAAGATGCTTGTCGATTAACGGTCCGCACAGCGGGACCCTACGACTTAGATGCTTTCTTGGCCCAGTCGGCGAGGACGAGATTCTGGGCGGCGAACTCGGCGAGGTCGGTTCCCATCGGGCTCTTGAAGAATGAGCTCAGGAACGACATGACGCCTGATCCACCGGCTCGTTTTTCACGGTCTGCCAAACGGGCCAGGTCGATGACCAGAGGAGCTGCGAGGGCAGAATCGCAGCCTTGCCAGGTGACCTGCATCGTCATGCGGGTACCAAGAAAGCCGTCGAAGTGGACGTGATCCCAGGCGGTTTTCCAATCGCCCAGCGACTCGATGTATTCGATCGAGACCAGGGACTGCGGCTTGTAGCCGAGGATCTCGCCCAGGAGGCGGTCCTTGGAATTAACCTTGGTAGCTTTGTTGTTCGGGTCGTTGAGGATCTGACCGTCGGCGTTGCCGAGGATGTTGTGGCCGACCCAGCTTTTGACTTCGAGGTTACGTGCTCGGAACATGGGAGCGAGGACCGACTTGAGGAGCGTCTCGCCGGTCTTGCCATCGCGTCCGCCGTGGAGGGCTTTCCGCAGGTCAGCTAGTTCCGCTAAAGCAGGCAGGTTCGAGCCGACGGAGGGGGTGAAATTGATGTAGGTGCAGCCAGAGTTGAACGCGGCGATCGCATAGAGCGAACTGGCTGGCAGGTCGAGAGGCTTCTCGGAATCAAGAGCTTCTTCGAGGGCTTTCCAAGTGGCGAGAACGGGATCGTTGGGCGGAATCGAGGAAGCGGGCTCCGTCGACGCGAGGTTGACGACAATGACGTGATCGAGCTTGAGCGTGTCCTTAAAGCCGACGAGATCTGCGGTGAGGCGTTCGATGGCAGCCAGAGGAGATTCTGTTGTCGATTCCTGCGATGAGCCACCTTGGCGTGCGATGGTGTTGATCGCGTTGCCGACGTTGACCAGGGTTCCGGGGCGGACATTCGCGTCGAAGGATTCGAGGACATCTTCCACCTGGTCGAGAAGATCGGGCGAAAACATACGCGAGTTCTGCCACAGCGTCTGGGCGGCGTTGTAGTACGTATTGGGACGAACTTCGTGACCGCCGACGATGAATTCAGTGAACTCGGGCAGGCCAGCTTTGGCGAACATCGGGAGTTCGGTGACGAGCCCGGTGGTGGGCATCAATTTTTTCTGGAGGGCAGCCAGACCAACAGCGACGGTCGTGCCGACGTTTCCCCAGGCTCCGACGAGCCAGAGACCAATGCGACGAGTGGACATGTCAGGTGGGCTTTCGTGGTGGGTGACGTTCGCGTTGGAACGTCCTATGGAAGACAGGATGTTGGGTGTGTTAATGGATGTTCACCGGGAGGGCGAGGCTCCGTCCGAGCCGGTGTCTCGCGTTGCAATCGCACCTTGATTATTCGATTTTGAACAGTTCGCAATCAGAAAACCGTCGAGGCCATCATCGCTCAGTTCGAAGTTAAATTTTCGCAATGCAAAGAAGCGGCTCGGACGGAGCCTCGCCCTCCCGTTGCGGTGTGTTGATCGAGAAGATGAAGAAGACAGGGGGTTGATACCCCCGCTCGCCTAAGACGCGATGACTTCGTCCATCCAGGTGGACAGGGCCTTTGAGAAATCGTTCAGGCGCTGTTGGGTTTTCTGTTTGACGGCTTCGAGATCTTCCGGTGCGCCGACCTTTGTGTTGGCGAACAGGTAGAACTTGATCTTTGGCTCTGTTCCCGAGGGGCGGACTGCCAGACGAATCTGTGTTTCAGCGGGCTTGGTCGTGAAGATCATCAGATCGCCCTGTGGCTCTGGGAGATTGTTGACCTTCGTATTGGCTGGCAGCGTTCGAACTTCGTGAGTGCCGAAGTCTTCGACGTTGGCCATCTCGATGCCCGCGAGGCTTGACGGTGGATTCTTGCGGAAGGCAGCCATCAGTTTCAGGATCTGGGCTTTGCCATCTGCTCCCGGGCAGCTCTTGGCAATCTGGCCTTCGAGGTAATAGCCATAGGTCAACGCGAGTTCGTCGAGGCGGTCGAGCAGTGTCTTGCCTTGTGCAGCCAGTTCGGCCGCACATTCTGCCAGGTAAAGAGCGGCGATCCCGGCATCTTTATCACGAGCATACCCACCTGCGAGATAGCCCAGAGACTCTTCTGCTCCGAAGACGAACTTCTCGGCTCCGAGTTGATCCATCGTCTGGCCGATGTACTTGAAGCCGACGAGCAGGTTGTCGACAACCTTCAGGCCGTGAGCACGCCCGATGTCTGCGATCAATGGTGTGGTGACGAGGGTCTCGACGACGTAATGCTCAGGCGTCAGATCCCCCTTGGCGGCTCGCTTGGAGATGACGTAATCAGCGATCAAAGCACCGATGCGGTTCCCAGTCAGGTGGACGAACTCGCCAGTCGTCTTGTCTTTGACACAGACGCCGAGTCGGTCTGCATCCGGGTCCGACGCCATGATGACGCCAGCATCGGTCTGCTTGGCTTTGGCGATTGCCTGCTTGAAGACTTCGGGACGTTCGGGGTTCGGGAAGTTAGCGTCGACGTTCGGGAAGTTGCCGTCGGGAGTCCGTTGTTCTTCGAGGATTTCGATTCCCTTGAAGCCAGCAGCGGTGAGGACTTTATAGCAGCAGGTTTCGCCGACGCCGTGCAGCGGGGTGTAGACGGCGTTGAGTTCGCGGTTGTCCGTCAATGACATTGCTAGCACGGCCTGGACATAAGCGTCATCGATCTCTTTGTCGATGATCTGAATCGTGCCAGCTTTGACGGCGTCATCGAATTCGACCATCGCGATTTGCTTCGACTTGTAGACGTGATCGACGATCCCCTTATCGTGAGGGGCGAGGACCTGACCGCCGTTGGCCCAGTACGCCTTGAAGCCGTTGTCCGATGGGGGGTTGTGAGATGCGGAGATGACGACGCCGACGTCGCATTTCAGATAACGGACAGCGAAGGAGAGTTCTGGTGTCGAGCGGTGTTCGCTGAAGAAGTAGACCATGAACCCCTGAGCTGCGAGAACAGAGGCGGTGATCTTGGCGAACTCGGATGAGCGGTTGCGAGAATCGTGAGCGATGGCCGCCTTACCGGGTTTTCCACCGCTGGTGGAAAGGAAGTACGCCCCTAACCCGTAGGCCGATTCTGCGACCGTGCGGGCATTCATGGTCGCGGTGCCGAGTTCGCCCATGCGACCACGTCTGCCGCCGGTTCCGAAGGCGATCACTTCCCAGAAGGACTCTTCCAGCTGCTTCCAGCGTTCGCCCTGGATCATCTGCAGGATTTCACAGCGGAAATGATCGAAGTGCGGCTGGGTCAACCAGGGTTGAAGATTGCCCAACGTGCTGGCAGAGAGCTTACCTTCTGCTTGAGCTTTTTGAGCCGATTGCCAGGCGGTTTCGATATCAGCGGAATCGTAGATTTTCATGAAAGCCGGTCCCGGAAATCGTAATTCGGAATTAGTAATTGGCCGGAGGAAGATAGAAAACACCTTCCAGACGCGACATTCAGGTTAATCGGTGCGGAGATAGTCGACAACGATGGAGTCGGCGATAAAGCGTCCTGCGGGGGTAATTTTGACGTCATGACCGTCATCTTCGATCAGGCCGTTGTCTCTATGCGTTGAGAAATATTTCCCCATCAGCGTTTTTGGGGCAAAACCTGTCAATTCTTCGAATTTCGCGTGAGAGACCCCTTTGATCTGACGCAGTCCCAGAATCATCAGTTCACGGGCTCGATCTTCAGGAGAGAGTGTTTCTGATTCGCCGACGGGAGATGCGTTGTCCTGAAGGCGTTTCAGCCAGGTGAACAGGCTACGATGGTTGTTGTCGCGTCGTCCGTTCAGGTAACGAGACGCACCGGGGCCGAAGGCGTGATAGGGCTTGCCCGACCAGTAGACCTGGTTGTGTCGAGATTCGAATCCGGGCTGGGCGAAGCTGGAGACTTCGTACTGACGATAACCAGCCGCTTCGAGGCGTTCGATGGTCAAGGCATAGAGATCTCGCTCGAGTTCTTCATCGACCTGCTGGAGACTGCCATGTTCGCGACGAGACCAGAAAGTGGTGCCTTTCTCGAACGTCAGCCCATAGGTTGAAAGGTGACGCGGGGCAAGGTCGATGGCCTGCTCTAAAGTCGTCCGGTAAGAATCGAGAGTCTGGCCTGGGACGCCGAAGATCAGGTCGATCGAGAAGTTGTCGATGCGAGAACGGAGTCGTTGAACGACGGTTTGGATGTCTTCGGGAGAGTGATCACGTTCGAGGGTCTTCAAGACATTCGCGTCGAACGATTGCACGCCGAGGCTGATCCGGTTGCAGCCGAGATCTGCGAGGGTTTGGATGCGGGATTCATCGAGTCCATGCGGGTTGGCTTCGACGGTGAACTCTGCATCAGCTGCCAGTTCAAAGCGGGAGCGAAGCGTCTGGTTCAGCTGGCGTAGCTGGTCGGGATTCAGGTACGACGGAGTCCCGCCACCCCAGTAGAAGGTATCCAGTTCCAACCGTTCAACAGGTTCGCCGAGGACGAAACGGAGTTCGCGTCCGATGCCTTCGAGATAGGGGCCGATGAGGTCGTCTCGTCCAGCCACGAGCGTGAAGTCGCAGTAGCCACAGCGGTGGACGCAAAAGGGAACGTGGACGTAGCAACTCCGCGGGATCATGGAGGTTATTGTAGTCGCAGCGACGGCAATAGGAAGAACCATCGAGCGCTGGGAAACAATTACCCCATCAAGAGAGACGTGAGTTTTTCGTGGATCTGGTCGAGCTGACAGTCCGTCAGCAGAAATTGTTTGTGCGAGTTGAGTTCGCCGGTGAGCAGGGAGATTTGCGATCGTTTCAGACCGAGAGACTTGGCGAGCACTTCGATGATCGCCTGATTGGCCTTGCCCTTTTCGGGAGCCTGGGTGACAGCGACCTTCAGGCGTCCGTCATGAATTTTGATGATCGCATTTTTCTTCGCCGCCGGCTGGGCGTGAACGTGCAGCAGGATGCCATGTACATGCGATTCGAGCGGCAGTGACATCGGTGTCTTTCAATCCGCCTTGATACAGATCAGTTTTTCCTGATAGCCGCCGTCGTTGCGAAACGCGGTGCGGATATAGATTTTGCCTTTGACCAGCAGGGGCGTGGCGTAGATTTCGTCACCGAGTTTTTCTTCGGAGAGGACGTCTGCTTTTTTGGGGGTGACCTGGAGCAGTTTGATGTCTCCTTTTTCACTGGCTGTGAGATAGCGGTCGCCAACGAGCAGGCCGGAGGCACTGTGTGGACCGCCGAGGCGTTTTTTCCACAGCGTCTTGCCTTTGTCGACTGACCAGGCCATCGCGATCCCTTCGTCGTCCATCCCATAGACGGTCTGTTCGTCATCGCTGATCGACAGGGATGGGACGTAAAGTTTCTCCTTGTTGCTCCACAGCCGAGCGGGTGGCGACTGGGTGAGATCGAAGGCAATCGTTTCACTTTCCGGATAACCACCCGAGCAGATGTAAACGCGGGCATTCCCATCTTGACCCGCAAGTAGAATTGGCATCCCGACCATGGTTTCCGCGAGGGCAGGGACTTTCCAGAGAAATTCGCCAGTGCGGGCATCGTAGCTCATGAGGTGATGGTCGCCGGTGATGAGAATCTGCGGCAGGCCATTGATCTGGGCGACAACGGGCGTCGCGAAGTTCGTCCGGGCCGGACGCTGCTTCAACCAGAGCACGTCCCCCGTATCGCGACGGATCGCACATAGAAACCCGCCCTGATCATGATCGACAGCCACATAAACAGCATTGCCAAACACCAGCGGCGACGGACCGAAGCCGAACATGGAGTGGAATTGCCCCACGGGCTTTGTCCACAAGATGTCTCCATCAAAACTGAGGGCAGTCACCTGGACTTTGCCATGAGACATGAATACTGCGTAAAGCCTTTCCCCGTCCGTGGCCATCGTGGGCGAGGCCTGGGAATTTTCTTCGTGCGACTTGGGATCAAAACCTTGATTGTGAACAATCGTTTCCCACAATCTCGCCCCGCTGTTCGTATCAAAGGCGAGGACCGTCTGCGCCTGGTTCTGCGATTCGACCCCCGATGTGAGGTAAGCCACGTCTTTCACGATAATCGGAGTCGACCGACCTTTTCCTGGGATGTCGGCTGTCCAGAGTTGTCGCGAATGATCGGTCAACCGGTCAGGGAGTTTTCCCGCCTGGACGTTCGTACGATTGTTTCTGTCAAATCCACGCCACCAAGGCCAATCAGATTCATCGACGTTGATGGGAGGAATTGAAATGTTCTGGTGGTCAGGAGTTGCGACGACCTCAGAGGGAGTTTCAACGCGTGGCTTGCAACCCGCTGCCACCATCAGGCAGGCAGTGACAACGTAGAGCCAATACTGACGAACGCAGAAACTGAACATACACTACCGTCGCAAATGAGAATGGAAACATTCCCTATTGTGCCCGCAGCATGTCTGCAGGGACAAGGTGTAGGGGTAAAAACTTTCTCCTTCTCACAAAACTCATTGGTCGCACATTTCCAAAAACGCCGTGGCTGGCGTATGTTGGAAACGGACGAGGCTGGGCACGAGGCGCCTGATCACATCAATCAGACCCGTCTCAAAAGTCCTGACAGTCAGAATGCCAGACCTTCTGGCCTGCCATCGCAGGGAATCGCGAACGTCCAGTTGCTGGAAACAAGTTGATCGGAGATCTCAGTGTCGACACAGACGAGTTCATCGGCGAGTCAGTCACTCGTTGCCGCCTTGCTGGACAATATCAATCAGGCTGTTCTGGGAAAGCCACACGCCGTCAAGCTGGCGATCACAGCACTGTTTGCAGAAGGTCACCTGTTGATCGAAGATGCGCCGGGGGTGGGAAAAACGTCGCTGGCGAAAGCCATTTCCGCGAGTATCGATTGCCAGTTTGCCCGCCTGCAGTTCACGCCCGACATGCTTCCCTCGGATATTATCGGAACGAGTATTTTTCGCCCGAATGTGGGTGAGTTCGAGTTCCGCGAAGGTCCTGTTTTCACGAATGTTCTCCTGGCTGACGAAATCAACCGGACGAGCCCGAGAACACAAAGCGCCCTGCTCGAAGCAATGAGCGAGCGTCAGGTCTCGATCGATGGCAAGACGTATCAGTTGAAGCGTCCGTTCTTCGTTCTCGCGACTCAGAACCCCTTCGAATTCGAAGGCACCTATCCTCTCCCCGAGAACCAGCTCGACCGCTTCATGCTGCGGATCGAGATTGGCTATCCGTCTCGTGAATACGAGAAAGAAGTCCTCATCTCCCACCGCAGCGGCGAACCGGTCTCCGCCATTAAGCCCGTTATCAACGCCGAGCAACTGTCTGCATTACAGGATGAAGTCAAGAAGGTCCGCGTTGACGATTCTCTCAATGATTACATTCTTGAAATCGTGACGGCGACCCGCGAAAGCGATGAACTGGCTCTTGGCGTCAGTACCCGCGGGGCGATCATTTTCTACAAGTCGCTGCAGGCGTACGCATTTCTAAACGGCCGCGATTACGTCATTCCCGACGACATCAAACAACTCGCGATCCCTGCCCTGGCTCACCGGATCGTGGTGACAGGATTGATCCGTGAAGGTCAACGCGAGCGAGCCAAGGGGATTATTCAGCAACTGCTCAGCCGGATTGCGGTGCCACGATAGGTAAGAGAGGCTTTCATCTTTTTTTGTCTGTGATATTCGGTCAGAATGACTCCAAAATCCTGATCGAAGGAAACAGTCTATGATTTCAAGACCAAATACAGATCTAAAAGCATTTTACGAATTCGTCGGAAGCAAGTTCGAGCGAGAACCCGGGCTCACGCCTCGGGAGGTTATTGCGGAGTGGCTCGACGAAGAAGATTGGATCGAGTCTTTAAAACAAAGCTTTGAAGATCTCGAAGCAGGGCGAACGATTTCTGCAGAGGAAGTTTCGCGACGATTGCGTGAAGGGCTTTAACCTTGCGTTTCCAAGTGCAGGCCACCAATAAAGCGTATCGATCTATCATCGAAATACGTGAGTGGCTGCGACAAAAATCTCCCGATGGAGTGATTCGGTGGATCGAGGCGTATGAACATGCCATCGAGCCTTTAAAATCACATGCTGATACGTTTAGTGAGTCAGCAGAGTCAAAACGGTTTTCAGAACCTTTGCATGAAGTCTATTTCAAGACGCCAGCTGGTAAGCGATACCGGTTGGTTTACGTTCTTCGAGGCTCTGATGTCATTGTCATGGAAGTGAGAAGCCCAGGACAAAGACTTCTCAACCCAAGAACAACTCCACTCCCGTGAAAACAAAAAAACCTCGATCCAAAGATCGAGGTTTTTTCTTTGTTCGTTCAAACCCGGGACTGTTAAAACACGTCCAGAGTGAAGTGGTACCCTTTGTGGTACGGGCGGGGCATGGTGTAGAAGTTGTGCCAGTTCTTGTTCATCACAGGAATTCGGCGTTCTTCAGGATAGCGGTAGTACAAGTGATCGTACTGGACTGGAGCCTGAAAGTTTTGTGGATAATACACGTACGGGTAGTACATGAAGTTGTTCCACTCGGTCGGTTGACCAGTGCCGCCTTGAGCGAAGAGGCTCCCGGCTGACGTTGATAACAACAGCGCAAAGGCCATCGTGAACAGTGCTTTTCTCATCGTGAGAACCCCCTCGCGAACGTGAAACTGAGTAAGTATCTTGAGCGTGACGAAATGTCTGATGACGCGTCGTTCCTCGTAATTATCGACATCGGCCTGCCCCTGCATCAGGAAATTTCGTTACAATCGCTACAGCCTCTCCCAAAGAAAGAAACGAACGAGGCCACAATCTGACTCTGCGTTGAAACCATAGAAGAAGAATGGAGCGCAGAGGTAAGCGGAGTTGAGCAGTGCTCGTAGAGAAAGCCTCTCAAAATCACTCTTTTTGTCAGTTCTCGCTGCGGGTTTGCGTTGACTCTGGGCGTCATTCTCTGCGACCTCTGCTCAACTCCGCGTGCTCTTCGTTCCAGTCTTTTCTTTTGCCGGGACTGCCGGTGAAACGGCATTGAGAAGCGACCTGGACGATCTGTTATAATCGCTACAAGCCTCCTTTGCGGACAAGTTGATGCGATCTTCTGTCTGTGACCAGGAGAGTGCTGTTCGGGCGTTGGAATTCCAGTCTAAGCTGAATGAGACCGCCGGCGTCTGCGCGCCGGGATTTCGTACCTGCTTCGAGACGGAAACTGTCCCGCCATGTCGATCGTCACGAAAGAAACTTCCGCCATGGATGCTGGCTCTGACCACACTCATGACGATGTCCCGGAACATCAAGACGCCGCCCTGTTTGGGGATCACCCTGCTGCGGATCCGTCGAAACTCGTCGACCGGACTCCCGACTGGTTCAAGACCAGCAAGACCGGGGTCTGGTGGGTGGTGGGGCTGGGACTCGCCTTTGCTCTGCTCAGCTATCAGGATCTGTATCACTCGGACCTGTGGGGGCATATCGTCTACGGGAAAACGATTTGGGAAACCGGGTCGGTTCCTGCGACTGAGCCGTTGATGCGACTCTCGGAAGGCATGCGTTACCTCGATACCGCCTGGGGGAGCAAGCTCCTGCTGTTTGGTATCGATCACGCATTCGGCATTCCCGGACTGCAACTCACCTATGCTCTGCCAATCACGTTGATGCTGGTGATCTTTGCGATCACGATGTTCCGTTACTCCCGTAGCCATATCGTGGCTGCTGTTGGTGTTACGTTGTTCGCATTGATTGAACTGACGCCGTTGTCGATTGTTCGTCCGCAGAACTTTGGACTGCTTTGCTTCCTGCCGATCTTCCTGAGCTGCACGACCTCGCGAGTCAGCAAAGCGGCCTGGTTTGTTGTGCCGATCACGATGCTCATCTGGGCGAATCTGCATGGTTCGTTTCCGGTCGGGCTGGTGTTCCTTGGCGCTGTCTGGGTGGGACGCACTTTCGATCTCGCCATCGCTGCTGGCAGCTTGAAGAACGCCTTGTGCAGCTGGTCGAGCTGGCAGTGGTTTGTCCTCATGGAACTCGCCGCTGCGGTTGTCTTGGTCAATCCGCAGGGCTTCGATATCTATCCTGTCACCATGCTGATCTCGAGCAATCCGAATCTGTCTGCTCTCGTTGAGTGGGAACCTCTCACGCTGAGCATGAAGCAGGGTAAGCTGTTTGCTGCGATGGTCATTCTCCTGGTTGTTCTTTACCGCAACTCGCCTCGACGCATTCGAGCCAGTGAGTGGCTGCTGGTCGTCGGGTTTGGCCTCTGGTCAGCACATACGTCGCGCATGCTGGTCTGGTGGGGACCGATTGCAGCCTGGACAGCTGTCGTTCACCTGAGAGCGATTTACAAACAACGCATTGCGATGGCGGTTGTTGCTCGCGAGGAAGATGTCTCTGGTCGTACGGGACTGTGGACGGTTGCTTCGGCTGGACTCGCCTGGATCTTCTTTGCCTACACGCCATTCGGGATTCAGATGATTCATGGTGCTCCCAAGGACGAAGCGATCGCGATCAAGTCGACTCGAAGTGCGCTGTCTGATCAGACGCCGTTTGATCTGACTCGTTATCTGAATGATCACCCGCCGACGGGTCTCGTTTTCAATACCTATGAGTGGGGTGACTATCTGCAGTATGCGGGACCAGACGGGCTGCAGGTCTTCGTCAACTCGCATGCTCACATGGTGCCGCGGGAAGTCTGGCAGGATTACCTGTCGATCGCGCAGGCCGTCACGGGCTGGGATGACAAGCTGGATCGTTATGGCATCAATACCGTCATCATTGATCATGCTTTCCGACGTGGGCTGATCAATCGTCTGAAAGAAAACAAAGACTGGCGACTGATGTACGAAGACCGCGTGGGGGCGGTGTTCCGACGGAAGAAGCCGATCATCGATCCGATGAATCCGGATGCGGTTTTCGAGCCGATTCCGGGTGTGGATGATGCGAAGCCAGCAGCGGATGCGCATTGATTCGACGTTGCCTTTCACTGTTGGAAACTCAGAAGGGCTGATTTTTGCCTCCCGATTCTTTAGACAGCGTTAGCGAACGGATGCCTGGCGCTCACCCTCATCCGCCCTTCGGGCACCTTCTCCCCTCAAGGGAGAAGGGACAATTTTGATACCGCCTCATCAAGGCTTTCGATATGAAACGTTCCGTTCGGTTGATTGTTGTCTCTCAGGTGGTCATTGCGGCGTGTGTTGTGGTCGCGCTTTGCACGACTCCGTTTGCTCGTGCGAAGGAAGATGTGGAGCGGGTTGTCATTGCGCCTGCGATGTCGGTGACGCTGTCGATTCCTCGCGAAGAGCCGTTGCGGATCAAGCCGCTGTATGATCGGCCGGAACTTGTCAGCGATGAAGAACTGGCTGCGGTCCTGGGGAAGATCATTCCGCGATTTTCGCATGTCGAGACGAAGCCCAACTTCGTTGAGCATGCTCTGCGGGTCTGGTCGATCGATGCGACCTTCTCGGACAAAGAGGCTATCTCCGGGCAGGAGATGATGGAGTTCCTGACCAACCATGCGACCTACATTCAATCGTGGTCAAAACGTAAAAATGCGGCGTTGCTGGAAGATCGACCTGTTGGGGTCGGTGTGAAGTGGGGACGCGAACTGGGCACCTCGGTGCACCATGACCACATGCTCGCCTGCCTGAGCGAGGCAGGTGTGCCGCTCAATCAACCTGTCTTTACGCCGTTTGGTCGACAGATGACGTTCCGCGATGTCCTCGTCGAATCGATCCGCGACTTCGAACTTGATGAACGCGAAACCGAATGGACTGCCCTCGGCTTCGGTCTGTGGCTACCTCCCAATAAAACCTGGATGGGAGCGGAGGGACGCGAGTATTCGTTTGACCTGCTCGCCAAGCGTCTGCTGCGTGGCGAACTCGAGAAAGGTGTCTGCAGTGGAACGCACCGCGTTTACTCGCTGATGGTTCTGCTGCGACTCCATGATGAGTATCAGATCCTCTCCGACGATGTCGCCAAGCTGGTCTATCGTCATCTCGAACATGTCCGCGATCTGATTACAGCGGCTCAATTCGAAGATGGTCACTGGTCATCCGATTGGAAGAATGGCAAAGCGGCTGTCGAGAATCCCAAAGCGGATGAGCTGAAAGACAAAGTTATTGCGACCGGTCACCATATCGAGTGGCTGTCGATTGCGCCTGAGTCGCTGCACCCGCCGAAGGAGACGATCGAAAAAGCAGCTCGCTGGTGTATCGAGAACACCGTCAACAAGTCAGACAAAGAGATCCTCGACATGTACACGTTCTACAGTCACGTCGGGAACGCGTTGTCAATGTGGCGGAATCAGCGACCATCGGATTTCTGGCGCGCGTGGGAAGCAAAAAGCGGGACGCAGAGTGCGTCGAAGTAACCGGGAGGGCGAGGCTCCGTCCGAGCCGCTGTCCCGCGTTGCAATGGTGCTTCTACGGATCGACGAAGCACGTTAGCAAAAGTGAAAGCCGTCGAGGCTATCATCGCCGGTTGCACAGCTGCTGTTTCGCAATGCAAAGAAGCGGCTCACACGGAGGTTCGCCCTCCCCTGCCTACACTCTCGCATCGAGATTATGTTGGAATTGCTCGAAGAGGCCGTTGCTGAAGGCGGCGCCGTGGGTTTTGGCCATCGATTCGGCCATGTTCTGGTCGAGCTGGCTGCGGAACATTTTCTCGGCCTGGCCGCCGTTGATGTAGGGCGTTTCGCCTTCGGCGCTGCGAAGGGCTTTGAACATTTCTTTAAAGAAGGTACCCGCGACGAAGTCCTGGAAGGCATCCTTGGATGTCAGCTTGCCGGGCGCCTGTGGCTTCTCGCCTGCCGCCAGAAGAGGCGACTGGGTCATGGACGAGCCGAGGAGGGATGATGTGGCCATGGGGGGATTCCGGGAGCTGGAAATTAGTAATTGGAAATTAGAAATTGGCCAGAACAGGAAAATGAATCAGCTCAGCGAAGCGGATCGGCTAATTACTAGTTCCTAATTACCAATTACTATTTCTATCGTTCTTCGTAGACGGCGTGGAGTTTGCCAGTCTTCGAGAGTTCGCGGAGGACTTCGATGATGCCTTCCGGCGGGACGCGGAGTTGTTTGAGGGCGCGGATGAGTTGGTCGAGGCGAGCGGTTTGCTGATTGGCCATCGGGTCGTCGAGGACTTCGAAGCTGCTTGGCGCGACTCCGCCCATGCCGCCGATCGCGATATCGAGATTCGGGTGGGCAATCAACGTGGGGGAGATCTCGACTTCTGCTGTGACGATGACCGTTTTCGTGCGGTTGTTGACGATGACTTTGGCCTGCGTGTGAGGCGTATCGATCCAGACGCGCAGGACTTCGGAGATGAACTCGACAGGTTCATCAAAGTATTGCGGCGGGATCATGATATCGATGACTCCCGGCGTGCGAGCTTTGGCGATTTGTTGCAGTCGGTTTTCGAGTTGGAAGGAAAGGTTGTCGTTGATCGCATCCGCGACAGCTGTTGATGACAGGAAGCTGGAGTGGGCTTCATCGAGCAGCAGTGTGAAGTACGACATCCCCTTCTCAACGCGGACGATGTTATTGATGAACTCGTCGTTCTGAGTGAGGTCTGTCTCGATGATGACGCCGTTGGGGATGCGGGCGCCGGTGAGCGCGGTCGGATCTTCCAGGACAAGTGCCCCCGCTGCGGTTCCGATGAGGCGGTCATCGGCAATGTTGGCGGTCTGGATGGCAGAAATGAGAAGTCGCCCGCCGCGGAGACTTTCGGCTCCCAGGTAGGAGCTGACGTAACAATCGAGCTTTTGACCGATACGAAGACCACCTTGCGGAATCGTCGCTTCGATGAGGACGATCGCGACGTTGTCAGCGTTGTTGAGTTCCCGCAAATCAAGCACAGGTGCGCCCATGGCCTGCATGACGGCTCCGAGAGCGCGAATCGTTGGAATTGCTTTCCCGCCATCGCCAGTGCCGTTCAGTCCGACGACCAGTCCCATGCCTGTGAGTCGAACTTCTTTCTGGCCGTAGATCTGGCAGATGTTCTCGAGCTTGACGCGTGCAAAGACCGCGCTGTTGCTGATCAGCAACAACACCAGACTTACGATAAACAGCGACGCGACTTTCATAACCAACTCACTAAGACGCAGTCTTCTGATTGAAGGTAGGGTGCTGGTGAGGCTCTGCGAACCGCACCAATTGTGGATACGAACATCATTTGACTGTTCAACACGCATTTGGTGCGGTTCGAAGACTCACCAGCACCCTACGCCCGAGTGATTCATTAAAACGGCGACAGCCAGTCGTACAGTTTCACGCCCCAGGAGCGTTTGCTGGAGGAGAAGATCCGGCCGCGTTGTCTCTTATTGAGCTGAGGGTCAGCGATGTTCTCGCTCAGCACGGTGTTGTCTTTCAGCACATCATCAGGTCGGCAGATCCCGGACAGTGAGTATTCCCAGAACTCTTCGTTGGTTTGAATCGTCTTCTGGGCTTCAAGGACGAGGTAGCCGTTGGGCATGACGTCGACTATCGTGGCGGCGATGCGGTAGTTGATGCCTTCACTCTCGGTCAGGGTACCGGTCCCGTTGAGACGTCCCTGAAGGTTGGCATCGATGGTCGGGCTGGTCGAGGCTGTGTTCTTCAGATCGAGTTCGTCGGTCAAGCGGATGAACTCTTTGAGCTCGGCTTTGATCTGGCCAGTCTTCTGACGATTGAAGCGGGAGTTGACGTTCATCAGGGCTTTTTCGTCGACGAGGACCGTGACGATGTCGTTGACTGCGAAGACCTTCTGCTCGGGCGGCTCGACGAGAATCCAGGAGTAGTCACGAACGCGAGGTCCGCTCGGAGCAGCGCTGGCCATGTTGCCTGACGTCGGCAGAGGAACGCCGACCTGGGCTTCTACTCGCCCAAGCCCCAATGAAAACATCAGGACGACCGAAGCCACCGAAATGATCTGCCGTTGGTTCATGACGATTGTCCTTATCGATACTCAGGTCGTGTCATTGAAGCGCGGTCGGGGATGATGCGGTTCGGAATGACATGGGCCTGATTGGAGTGAGGAACGAAATTCGTGGGCGTCGCGGACGAGGCCGACGTTTGTGACAATGAGGAGGCATTGATGATCGGGATCTGTGATGTATTCGAAGACAGGTCGGACGTCAGCGAGATCTCGCTGGCCTGGGCATCGGCGGTCCGCACGCCAGAGGTGGGCTTCGCGGCGACATCGTCTGAGAGGACAGCCGTGCGATAGCCACTGACAGTCGCTGTCAGCGTTTCCTTGCCATCGAGTGTTGTCAGGGTGACGCTTTCGCCAATGGCAGCATCGTTGCGGGCGCGGAATTGTCGGCTGATCGCAAACGAGGCGACATTGACGGTCACAGTGACGATTTCATTGCTGCGGACAAGAGGCGACTTGCGAATCTGATCCCCCGTGATCGGCTCTTGAGGACGAATCGTCTTCATGACCTCGGTTCCAATGAGGACCGCAGGATCTTTCTGGAAGCCGGCATTGCGAGCGTTGAGAAGCTGCTGGTCGGTGAGCTGGATCCAGGCGAGGTCTTCTTTGCGAATGATCTGGCCGCGTTGCATCATGCCCTGGCTGACGAGCACATAAGGATACGGCTCGAGCAGCAGTCGAATCGAAACCTGCCCCTGCATGTTGCGGGTGTCCTGGAAGACGATGTGGGCATCGAAAAGCTTGTTGGTCTGATCGAGAGAGACCAGATTCATCTGCAGGCTGCCGGGCACTGCCATTGAAAGAGCCTGATAGGCTTCCGGGCTGGCCTGGACCTGGAAGGTAAACGCGCCAAGCTGTGGCATGCGTTCTGAGGCATACTTCTTCAACTGCGTGTCGAGCAGGTTCAGGACTTGCTGACGTCGAGCCGCGTTGGCATCGCCGGGCATGTTCTGCAACGCGGCGCCACCTGAGCGGACTGCCACGCGGTTCGAGCCACGGAAGTCCGCATCGACGAGCGTCATGCCGGAAGCCTGGAGGCGGTTGGTGATGGTGGTGTAATCGAGGAGGACTTCTTTTCCAGACGCAGGAGCCGGGTGAATGTTGATGGCCTTCCAGGCTTCGACACGCTGAGGATCTTCATCACGAATCTCTGCGATATCGCCGAGTGTGATCATTGCGCGATCTGACGGGAGTTCCACACGATCCTTCAGACGGATCTCGATTGCCATCGCCGCGGAAGTCATCCCGGCAATGATCGCCATCATCATCAGAAGAGTGAAACTACGGCTCATTAGAATCGCCTCAAGTTCGTCAGCAGCTGGAGCAGCTGGTCGCTGGCCTGCATGACCTGGCTGTTCAATTCAACGTTTCGCTGTGTCTTGATCAGGTCAACGAGTTCGACCACTGGCTCGACGTTCGATTGTTCGAGGAAGCCTTGTCGGAGTGTCCCGTTGCCATCCAGCCCTGGGTTCGAACGAATCGGCGAGTTCGAGGCAGGGGTTTCCTGATAGAGGCTGTCCCCGACCTGGAGAAGACCTTCCGGGTTCGGGAACTTCGCCAGTTGGATTGTCCCGAGTTCGGTATACGTCGTCTGACCGGCTTGAAGAACCTGGACCACGCCATCGCTGGTGATCGAGATGTCGATGGTGTCGTTGGGAACGGTAAACCCTGGATTTAGGAAGCGACCACGATCCGCAGACGCCAGAACAATTTGTCCATCGGGATTGACGGTGAAGTTCCCGGCCCGGGTGTAGTAGGTGTTGACGTTGTCAGTGACTTCGAAGAACCCATCGCCCGCGATCGCGACGTCGAGCTGCTTGCCAGTCTGCAGCAAACTTCCTTCGTGGAAGTCCAACTGGGTACTTTGGACACGGGTACCAAGACCGACCGAGATTCCGACAGGCGTTCGAGAGCCGTTCCCATCGACTGTTCCGGGGAGCTTGTAATGCTCGTAGAACAGGTCTTCGAAGTTGGCGCGTGACCGCTTGAAGCCGGTCGTGCCGGCGTTCGCCATGTTGTTGGCGACCGTGTCCAGCTGGAAGAGGAAGGCTTCCATGCCAGAGGCCGCTGAATACATTGCTCGGTAGCTCATGGGGGAGGGCTTAGGGTATGGGGCTTAGGGCTTAGGAAAACTTTTGTCTCGTCTCCCTGGAAGGGAGCCGCATCTTGTCCCTTCTCCCTTGAGGGGAGCCGTTTTCAGTTCCTTCTCCCTTGAGGGGAGAAGGTGGCGGTGCTTCGCCGACGGATGAGGGTGGGCGACAGGCAAGGACGAGTTCAATTCGCTAAACAATGTCTAGGCGTGCTGTCTCATCTCCCGCTATCTGGTCATCGTCTGTAAAAGTTGGCCGAGGGATTGTTCCTGGTACTGGATCATGTTCATGTTGGCTTCGAACTGTCGGGATGTTTCGATCATCGCGAGCATCTCCATCATGGGTTGGACTGTGCTGCGTTCAATGAAGCCCTGGTGAACCGTCAGGTCAGGGCCAGCGGTTTCGAGATCACCGTTGACGCCATACAGGTTCTCGCCGATCTTTTCGACATTATGAAAGTCATCCGGTTGAACGAGGTGAAGTTGTCCCAGAGGAATGCGAACGCCTCGGTCATCGACTCCCATGACCATCCCGACTTCGTTGATCTCAATATCCGACAGGTTCGGCGGCACTCCGATCGGCGTATCGGTCGGCTGCATGACTTCGCGGCCGGTCGTCAGTTCGACGAGGCGTCCGACGCCGTTGATGGAGAGTTTGCCGCTGCGAGTTAAGAGTTCGTTGCCCTCGGCATCGGGAGCAAGGCGGAGAAAACCCGGGCCCATCAGGGCGATGTCGAGTGCGCCGTCAGTTTGTTCGAGTCCGCCGTTCGAGTAATCGGTGACCGTCTCTGCGATCCCGACGACGCCGGCGTGGTTCTGGAGATTTTCAGGATTGGGCGCCAGCAAGTTTTCAGACAGTGCGCTCTGCTGAAAGATGGCCAGATCTCGTTTGAAACCAGCCGTATCCGTGTTCGCCATATTGTTGGCGATCACGTCCAGACGGTGAGCCATTGCATTGGCGCCGTGCGAGGAGTGATACAAGCCGAATAGCATGGGAAGAATCCAGGCGAGAGAGGAGATGTGGGAAGGTGGAGGGAGGTGCAGGAGAGGTGGGAGAGAAGCGTTGCGCATCGCTTCTCTTCGTCTGTTATCGACTAGCAAAGCCTGCGGAATCAGAAAACTTTGCGCAATCATTAAAGTTTAACAAAACATTTTGGCGGGCTTGCTTGGCATGCAATGAAGCGTTTCTGAGAGAGAAAAGACAAAAGAAGAGACTGGAACGCAGAGCACGCGGAGGGAAGCAGAGGATGCTGAGGAAGAAAGCTTAGGAATACTTTGAATGAGAAAAGAGCTCCAAAACGTACGTAAAGTCGACGAGTGACGTTGATGAATAAATAAATTCTCCTCTGCGACCTCTGCTCAACTCCGTTACCTCTGCGTTCCAGTCTTTCGATCACGTGTTCGTCGTGACAGTCCTGTGAAACTCTGAGGGTTGCAACGATTCTTCTCAAGGCGACGCTCTCTCAGGGCGATTTTAGACGATAAGGATCACACATGTTGGCGGTAACGACTGCGCCGACATCAATGCCTTTCGATACGAAGCGGGAAAGTCAGCTTGTCTGATCGCGGCTCTGCCGGTAGTTTTCCTGCCCATTCCATTCACAGGGCGACCATGAATCCAGCATACTTTCAATGTCGAACGAAGCCGTTCACGCTGACTCCCAATCCGCGGCAAGTCTTTCTGAGCTCTGGGTTTCAGTCTGCTCTGTTTGAACTGGGTCGCTTCATTGAAGAAGGCGAAGGAATCAGCGTTCTGACTTCAGGCCCCGGCTTGGGGAAGACGCTGCTGTTGCGTCTGGTCGCTGAGAAGTACAAGAGCGAACACAGCGTCATCTACCTGCCCACCCCAAACTACGCAACTCGCGCGGACCTCCTGCAGTCGCTGCTTTTTGAACTCAACCAGCCTTACACCGGCATGCGCGAACAGGAACTGCGACTGAGAGTCATCTCGGCTCTTCGCAATAACGCCAGCCACTCCAAGGGGACATTGATCCTCATTGATGAAACGCACCTGCTGCCCGAGCGCCTGCTCGACGAACTCCGCGGCCTGATGAACTTCATGGCAGGTGATAAGCCACTTTACTCACTCATTCTGGCCGGGTCGTTGAAGCTCGAAGAAAAGCTGACCTCCCCTGCCCTGGATGCCTTCAATCAACGTTTGCGACAACACCTGACACTTGAACCGCTTGCGCGTCAGGAAGCTATCAACTATCTGAGCTTCCGTCTCTTACAGGCGGGCAGCAACCTGTCCACCTGCTTCACAGACGCAGCCGTCGAACTCATTCTGCATGCCGCTGATGGCTCGCCACATGCCTTGAATTTGATTGCCCAGACGGCTCTGGAAATCGGATACGCGCTGCAGAAGAAGCCCATACCGCCTGAGATCATCGTGCAGGCTCTCGAAGAGTTGCAGAAACTTCCGGGCAACTGGTCGATCCCACAACTGCTGACACCGACAGCCGCGACGGCCAACGCTGAGCCAGAATCGACGATTGAAATCGTCGACCATGACGAACAGCCTGAAACAACGACGATCTTCGAGTCAGAGGAGACCACTGTCTTTGAAATCGGCGGTTCCGATGACGACGACGAAGAATTCTTCGACGAGGAGGATGACCTGGTCACGTTTTCGCTTCATCGTGATGAACCGCAAATCACGCCGATTGTGGAACGTCCTGCTGCCACACCAACGCCGGCGGTTCCTGTTGCCCAGAAGGCTTACTCCGGCGAGCGAGCGATCCAGGATGAGTACGCGCATCTGGACTACAAACGACATCTGATGCACCTGAAGAGTCAGCCCACGAAGATCACCCTCGAAGCGTCACAGCCTCAGGCTGTAAAGCCATCAACCGATCCACTGAGTGCACTGACTCACGAAGTCGCGGACCTGCTCGACCAGATCCAGGCTCACCAGTCGGAAACGCCGCTGCCTCAGCAGCGCACGTTGTCACTGCATCTGGGACAAACGCCTCAGCAACGTCTTCGGGAAGCGATGGATCAGATCGAGCAGGACAAGACTCTGCTGTTGAGTCTGGCTGCTCAAGATGCTGACACGATCGGACTCGAGCCCGGATTTGAGCACTACGATGTCGTCATGCCGGATGATGAGTAAGACTCGAAGTCGCGGTCATCGGTTTGTGAAGAGTTGATTTAGGCCCCGATTGCCCGCTAGGAATTCGTGATTCGCTTTGGGATGATAGGACGATTGGATTGTCCCGTCTGTCAGCCCCAAGGAGCGAACAATGCTGGAAATGATACTGCGTCTTTTTTTGCTGACCACCACAAATGATGCTGAGATCGTCGGCCATGTGGGGCCCATTGACAGCTATGGACGCACAACCGTCATCAAACAAAGCATCGTGATTGGGAACAATCACTTTTACGGCCAGCAGACCCTCGTCAAAGACAGCCTTCTGATCGGGCGTGTCTTTACAACGGGGAAAGTCGTTTTTAGTGATACTTACGTGATCGGGAAGCTGAATACGATCACGGATAAGTAAGCCTGCTTCGTCGTATTCGACGGAATCTTGAGGGCATTTGGCGCCCGAAATTGATCCAATTCCCTGCCTGTCGCGTTAAACTCGTATGACACCCCGTGATGGCGTGTCTGTGTTTTGCTGCGCACTGCGACCGGAAAGGCGCCACGATGTTGATGACGATACTGCAACTTGTCGGAGGAATGGCTGGACTCACCGTCGGAGGTGAGTTGCTGGTGCGAGGAGCTTCCAAGCTGGCCGCAGCGGCTAAGCTCTCGCCGCTGTTCATTGGATTGACCGTTGTGGCGATCGGCACCAGTTCGCCGGAACTGATTGTGTCGATTTCGACCTCGCTCAAAGGCCAGGGCGACCTGTCATTGGGGAACGTCGTTGGCAGCAACATCTTCAACATCCTCATGATCCTGGGGCTTTCTGCCATTGTCAGCCCGCTGATCGTCAAACGTCAGATGATCCGCTTTGATGTGCCGTGCATGATCGCGGCGTCGCTGCTGATCCCGCTGGTGGCCGCTGACGGCTGGATTAATCGTCCCGAGGGCATCGTCCTGTTGTCGCTGCTGTTGCTCTACACGGCTGCGGCGTATTTCATGGGACGCAAGGATTCAAAGACGACCGAGACGGTGGCTCACGAACTCGACCTCAAGCCCGTCAAGCCCACGTTCCGCTATTTGCTCACGCAAGTCGGAATCATCGCGGTCGGTCTGCTACTGCTGGTCTTCGGTTGCGAATGGTTTGTGGGAGGAGCCGTGCAGATCGCCAGAAATGTCGGGCTGTCCGAGACGGTCATTGGCTTGACGATCCTCGCAGCCGGGACATCACTACCGGAACTGGTGACGTCGGTCGTCGCGACTCTGCGCAATGAACGCGATATCGCGGTGGGAAATGTCATTGGGTCGAGCTTGTTTAATATCCTCGGTGTCCTGGGCGCCGCTGCGGTCTTTTCTTCTCCGGGTATTCAAGTGGCAGCGTCGATGTTTCAGCGCGATCTGCCTGTCATGATCGGGACTGCTCTCATCTGCCTGCCGATCTTTGCCAGCTACGGAGTCATCGCTCGCTGGGAAGGACTGATGCTGGTTGGCTTTTACATTCTCTACACCGTTTACCTGATTCTCTCGACCACCGGAAATCCATTGGCTCAGCAAGTCGGTCAATTTGCGGTTTACGTTGCATTGCCTATTGCGTTGGTGATTCTCGTGGTGAGCATGGCTCGTTCTTTACGAGTCAAATCGCAGGTGACGTAATTCAGTCGTGATACGATGGGCATAAAAAAAACAGCCCTCGATGATCGAGGGCTGTTTGAGTTGATGAAGGTCAGTTGACCTTATTTCTTGGAGTCGCCGTAGAAGCGAGTCAGTTCTTCAAAGGTCAACGCCTGATCCGCTGAGTCGCTGGCCAGTCGGACTCGGGTTCTCAGGTTGCCATCGACCAGACCTTTGACATTCAGCTTGTAGACGACTGTTTCACCAGGAGCTAAGCGAGCCAGAGGGCGGAACAGGATCATGTCGATCTCGGCCAGGGAATCGGTCGGGCCTTGAGCGGAGATGAACTGGACGCCTTGAGGGAGTTCACAGGCGATCGCGACGTTGGTGGCATCGACGGAACCATCGTTCTTGACGACGATCTCATAAGAGGTCGGAGCACCGACTTCGACGGGATCGTTGACGTCGACGATATTCAGAGTCAGCGAAGAAACCCCTTCGACTCGGGTCGCGACCTGGGCATCAAACTGGCTGCCGTGTTCGCTGGAGGCTCGGATATAGTGGACGTATTCGCCCATTTCTTTGGCCATCAGCTCGACTTCGATCTCAGCAGTGGCTTCCGGAGCCAGACGTCCCACGAACCAGCTGAGGATGCGTGTTTCTGAGTCATAAGTTGCCCCCTTGTCAGCCGAGACATACTGCATCCCGGTTGGGATCTTGTGCATCACGCGGACGTTGCTGGAGCCGATTGTGCCAGAGTTCTTGACGGCGATTTTGTACTTCCCGCTGCGTCCCATGTATCGCAGGGCAGGACCATCAACGTTGAGAGTCAGCTCAGGAGAGACAACATGGACGATTGATTCTGCCTTGGCATTCAGGCCTGATTCTGCAGAGGCCAGGATGACGACTTTGTGATCGCCCCCTTCAGTCGCAGCCAGAGCAAGGCGGACCGTACGGGTTTCCCCAGGGTTCAGAGAACCGACATCCAGCAGAAGCTTCTCGCCTCGTGGGTGTTCGATCCCTTTGGGAATGACGGCTTCGATTTTGACGTCTTTGGTAATCCCGGTTCCTGGGTTGCTGATCGTGACTGAGTGAGAAGCAGGGTCACCGACCATGACTTTCTCAGGACCAGCCACTTCGACAGCGAGCATTGGCTCGTAGACCTGGAACTCGCTGGCCGAGCTCGCTGAGAAGCGGACATCAGCAGCGACGTTCAAAGCACCTGACTGGCTGGGGATCATCTTAACAGCGATGACTTGCGTCTTACCGGCAGGCAGTGATCCCATCCGCCACAGCAGTTTGCCGCCGTTCTCTTCTGGGGCAGGTTTGGCGTCGGTCAATCGGACCAGTGTCGGGAAGGAAGCAAGAACTTCGACATCGTGAGCATCGGCCTGGCTCTGGTTTTCGACGACCAGCTCAGCGGTACATTCACGACCGATGTTGAAGTCGCTGGTCTTACGCCAGTAGATCTTGACGACTGGTTTTTGCGGACCATTGGCAACTTCGTGCTCGCCGCCCAGAGTTGCGGAAGCAAACTCGCGGTTCGTCGAGACGGAAGATGAGAATGTTGACTTGGGAGGAGCCAGCGGTGCAGGCTGTGGAGCTTGTTTCGCTGGAACGCCGCGAGTGATCGTCACATTGCTCCGAGGAGCTTCTTTGACGGCAGGGAATGGTTCCTTGACTGGTGCAGCTGACTTGGCAGCTGTCGCGGCTGCTTCTTTCTTCAGGAATTCGACGGTGAAATCGCTCGCAGGACTCGGAGCAGCAGCTGGTTGAGCGACCACTTCCTTCGAAGCTGGTGGCGTCATCGGTGCCATGGCTGGAGTCGCTGGAGCAGCTTTCTGATCCATGAATGGATCCGCCAGGAAGCTGTTGGCAGCATTCGTGGCCTCGGTGCCAGCAACCGTGCGGACATCGGAAGCGGTTGACTGGTTTTTGGCTCGTGCATAGTCAGCATAGTTCAAGCTGCGCGAGCTGTCTGGCTCGCTGGCTTTGAACTTGCTGAAGGTCGACTGCATGGCATCGACTTGAGGAGTCGTCGTGAAGGTTTTGTTGTCTGCAACAACAACCGCAGCTGCAGGCTGAGCAACTGGCTGAGCCGGGGCAGGCTGGAAGGCTGCTGGATCAAACGCCGTCGGCGATGGTGTTGGCATAACAGGGCGAGCAGGAGCAGCCTGAGGTGCTTGAGCAACAGCAGCCGCAGTCGCAGGAGCAGCTTGAGGAGCAACACCCGCTGGTGCTGCCGCGAATGGATTCGTCACGAAGGCAGGATCTGCCAGTTGCCCGAATGGTTGGCCAGAAGTCGCCATCATCGGGGCAGCAGGTGCAGCCGCAGGAGCAGCGGTTGTTGGAGCAAAAGCTCCAGCATTGAAGCTCGCCTGACCTGCCGGAGCAGTCGGAGCGTTAAGTGGTTGACCAAAGCTGGCTGTCGTGTAATTGGCCTGACCATAATTCGGCTGGCCGTACGAAACAGGACCGCCCACCGTCTGGTTGAAACCAGGTTGGACCGGAGCCGCTGTCACAGGTTGTTGTGGCTTGGCCGCTGGAAAAGCCTGTGTGACTGCAGGCTGACCACCGTAAAAGCTGTTCGGCACAGCTTGAGCAGGGGCAGTCGCTGCCTGTGCAGTCGTTGTCGGGGCGGGCTTTTGACGGAACAGGTCCGCGTAGTTGGTCGCATTCAACGCTGGGTTTGTCGCTGGCAGACCAGTCGCTGCGCCCGTTGCAGGGGCAGCTGGTTTCGCAGCTGGCGTTGTCGGAGTTGGTTTCTCCGAGAACAGATCATTGTAATAGTTCTTGCGAGGGGTCACTCCGCTTTGAGCCAGCAACAGGCTGCTGCTGCCCGAACTGACCGTACCGCCCGCTGGCGCTGTTGCATTCAAAGCATCCGCAGCGGTCCCTGTATTGGATACAAAAGCCACCCCGGCGACAGCCGCAAATTTCCAAAGACCGTGACGCATGGGAAAACTCCTTTTTCCACTCGAAAGACAGGTCGCCTGACCCGCTTACCCGTTTCGAGTTGGGTCGTTCAGACGAAGACGTGATGTGCTCACGTCGGTTCTTATCGGTTGTAAATCCTGTAATGCTTAAACCGCTTGGCAAAGATTTATCGATTGTGCGGGATTTTCTGGTCGCATTGGTCTTGATGCGGGGGAATCAACCACGGATGAACACAGATTGACACAGATAAAACCATTCAGCAGTCAGGTATGAATTCTGAAAGCCTCGCAGTCCTCTGTTTTTGATCTGTGTGCATCCGTGTTGATCTGTGGTCCGCACTTTAAATTTCTCTTCCGAATCTCTGCGTAGCTTCGCGTCCTCGGCGGTTCAAATTCTTACTGACCTCGAAACCTCTCGGCTCCCGCAGCCAACCTACACTGCTTGACGGTTTTCCTCATGACTCAAGCCTCGTGACTTCGTTTCTCCGTGTTCATCCGAAGCAGGATTCTGCTATTGTCCTGGTAACCAACCCCGCAAAAATTGTAATTTTGACAATCCCTCTTTTGATCATGGACGAGTTTTCATGGCCTCTTCTCACGCTGAAAAGTCCGACGCGATTGTGATCCGTCAGGCGGATTTCAGCGAAACCAGCAAGGTGGTGACCTTATTCACACGCGAGTTCGGGAAGCTCTCGACGCTCGCCAAAGGGGCCAAACGTCTCAAAGGCCCCTTCGAAGGCGCTCTTGACCTGCTCGCGCACTGCCGGGTAGTCTTCCTTCCCAAACATGAAGCCCTCTCACTTCTGACCGAAGCGCAGTTGGTGACCCGTTTCCGTCCAGCCGATCATAACCTCAATCGGGTGTACGCCGGGTACTACATCGCCGAACTGCTCGATGGTCTGATGAGTGAGCGCGACGAACATGTTCCCCTCTTTGACCGCAGCATTCACACCCTCGACCTCATTTCCCATCAGCCCGATCTGCGTAAACCGCTCGTTTTATACGAGTTAGCCCTTCTTGAGCAGATTGGACTCCTGCCGATATTGGATCAGTGCCAGTGCGGAACTCCGATTCAACCACAGACGACGTACACATTCTGGGTCAGCCAGGGTGTGTTACTATGCCCTCAATGCCGGCAGCCCGAGATCCCATCGCGAGATATCTCTGGCGGTACGCTCGCGCTCTTGCGCATGCTCACCAGTGGCCAGGACAAGCTCATCGACAACCTCAAGATCACCGATCACCAGTACAAAGAAATTCGCAGCTTCCTGAATTCCAGTATCTCGGCGGCTCTCGATCGCAAACCTCGCATGCTCAGTATGCTGAACGTGTTCTAAAAGCATCTCGTGCCATGCTTGCAGCTTTGGGCAAGCATGCTCTTCGGCCATTTTGGATGTCGTCGTCTCAATACTCGGCATGCTCACCCAAAGCAGTGAGCATGGCACGCGCATCACTTCTCGTTTCGATGCTGATGCTCTCAGGCTGTGCATCCCCCTGGTCTCGCAAAAGCAGCGTCGCCGAAGCAACGTTCGACCCGTTTGCGAACCCCGAAGCAACGATGGCCAGCGTCGATATCGATGACAAGAACGGCATCATCCCGGTCGGCTTCACTCCGAGCAATGGTCGCGCGGACAATTCCGCGACTGCGAAAGCTCGCGAAGCATCCCGCAAAGGGATCGAGGCCATGATCAAAGCTGAAGAGCTCGTCAAAGCCGGCAAATACAAAGAAGCAGAAAACGAACTCGATGAAATCGTCAAGAGATACCGTCTCGACGACTACGGCAAGCGCAAGCGAACATTCAAAAACACCTTCGTCAGCCCCAGCGATCGCGATCCTCACTACACGGATAGTCCCCTTCGCGAAGAAGCCCTTTACCTGCTCGGCGAAGTCTACTATCAGCAGAAGAAATATCCCAAAGCTCAGGACTCTTACCTGAAGCTGGTCAACGATTACCCGACGACTCGTTACCTGGAACAATCCACACGACGCCTCTTCGAGATCGCTGGCATCTGGATGGATCTGCAGGTCACCACGACAGGCGATGTCGTCCCCGCCAACTACACCAATGATGGCAAGGCTAGCCGTCCCAAGGTTGCAGACGGTCACCAGACCGAAACGCCTTCTTTCTTGAACTTGACCGACAAAGAACGCCCGACATTCGATACCGAAGGTCGCGCTCTCGAGTCGCTCAAATCCATCTGGCTGCACGACCCGACGGGTCCGCTGGCAGATGATGCGTTGATGCTGACCGCCAGTTACCAGCTGCGGAAAGGACGCTTCTTTGAAGCCTCCGAAACGTACAAACTGCTGCGTGAAGAGTACCCGGACAGTCCACACGCCAAAGACGCCTTCCTACTGGGTTCACACGTTGCCCAGGCCTCTTACCTGGGATCCAGCTACGACTCCAAATCCTTGGCCGAAGCCAAGCAACTCAAAGAAGCATCTCTGAAGATCTTCCGCGATCTCCCCGAAGATCAACGAGCCCGTCTGCAGGCGGAACTGGTTCGCATCGATGATGCCATTATCCGACGTGATTACGATCGAGCTGTCTTCTACCTGCGTAAAGGCGACTTCGAATCAGTGACGCTGTACTGCAGTTCGATCATCAATCAGTACCCGGGATCTGTCTACGCCGAGAAGTGCAAACAGCTTCTCAAACAGCTGCCGAACTACCGCGACAAGAACACCCTCCTGCTCGCCATCCAGGGGGCAGGCGAATTCGAGTCCGAGAACTTCGTCAAGAATCCCGGCCAGCCAGCTGCTCAACCGCAAGCACCGGGCGCAACGGCTCCCAACCTGCAGCCAACACCGGTTCCCGAGCAGGAACTCAAACGATCCAATGGCTTCCCGAACCTCATTCCTCCTCCTTTCCGTCGCAAAGACGAAGGCGCAGGCGGTGTTCAGGGATCGCCTGTCAACCCGGGCCGACCAGCGGAAACTGGCGTTGATCTAAACGGCCCTCCCGGCGATACTCCGCCCCCAGGTTCCTCACCGGGATCAACCCCAGGTCAAGCCACACTCGACCTGACCGGCGGTTAACGCAACTCTCTGTGTGCCACGGCTGTCTCAGCCGTGCCGAGTTTCAAAGTTGACGCCAACCACGAATTCCCACGACCACACGGCCGTGCCACACAATTATGACTGAGCCCACACCATCAGCGGATTCCTCGCGGAACGTCTCTCGACGCGCCGTCCTGGGATCGTTGTTCGCGTTGCTGGCGATCCCCGGCTGTGGTTATGTCGTCGGCGCTCCTTACAGCCCCGAAATCCGGACCGTCCACATCCCGACATTCTCCTCGACCTCGTTTCGTCGAGGTTGGGAACAAGAGCTGACCGAGTACGTCCAGAAAGAAGTCCAGAACCGGACGCCTTTCCGACTCGCTAAAGAGCCCTTCGCTGATACCCGCTTAACCGGACGCATCGTCGACACCAAAAAGAGTGTCCTCGGCGAGAACCAGTACGACGACCCGCGCCAGCTGCAGGTCTCACTCGCCGTCGAAGTCACCTGGCAGGATCTCCGCAGCAAACAGATCCTCGCCCAGGGAATGATCCCACTGAACGCCGAGACGATCAACGTCGTCAATCAAGCCGAGTTCGCCCCGGAAGTCGGCCAGTCCCTGGCAACCGCGAAAAGCAGCTTATTCAAGAAGCTGTCCGCCGACATCGTCGACATGATGGAAGAACCCTGGTAAGGACCTTTACCGCCTTGGTTCCTGCTTCCCTGCCGCCCGCTCTTCCTGATTGATTCGCTGCAACTGCGAAACAAAATCCTTCCCGCCGCCGAAGAGGAAGTAGATGACGATCCCAATAAAGCAGGTCGACAGGCACAGCGCATAGACGATGATCGACTGCCAAGCATCGCGATCAGGATCCCCCTCGGGGTCTGGCTTTCTCGTCTTGTGAATAACCACGATAAGACACTTCCTGTGTGCCACGGCTGTGTCAGTCGTGGAATTCTAATTTGTCGTCAAACGCGAAATCTCACGGCCGACACGGCCGTGGCACACGGATCTCTCAGAACTTACGACTGCGGCTTCAACTGAATGTGTAGATCGCGCAACTGTTTGGCGTCGACCTCTGCAGGAGCGCCCGTCAGCATGTCGCTGGCTTTTTGCGTCTTGGGGAACGCGATGACGTCGCGGATGTTGTCGTAGCCGAGCATCAGCATGACCCAGCGGTCCAAGCCGAGGGCGATCCCGCCGTGTGGCGGTGCACCGTATCGCAGCGCTTCGAGGAGGAAGCCGAAGCGTCGCTCCGCTTCTTCCTGCTTGATGTTGAGAAGATCGAAGACCTTCTGCTGGACCTTCGGATCATGTATACGGATCGATCCCGAAGCGGCTTCGTAGCCGTTGCAGACCAGGTCATAAGACTGGGCACGAATCTTGCCCGGATCGGTCTCGAGCAGTTCGACGTCGTCTTTGACGGGGTAACAGAACGGGTGGTGTTCGGCGTCCCAGCGTTTCTCGTCTTCGTTGTAGGTGAGCAGCGGGAAGTCGATGACCCAGCAGCAGTTGAAGTCGTGTGCATCGTACAACTTCTGCTCTTTGGCGATGCGGTTACGCAATGCCCCCAGAGCCGCACAGCAGACGGAATACTTGTCAGCGACGTAGACCAGCAGGTCGCCATTCTCGGCTTCCATCTTCTCAATGATCGCCTTCTGTTGCGCCTCATCGAAGAACTTGGCGATCGAGGAATCGAGCTTGCCGTCGGTGACTTTGAAGTAAGCCAGTCCCTTGGCCTTGAAGTCCGCGACAAAAGCCTTGAGATCCTGATCAAGCATCTTGCGCGAGTACTTGTCGGCCCCGCCCTTGATCGTCAGACCACGAATCATACCGCCAGCGGCGATGGTGTCTTTGAAGACGCCGAAGGTCGATTCCTTCGCGATGTCTGAGATATCGACAATCGGCATCCCGAATCGCAGGTCGGGTTTGTCGGAACCGTACTTGTCCATGACATCGCGGTACGAGTAACGTGGCAGAGGCGTCGGCAGCTTGACGCCGCGGATCTTCTCGAACACGGTCGAGACCAGTCCATCGATCGTCGTCAGAATGTCATTCATTTCGACAAACGACATCTCGACATCGATCTGCGTGAACTCCGGCTGTCGGTCGGCTCGCAGGTCTTCATCGCGGAAGCAGCGGGCGATCTGGAAGTAACGATCATACCCGCCGACCATCAGGATCTGCTTGTAAATCTGAGGCGACTGCGGCAACGCGTAGAAGCTGCCTTCGTGCACCCGGCTTGGCACGAGGTAATCGCGAGCCCCTTCCGGCGTGCTGCGTCCCAGCATCGGCGTTTCGACTTCCAGAAAGCCGTTGTCGTCGAAGTAGTCGCGTACCGTCTTGGTCAGACGGTGACGCAGGATCATCGCCTTCTGCAACTCCGCGCGACGCAGGTCGAAGAAGCGATATTTCAGACGCAGCTCTTCATTCGGCAGATCACCATCGAGCATGTAGGGAGGCGTCAGTGACTTATTGAGAACTTCCAGCGTGATGGCGCGAAGCTCGATCTCGCCGGTCTCGAGTTTCGCGTTGGAAAGGCCATCCGGGCGAGCAATGACTTCGCCGGTCACCTTGATGACGTCTTCATAGCGCAAGCTTCGAGCCTGCTTTTGAATCTCGCTGTTGTCGGCGAGGTCGAACTTGATTTGCGTCTTGCCGTAGCGGTCGCGCAGGTCGATGAAGACGATCCCGGCGTGGTCGCGGTATTTGTCGACCCAGCCACACAGTTCAACAGTTTGACCGACGTGAGATTTGCGAAGTTCACCAGCGGTGTGAGTGCGTAACACGGGAGTGGATGTCCTTGGGTTGGCGATCGAAGCCGGGGCGTCAATGTCTGGAAATAGGACGAACGATCAGCCCGGAGGCTGGTTCGCGGGAAAGGGCTATTATAAGGAGCGATTTTGACCCCGCAATCGCGAGGACAGGGCAATATTGACGGTTCCGAATGAATGACAATAACAACAGGCCTTGTTTTCCACCTCGATCTCATCCCGACAGGTGTGCCACGGCCGTGTCGGCCGTGAGAGCGCGCACATGACATCAACTTTGAAACTCGGCACGGCTGACACAGCCGTGGCACACGACTTGTCTTCAGTTTTGTCAAAACCGCTTGAACATGAGTTTCGGATGAATATTGCCCCACAATGGACAATCAGCTTGACGCAATTCGCCAGGACCTGAAAATCCACATAGCTGCCAGGATGATTTTTGTGATCAAGGGAGTGACTCTCATGCTCCGTGGAACGGCTCGGTCCATCGCGCGCGGTTTACGTTCGCTGGCTGATCGTCTGGACCGAGTGGCCCAGGAACCTGCTGCACGCGAAATCGCCCAGCCCTTCCCCATCGATCATGCGGAATCGACAGCGATTCCTCGCTACGTCCATGCTCCCCACCAGTCGGCTGGCGGAACAGCGACGGCAGAACGCCTCACAATCGCCGAGCAAATCAAACGAGAGCGCGAACACGGCCTCACGCCTCACCAGGAAAGCCTGATCACGACCCTTCCTCCGCGGACCTGGTTTGGGTTCGTGTTCGAGTATGTCTGGGAAGTCCTCGCCTTTCTTGGACAATCCATGGTTGTCTGGCTGGTTGTCATTACGCTCGTGATTGGCGGAATCACGGTCAAAATGGTCTACAGCATCGTCGATGGCTGGAACGAAACGATCGAGATACTCGAAAAAGACTCCAACCGCCCATAACCTTTGAGCTGAATTCGCTTTATGTTCAGACGGGTGAATGTGATCAGGATCGTTCGCTAACCCAGTGCATTGCGCACAGAACGACAATCCCAACCATTGCCGATCGTGGTTACTCACCTCCTGTGAAACGACGTGGATAACCTCTATTCCGAGGTCTGGGCCAGCTTTATAATTAGCGAAACCATCATTGCGGGCCGCATTGATTGTCATTTCGCTTCGGAGTCGCCCATGTCTGGCCTGAACCCCAACAAAGAGTATCTCGAAGCCCTCGCTCAGGAGCGCAAAAAAGGGCTTTCGGAACGCGAACGCGCCCTGATTTCGACGGAACACGATAACCAGGATCAAACCTGGATGGATATCGTCAAAGAAACCCTGGTCGAATATTACGAGTGGGCCAGTGCCTCGATCATCATCTGGATCCTGCTGGCCGTCATCATCATGGGCGGCTTGCTGGTCTACGCCGTCGGCAATGTCGGAGACGTTCGCAGTAAGCAACTACAAGAGATCAACAACTGGGAACAAAACCCAACAGCCCGCCAGATCGACCCGCAATAAGCCCGGGCGAAGCGTTCATGAGATACGGCTGAAGAGAAGACATTCACCACGAAGGCTCCAAGGACACAAAGGCTCACGAAGGAATTCCAGGAGGTAACAGCTTGACCTGCTCTGAAACCCTCGTTTCTCTTTGTGAATCTTCGTGCCTTTCGAGACTTTGTGGTGAATGATTTCCTGTTTTTGATTTTCAAAACGGCTGCACAACCGGTCGACTGGAACTCGCCATCGGAGCCTGGTAGCCAGCTTGAATAACGCCGCTGTTCGCGGTTGGCCCAGACGCAGGTTGACTATGTTTCGCCGAGAAGACCTGTGTCGGCATGATCGAAGGATCTGCTGTCGGAGCAAACAACGGGCGATAGTTGTTGGGAACGACAGGCTGAAAAGCATTCGGCGTCGCTGCGGGCATCGGTCGAGCCCCGGCCATCATTGCAGGGGAGAACATGGCAGGTTGAGCAACGGCTGGAGCCTGTGGTTTCGGTCTGGGTGCAAAGCCAGTGAATGAAGCCAAAGTAAACGCAGGGTCAGCCTGAGCTGTCATCGGGGCCGGTGCAGACCCTATGTTCGCCGACATCGGCATCATCATCGGTGCTTGAGCGGACATCGTCGGCATCATCGGCCCGGAGGCCGTCATCGTCGGACCTTGCACAGGGACATCCGTCCGGCTGGAAGCCATCATGTTCTGCCAGTTCTGGCGACGAATCGAGGCATAGCGGTTGTGGACCGAAGGACGAGCCGGATTGAGCATCAGCGAGCGATCGTACATCGCAACGGCATTGTCGACCTGCCCGGTTTGTTCGTAAACGTGACCTAAGTGAGCAGCAGCCAATGAGCTGCGTGGATTGATCGCCAGCGCCTGTTCGAGTTGCTCTTCTGCCTGGCTGAAGTTGCCGACTTTCTCGTGAATCCAAGCCATCTCCATATGCGATTCCGCAGCATACGGCTGTGTCGCAACCCAGCTGCCGACAAGCTGTTGCGCCGCATCGACATTGCCTTCGTTGACCATCATCTTGGCTAAGGCATGGTATGACGGCTGGTGACGAGGATCGATATTGATCGCATGTCGGTAAAGACGCTGTGCCCCTTCGACATCCCCCTGCTTTTCCATCGCCGAGGCGAGATTATAGGCAAAATGGGGGTTATCAGGATCGTCAGCGAGCGCTCGCTGGAACTCGCCCTGAGCCTGAGCAAACTTCCCGCCAGCGTACATGCGACGTCCGGCTTCGTTGTTGACATAGCCCGCCGTCGTGTTGCAGCCACTGGACGACAGCAGCAACATCGAAGACAGAGCCCAGACAAACAATGACCAGCGAACAACAGGTAACGAGACAGACATAGCAGAGATCCCAGCGGAGAAATTTCCAGGAAAATTCACCGGGGAGCCTAAATTGATTCAAGTTTTGCAACAACGGCGGTTAGGGGCCGGGGAATGAGAATGTCATTCTTGCAAAACTGCCCAGACTGCCAGGGCTATGAACGTGGATCGAGAAATACAAAATCGGCAGCCGGAAGTGTTATGACAGAAATGTCTTAACAGTTGGTACCTTGAGATTCTTGTATTTCATAACGGAGAGGGCAGGACGCCAATTGAACTTTTCATCGCCGGGGTGAGGGGGTGGGAGATTGCGATGCGGCGGGCTATTCACAACATGTAAACTATCTAAAACGACTTACGATAAGATCAGCTGTCATCATTGAATTCACTCGTACTGGTTGTTGCGTTGGGCAATGTGACCATAGCGTTCAAATAAGCGAATACGCCTTCAGAAGTCGGCCGATTACGGGAACCATTTTAGGGTAGACAATTGGATGTTAGTTCTCGTGTCTAAGCTGGGCTCTCTGTTCTCTGATTTTCCGGTTTTGTTCATCAATTTGAGCCTGCAGGCGGAACATCGTCTTTTCATCTGCTCGAATTTCACCCGCTTGTTTTACGATGTCTTCCCAGCCTTGAGCAGGCTCCTCAATACGGGTGCGCTGTGTTCGATAGTGACGGTCCATCTGATCGATTAATGTTGAGGTAGCTCCCAGATTAATCGCCAGAAAGACCCATCCGAAAACGAAGCAGGAGTTGATGGCTGGTTCACAAGCATAGCGGAGCTCAATTCTTTTGCGGAATCGAAGGATATGAGTCCATCCCCCTTCGACCTGACGTGAACGACGAATGAATTGCCAGTTCACAAGAATGATGATTGCGATGACCGGAACGAAGACCGGGCCGTAATACATCTGCCATTGAGTGAATGCTGAGATCCACTGGGAACCGGAGAGCTTCATCAGGCTTTGTAGCTCTTGGGCATCAATGTGCAGGGCTTGAGCTTCCTTCCAGACTCTCGGTGGAATCCAGGTTTGCGCTTCCATGTTGTCAGTAAGTGTTCCGAGTGCTGTTCCTGCCAGGATTCCGACGAGTATGACCAAAGAGATTACTGCTGTTGAAATCAACTTCAGTCGACAGGGGGAGTTTGTGTTCTTCACAAACTCCCAGAGGACGTAAATGATTCCCCAACAGACTAAGGCCAGTAAGAGAATAATGATGACTGTCACTGCAGGATGAAGAATGCCGATTCCGGAGACTGTCAGATCAAGAATTTTTGTTCCGTGCACCGCAGCGATGATTGGGATGGAGGCGGCAACTGCCAGACCTGCGACAGTTCTTGCGGGAAGCTGGAAACGCTTCTGAATCAGGATAAGGCATCCTAGAAGTAATGAAGCGAAGCCGATCCACATCAGACTGCAAACCAGCCATGTCTGCTGACGGGGAGAGACGACTTCCGCAGGGAACATTCCCAGCAGTACGACGCTGCCGCCCAGGGCTACGCTCCAGGCAATAATGTGAATGTACCACGTCAGAGAGACCAAATCGTTTCTGTCGCCTTTGCTCAAAAACTTAGAGATCAAAGAAAGGATCAATGCCATTAAGAAAGAGCTGATGACCAGTTGCGGAGTTGTTGTGATTGCAAGGGCTGGTAAAAGAGCTTTGATGACAACTGCGTTTGAGCCTGGTGAAATCTCTGGACTGGCTGGTTTGTTTTTTGCAGCTTTGCTGAACACTTCACCGAGGATCTCAAGTTCCAACTGAACATTCGCCAGTTGCTTTGAAACAGTAAGTGCTTCTTCGGAACTCATGGCATCTGGATGATGTTCATGAATGTTTTCCAGATTGGCCAGGCTCCATCTTTGTAGGATCATTCTGTAATGAAGAGGGCCGAGAGTGTTCTCGGGTTCTCTGATCTGATTCGAGATCGCGAGGATCTGGCGTACTGCCATGAGTTCCGCATCGAGCCGACCGGATCGTTTCGCTTCGTCTCGCTCGACTCCCTTCCATCTCATGATGGAGAGCAGGAGATTGGTCGTCCGACTCTCGATCAATCTGCTATTAGCCGCTTTCAAGGAATCGAGTGATGAGAGTTTTGTGTCATCGAGAAATCGCAGTGTCGCTGCGTAAGAGGTCATTCGAAACTTCAGGTCAGATTTTTTCAGCCCGGCGGCAAGACGTCTGTTTGCTTCTTCGTACCGGTCGGCGTCATGAACCTTCAAAGTGTAGCCGTCGTCCGCGTAAGAGTAGTCTGTCGATGATTTCCACAAATAGAGGGCAGCCAGATAGTCGTAAAGTGCATTGTCCGGATCGGCCTGCGCACACTCATCGAGGGCAGAGAGCCAGCTTTCTTTCCGTGGTTCGAGCTCAAGTCCTGTGACTTCCGCGCGAAACAGCATGAATGCCTGCGCTCGACGCAGTTCTGGGTTGGAAGGATCGAGGTGGATGGCTTTGTCGACCTTCGCCAGACAAGCGTCCCGGCAGAGGGACTCGAACTCAGCAGACAATACATTGATCGTTTCGTCGTCCCGTTCCAGTCGCCACTTCAGAGGCAGGACAGAAACGCTGATGTCATTTCTCACGCGGAAGTGATGACGAGTAAAGCCAAGTTGCGGGGAATCCAGCATCCATGCAGCGCCGATCGCCAACTCTGGATCTTCGTTGTCGCGTTGGCATCTCTCCACCTCACGTAACCAGAAACTCGCCTGATCGACGGGATCACGATCACTGAGGCGTTGTTGTGAGATTCCGATGAGACTGACCACGGCACTGGTCCACTGCTCGCGGTACGTCGACCAGCCGGTTTCCGAGACCGTGAGTCTCCATGAAAGTTGCGCGCCCAAAATGGCGACAACGATCAGAAGCAGAGACAGCGGCCAGTATTTGACGATCTTCATGAACCTGCCATGACATTATTAGAAGGTTATCGTGCAAACGAGCATGGCGGTCTGATGGATCAGAAGAACTACATTTTTTGCTTACGAATGCGACATTGTTACTACGTGACCCGGAAGTCTCGGATATGCCACACGAGACAATCGATCAAATGACAAAGACTAGTAATGATGGAAGATGAATCATTTTCTTCCTGAAAGAGTTGATCCAAAGATCAAAATGAAGACAGGATTTTCAGCTATGACATCAACGCGACGATACCAGGCAGCCGCTGTCAAATCTTCACCCTGCTTCTGCCACATTTCGCATCGATCCGACACCCCCACACATTTTGGACATTGCCCAATGCAATTCCGGAATCACCAGGGGAGTACGACGAAGCAAGCCACGGGATTTGAACCCGACAATAGATTACAGGAAAGTACCTGTGGCGAATTGTCTTTACAATTGAGCCGGAATCGCTAGTTGTTCGAACTTGCTAGATTGACTTCCAAATAAGTCATAAATCCAGTTTTTCAAAAGAAAAACGACTCGCCGCAGATTGATGCGACGAGCCGTTGATCATCCAAAAAACGGAGAGGGAGGGATTCGAACCCCCGGACCCTTTCGGGTCGCCGGTTTTCAAGACCGGAGCGATCGGCCACTCTGCCACCTCTCCAACACCGCCGACGACCATCTCGGGACGCAGGCGATACGGTAACATAACCTGCGATTCCGGCATGGTCAAGTTACACAGCAGGTGAGGCTGGTCGACCTTTTCTGCACGAACTCCTGCGAACCCGTGTAATCGGCATTCGTAACAAAAATGACAGCGTTCCGGACCGGTCGGTTCGCTCGTTTTCTGACGTGCAGGGCCATCAGACGTTTCTCGCTGGTGCATGTATTGAACCGCATCCCCCTGATGTATAAACTTTTAACTCGACCACCCAAGATGACTTTCCAACCATTCATCAGCAGCCGTTGACTGCAAAACCGGCTGATTTTGCTGGCAAATCGACCCTGCCAGCCTATCTGACTGAACTCCTGCTTCCCACCAGATCGGATCCTCATGACCGACCCGTCCAAGCCCCTGCCGCCTGTGAAATCTGATGAAACCGGCAGCGGACCATCCAAAAATCGCAAACGCAAGAAAAGCCAAAGCAGCGCCACGTTCTGGTATCTGCTCATCACGGGGATTTTTCTGGCGTTCCTCTTCTATAGCGTGACGGAAACACGTCGCGGCAAGGAACTCAAATACAGTGAGTTCCTGAACGGCCTCAACGACGGCAAAACCTACACCAAGGATAACGTCCACGAATTCACGTTCGGAAACGATTATTACCGCTTCCAGAACCTGCCCCGTCCCAAAACCAACGACGATGGCACGGTGACACCCGCCCCTGCGTCTGAAAATGCCCTGAAGTATTACACGATCGCCGCCAGCAGCCTGACGGAAAAACAGCAGGAAGACCTCGCCAAAGCCCTCGATGCTCACGGGATTGCCTACAGTGGCACTGGCATTCAGACCGACGCTCAGACCGTCATGTACCTGATTTTCCTGGTCATCTTCGTCGTCTTCTTCATCATGCTCATGCGACGGATGAGTAGCGCCGGCGGTGCCCTGTCGTTCGGACGCAGTCGCGGCAAGCTGTATGAAGGCGAAGAAACCCGGGTCACGTTCGAGCAAGTCGCCGGGATCGAAGAAGCGGTCGAAGAACTCCGCGAGATCGTCGAATTCCTGAAAACGCCCGCCAAGTACCAATCCCTCGGCGGTCGCATCCCCAAGGGCGTGCTGCTCATTGGCCCTCCCGGTACCGGCAAGACGCTGCTGGCCAAAGCGGTCGCGGGTGAAGCGGAAGTTCCGTTCTTCAGCCTGTCGGGGTCGGACTTCGTCGAAATGTTTGTCGGGGTCGGGGCAGCGCGGGTGCGCGATATGTTCCAGCAGGCAGTTGCTCAGTCGCCTGCGATCATCTTCATCGACGAACTCGATGCCCTCGGCAAGACTCGCGGCACCGGCATGCCCGGCGGTCATGATGAACGCGAACAGACCCTCAACGCGTTGCTCGTCGAGATGGACGGCTTCGCATCGGATCAATCAGTCATCGTCATGGGGGCGACGAACCGTCCGGAAACTCTCGACCCTGCCCTCATGCGACCAGGCCGTTTCGATCGACACGTTCTCGTCGACAAACCTGACTATAAAGGCCGGGAAGCGATCCTCCGCGTCCACACCTCGAAAGTGAAGATGGATGTCAACGTCGACCTGTCTCACCTCGCCAAACTGACCCCTGGTTTCTCGGGAGCGGATCTCTCGAACCTCGTCAACGAAGCGGCTCTTCTGGCGGCTCGCAAAGACAAGAAGTCGGTCCACATGCACGACTTCGAAGAGGCGATCGAACGTCTCGTCGCCGGTCTGCAAAAATCAACACGCCTCATCATGCCTGATGAAAAACAACGAGTCGCGTATCACGAATCGGGCCACGCTCTCGTCGCCTGTGTGCTGCCCAATACGGATCCTGTTCACAAGATCTCGATCATCCCGCGGGGCATGGGGGCGCTCGGCTATATGATGCAACGTCCTCAGGATGAGCGATTCCTGGTGACGCAGTCAGAACTCGAAAACAAGATCTGCGTCTGTCTGGGCGGAATCGCGACTGAGCAGATGATCTACAACGAAACGTCCACGGGTGCCCAGAACGATCTCGAACGAGCCACCGACATCGCGCGTCGCATGGTGACTGAATTCGGCATGAGTCCGAAACTGGGACGGGTCAATTATCATCAGTCGAACCGATCGCCATTCCTCGCCAATTACTCGGCAGCTTCGGATGCGTTATACAGCGAAGCAACGATCCGTGAGATTGATCTGGAAATCAAGCGGATCATCGATCACATGCATGATGTGGTCGTCGATATTCTGAAGACGCACCGCCCTGCCCTGGAACACATCACGAAAGACCTGATGGAACTGGAAGTGATGGACGCGACTCACCTCGAGAGCATTCTCAAACAGTATAAAACCGGTCCCCAGCTCAAGCCCGGGACGTTCGTCGAGCCACACGTCCAACCCGAGGCCAACCCTCATGAAGGCCAGGCTCCGGGCTTTTCCTCGCTGGGATAATCGGCAGCGGAATTATGTAATTGCGATGAAGATCGCCCCTCGCCCCCCTTTGTTACATCGCGACAACGCTCGAACCTGATAAATTCGAGGGTCGTTCAAATTGACGCGAGCAAAGGGATTACGGTGCACAGAAAACAAGACGAGACAATGCTCCCCACCCGAGCCTTGTCTCGTCTTGTCGCATTTGTGCTCCTGATGTTTTCCCCTGTTCTGCTTTTCGCCCAGCAGCCACGTCTGATCGATGCGCGACGTCAGAAGATTCGCCTGGACGATGTCCTCATCAAGCTGACGCTGCCCGAGGAACTTCCCGACGCGGTCCTCGACTACCCGATCGTGAACGTCATCTGGCTGACGGAAGGCCGTCCTGAAGTCCGCCAGTCACAGGTCCAGATTCATCCCGGCGTAGGCCTGTATGATCTGCGTTCCAAACCGGGCTGGACGGGCAAGCTGGCAGGCTATCAGGCGGTGATTCCCGAACTTGGCCAGACCATTGACGTTGAATTCGTTTCACCAGCATTCTCCGATGAACTGGCTGTCAGCTTCTCGCCACAACCACTCAATCTGAACCGCATCAATCACGCCAACGACCTGCCGCATGTCTTTGGTGTTCCCCTGCTCGTTTGGTCCTTTTTCGTCGTCGCCGTGACCCTTCTTGCGATGCGATTTCTCGCTCGTCGGAGTTGGTCACAGTCGCTGTGCGTCTCGCTGGTGATTGGTTTTCTGACTTGGGAGATCAGGTTCTGGATGGATCATGTCGGCCTCGCCAACCAGTTCACTGCCATGAAGTCTCATCTGCCGATGACGGGGGCTTATCGCGAATTTGCTTTGGAATCGCAGAAGATTCTGTCTGCAAAGGAAGCCGAGAAGAACGGCGAATCAAGTTGGGGCCACGACGGCATGAACCAGATGCCTCGCTTCCAGCTTCGCTATCACCTCGCAGAGTTCCCCTGGAAGGCAGATCCTGCTGACGCGGACTTCCGCATCACGACAATACAAAAGACGCCCCAACCTACCTCTCCAGTCCTCTATCAAAAAGCCGGACTCATCCTCCTCGATCAGCGTCCGTCTGCTCAGAACGAAGAGGCGAGACCATGACAGGAGTCTGGCTGGTCGTCCTCTTTCTCGCCTGGATTCTGCCAGTCCAGGGGGCGCTCGTGACGATGGCGATCAACCTCCGCGAGAAAGACTTCGGAGCTGACTGGTTGTCTCGCCCGGCAGGGATCGCGAGCTGCTGGCTGGTTGCGATCTACGTGCTCACCCTTGCCTCCGGGATTGGCTTGTTGAACGGCGATCGCCTCAGCACTTTCTGCGGCGGCTTCATCGCGATGGGGATCGCGATCCCTTGTATTATGTTCGCGAAACTCATCCCCGCCTGGCGACAGACAACCTGGTACCGCCCGAAATGGTACGAGTGGCTGGTCCTGGCCTTTCTTATCGAGAAGGCTCTCTTCGCGATCTGGCAGCTCAACAACATCCCCGTCTACTTTGAAGACCCGTTGTTCCACTGGGTCACACGGGGGCGGGAACTCTATGCCGGCGTGAACTGGTCATGGGATCCCACCAGTGACGTCTTCCTCGGCCCAACTGACTGGAACCGACATTACCCCCTCTGCCTGCCCATCCTCCGCGCGATCCTGGCGGAATACAACGGCCAGCTCAACGACACGCTCGCCCGCATCGACGGCTTTCTCTTCTTCTCCATCATCGCGACGATTCTCTGGTCGACAGCCTACCGCGTGACTAACAGCCGTCCTCTGGCAGCGCTCGCTGTCTTCGCCTGGCAGACACAACCGCTGCTTCCCTGGCACATCGCGGGCGGGAACGCGGATCTGGCCCTCTCAGCGTTTCTCATCGGAGCGGTCGCAGCCATGCTCGAGCGACGCTTCTTCCTGACCGGCTTGCTCGTCGCCGGGGCTGCGTGGTGTAAGAATGATGGACTGGTTCTGGTCAATCTTTCGATCATCGCAGGAATCATTGCTGTTTTGTCCGACCAGCATGTTCTCACGCAGAATGCAACGCTGAAGAGAATCCAGACGGTCTACTTCCCCTCGTTACTTCGCTACCTGGCCGGCTTTTTGACACTGCTTCCCTGGCTTGCCTTCCGACAATACCACCAGCTCGGACTCTCGCCCAATAAAGAGGAGGTCGGGCTACACGTAAACGCGATCGCGTGGATGGCCGCCGACATGTTCCTGGACCCAACGTCGGGGCTTTTCTGGTTGGCCACGCTCGGCGTGAGTTCGCCGGTGATCTGGCGTCTCTACAAAGATTCTTCGGGCCGCAGCCTGTGGTCCGTGACTGCAATCTACCTGTTTCTGATCATCGCGATCTTCACTTTCACCGACGCCCACCGCTGGCTGCAAAACGACATCACTCTCCACCGCCTCCTGCTGCAACTCAGCCCCGTCGCCGCGGTGCTGCTCGCCGTGTCTCTCTCCCAGGCGAGCGGGGGGGGTGTCAACCCCCTGTCTTAACAACTAGCAACCAAGACAGCGATCACAAATCGTTCAAATAGACTTAAGGCGTTACTCATCGAGTACTCATTATTGCGACGTAACAGCGAATAAAAGACAGGCGGTTCACACCCAATCCTGTTCGGCACAAAACAGGCTGTCGGGAGATCTGTTTGTCTCCGTCCTGAAGGGACGATTTCTGTCAGCCCAGGATGAAATCCTGGGAAACGTCGACACCAGAGGTCTTCCGCCCTGTAGGGGCGGGTCAATTGTGCCATCAACGATGAGCCGCCCCTACAGGGCGGACGATCCCTCTGATCTCAAAACCCAGGACGTTGTCCTGGGCTGACAGAAATCGTCCCTTCAGGACGGAGATCAAAACGTTCCGAACGGAAATATTGAAGCGTTTGGCGGGCAGTCTTCTCATGCCGAACGTGTGCAGGTTCACACCCCCCGCTCGCCTTTCAGAGGCTACTTCCAATCCGCTTCCAGCACGAGTCGATACCTCGGTTGGCCTTTTTCCAACTTCTCCATCGCCTCATTGACCTGCGACATCTTGTACTTCTCCGTAATCGGCCCCACGCCGTGGCGGGCAGCGAACTCGATCATCGAAGCCATACGCGTCGGTGGACCGGTTGGCGACGCTCCCAGCGACTTCTGGCCCAAGATCAGCGGGAACAGCGTTGCCTTAATTTCCGGAGCCGCCCCGACGAAATGCAGCCGCCCCATCGGCCGGAGTAACGAGGCATACAGATCGAGGTCGAGATTCACATTCACCGTCACCAGGATCATGTCGAAATAGCCAGCGTAGGATTGCATCGACGCCGGATCTTTGGAATTGATGAAGCGATGTGCTCCCATCGACTTCACTTCTGCTTCCTTGCCAGGGCTCGTTGAAAACGCCGCGACTTCGCAGCCCCACTTGGCCGCGAACTGGATCGCCATGTGTCCCAGCCCGCCAATACCGATGATTCCGACACGCGCGATCGGACTGATATTGTTGGAGACCAGAGGCGTGAAGACGGTGATCCCGCCACACATGAGCGGTCCTGCTGTCATCGGATCAATAGCCTCCGGCAGTGGGATGACCCAGATCGCCTGGGCCTTGACCTTGTTCGCGAACCCGCCGTGGCGGCCGACGATGGTCCCTTCGCATTTCACGCAGAGATTCTGATTTCCAGACAGACACTCGTGGCACTCCATGCACGAGCGAGAGCTCCAGCCAAGGCCGACCGTCTGTCCAATCTTCAGATGCTTCACATGTTCGCCGACTTCAGAGATTTTCCCGACAACTTCATGACCGGGCACGAATGGATAGGCCGTGATACCCCAGTCATTGCCGAGCATACTCAGATCGCTGTGACAGACTCCACAGGAGACGACGTCAATGACGACTTCATCATGCCCCACAGGCCCCAATTCAAACTCAAACGGCTTCAGCTCGCCGCCTGCTTTCTCCGCCGCGTATGCTTTCACGATCGTCATGGATGGTTTCTCCGGTTGAAGTATCGAGCGAACGTCTACGCCGATTTTAAACCATCACATTCCTCAAGTCGACAAGTCCATCTTTGATCCGGTGAAACAAAAACAGCCAGCAGGATTTTCACCCTGCTGGCTGTTTGATGAGGATATGACAATTGCGTTTTACGGCTTGAGATCGAAGTTGAATTCGTTCTTGCCCTCTTTGACAGATGCCGTCAGGCCGCTTGTCGCAGGCGATGAAAACTTCTCGGGAGTAATGTATTTCGCGGTTCCAGAAGCACCAGGATATGTTCCTCCCTTTCCATAGTTCGGATCATTGGAATCGAGGGTTTCACTGGTTTTTCCGGCTTCGACTTTTACAACGATGACAGCATAATCACCAGCCATCGCCCCGTCTGCGGGCGTGATGGTCGTCAATGCATAGGCACCGTTCTGGTCAGTCATGCCGACAGCGGTGCGAAGCCCTTTGGTTTTAGGAGCGAATGTCACGGTCGCCCCATTGAGGGGCGCACCACTCAGCGTGACTACTCCGGTCACTTTTTCCAGGGAGAGGCTATCAGCTGAGCCGCCACCGCAACCAGCCAGAAGCAATGCAAGTAACGCAACGGTCGAAAGATTGTTCAAGGGAGTGTTCTTCATGGAAATTCCTGCCGTGTATGTGAAGAGAGCGGAATCAATCTGATTCCGCTCTCGGGTAAATTGAGTCTGCGATCATGAACGTCCAACAACGATTAGAACTCGCCGACGACTTCACGTCCCATGATTGAGCCGAGTGAACCCCAGACTCCATAAGGAGATTGACCAGCAGTTGGTGCAGCGGACGTCAGATTGCCAGTATCGATATTATTACTGATGAATCGAACCGCACCGTCACCCATCAGCACTTGAACGCCACCTTTGTGCTGGCTGGATGGATCAAAGATACCGTCGGCTTCATCGCCACCGCCGTTGTGACAGCTCGCTTTGTTTGGACCAACGATTGTCGTAAATCCAGTGAAAGCAACCGTTCCGTCCGAGTAGCGGGTACCGCTCGCTCGCAGGATGTCGGTACCAATATACTCGCCATTTGCATTCACCTGGGCCAAACACAACGAAGGATTAGTGCGGAACGTATCTGCAATGCGTACCGTCACGCCATCGGCGACCAGAATGCTGCCCGCTTTGGCTTTAATACGTTCAGAGACCGCAATCGAGTTGCTCAAGCCGTCCAGAACGTCGGCAAATTTCATCGCCCGGCCGTAGTTCCCATCGGTTGCACTGTCGCCGAGTTGCGGGAACATGCCTCTCATACCGCGACCGCCGTTCCCTGCCCAGCGATTGTTATCCTGGAGAGAATCGCCGCGACTGAAAACATAGTTGGTGTGCCCGTTATTCGCATTTTCCGTTGAGCTGGGATCTGATGGACATTGCAGGACGCCGATCTTGGCCTGATTCGGAGTAAATGCCGTATCCCATGGAGTGCGGACAAAGTTATCTGCAGCAAACATGTCGTAGATCGCACCTTGCTCGATGTAGGGCAGGATTGAGACGTGGGCACCTTTGCGTCGTCCACCCATGCGAATCGTATTGCCGGCATCCTGGAACTCGTTGGTCAGAAAACAGCCGGGGGGCAGCGTATTGTATGTATCGTGATAGTTGTGGAGCGCAATCCCAAGTTGCTTAAGATTGTTCTTGCATGTCGAACGTCGGGCTGCTTCACGAGCTTGCTGAACGGCTGGGAGGAGAATAGCAACAAGTGTCGCGATAATGGCGATCACAACCAGCAACTCGATCAGAGTAAAGCCTTTTGACGCGCGCATACCAGCACGATGGCGAGAAAGTGAGAACATAAAACCCCCAAGAAAGGAAATGAGAAAGAAATGGATCGAATCAAGCGTAAATTACGTCGAATGACACAAAGATCGCATCGGACGATAATCAATAAGAGTATCGACACGTTGGCATTTGTCAATAAGTAATTTCCCGCACTTTTCGCTACTCAAGCGGGTTATTCAACTGGTTTCCATTTGTTGAAATACGAATCAGCGACCCACGAAATCTCAGTAATCACAAGAATCACCACAACCATTTACAAACAGAATCTTTACGACTACGCCTCTCCCGGTGCACACAGCAGCAGCACGCGTAGCGCAATTTCCTTTGGGGACACGAGAGAGCCTAAAACCTGAGCATTTTCACTGAACATTGCCATGTCGCTTCCATCGCTTCAAGCCTCGTCGATTGTGAAAATATTCGCAGGCCGACTGTTTAGCGTTTCGATTTCGCAGCAGATTTCTTCTGCGACCTGCCCGTCGGGGTTTTTGGCGCGCTCATGTTTGGCTCTGCGGCCCCATCCAGAATCTGCCCGACTTTCGTAGCTGCCAAACGCTCGATTCCCTTGCCATGATAGTCAGCGGACAGCTCTGTCCCCAGATAGTCTCTCCCCAGCTTCTTCGCGACGACCAGCGTGGAGGCTGACCCTGCAAACGGGTCAAACACCAACTCTCCTTCATCCGAACACAGCCGAATGATCCGCCCCAGAAGCTGCTCGGGCATCTGGCAGCCGTGGAATCCTGCCCGCTCCTTGAACGTCCCTGCGACCCGCGGGAAATACCAGGTATCCTCGGTCGTCGAGAAGCATTGCTCGACATCCTGCGGCCGCAATGTCCATGTCTCCGGAACATCAGGCCGTCCGGGAGCCTCACTATTTCCGACGGGAGGAATGATCCAGGTATCGTCTGGCAGTCGGCCCGTGGGGTTCGCGCGTTTGTCGTTGTAGACGAGTTGACGAGCCGAAGGGATCCGGTTTTCCAGCTCATCGCCGCGGAAGGTGAACTGGCTGCGGTCCTTCACGAAGTAAAACAGATGCGTATGCGACCGGCTGAACTTCGCTTTACAGTTCACGCCGAACGTGTAATACCAGATGACCCAGCTGCGCATGTGAAAGCCGATTTCACGATTTGCGAGCACCTTCAACTCGGCTGCAAAATCATCCCCGATCGCCAGCCAGAAGCTTCCACTCGGCTTGAGAATGCGATGGACCTGCCCCATCCAGTCTCTGCTGAATGCCATGTAATCTTCGAATGAGCGTCTGTCATCGTAGACGTCGTAGTCGTAGCCGATATTGAAAGGCGGGTCCGCAAATGCCAGATCCACGCAGCCATCCGGCAGTGACTTCATCAGCGAAATGCAATCGCCATTAAGGATCGTGTTGCGAATCTGTGCACTCATCCGTGAGAAAATCCTGTGAGGATGTTAAAACTGAGTCATCGAGATTATTCAGTTTGTCAGAATCGCGCAAGAACGCGAGACAGGGCTCGGTAAAACTTCTGGATTCTGACACGTAGCGGGCCATCGCGCAAGCCACGCCTTATGTGAATTTTCGATGAAGACGCTATTTCCGTCGAAAAAACTTTCCTGCTGACTTGAGAATTCCCCTCCAAAGTTTAACAATAGCGGTTTGCACAAATCGGCGGCCCTCGGTCTCGAATGCCGTCCGTGATCGTATTTGACAGCAGCTCAGGAGCGAATAGCCCTTTATGGCAACCTTTACCAAAGCAGACCTCAAGAAGCTTCGTAAGAAGAAAGCTCGCCTCAAGAAGAAACTGAAGTGTCGTTTCGTCGTTGGCGGCGTTGTGCCTCGTCCGGTTTATGTTGACTATAAAGACGTCAAAACCCTCCGCACACTGATCGACCGCGAAGGTCGCGTCCTGCCACGCCGACGCACCGGTACCTCGGCTCTGTATCAACGAGCTGTCCGCGAAGCCATTCTGCGAGCCCGTTATATGGCCCTGCTGCCATACGTCGCTGACGAATAAGCCGCTCCGGTTGCCTTTTGAGGCGATCATCCGTACTGTTAATCCTCCCCGGCCAGCATTGTCGGTCCGGGGAGTTCTGCCGTCGTATCTGCTTGTCAATCAATAACTTTCGACGGCCTCCGCTTACCCCGCTCAGATGTTTCCTCACAGGGGCTTACAGATGATTATGATGGAACAAATTGACGTCAAAAGCCTGATTCTCGGCACTGGCGAGTTTGGTCCCAACGAGATCTCGCGCCTCAGCAAAGCGATCGGCAAAGGTCGCTATGGCGATGTTCGACAACAGCATGACGAAATCAAGAAGCGTATCGCCTCTGGCAGTTCCGATAAGCGCGACCTGCTCGTCGCTGGCGTTCTTTCTTACCTGCTCATCCAGTACGACGACGCCTTGAATTTTCTGGGCCAGCTGAAGAACGATGGCATTGCCCACTTCTACATCGCCCAGATTCATCTGGCTCGCGAAGACTTCAGTGCCGCCAAGGCGTCTCTGGAAGCTGCTGAGAAGCACGGTTTCGATCCGGTCCTGTGCAAACTGATGCAAGCTGGCTGTATCCGTCAGACTGGCGATATCGCCGCCGCTGAGCAGCTGATCCGCAGCGTTGCCCGCGAAGGGGCGACTCGCGCTGAGTATTCTTATCAGATGGGCTGCATCCTGTCCGACAAGGGCGATACCTACGGAGCCCTCGAGTACTTCGAGCGTGCCGTCGACATGGACCCGAACCACTCTCGCGCCCTGTTCCGTCTGGCCAACCTGCACAACCAGCTCGGCAACGACGATGAAGCCATCCGCCTCTACGAGCAGATGCTGGCCAAGCCGCCGATCTACCTCGGTGCCCTGCTGAACCTCGGCCTTCTGTACGAAGACCGCGAGCAGTATGGACCAGCCGCCTTCTGCTTCCAGAGAATTCTCGAAACCTATCCAAATCATGAGCGTGCCCGCCTGTGCCTGAAGGATATCGAGTCGTCTCACGAGATGTACGTCGACGAAGAATCAGCCCGTCGTAACAAGTACGTCGAGCAGATCATGGGTATGCCGATTACCGACTTCGAACTGTCAGCACGCAGCCGCAATTGCCTGGAACGTGCCAACATTCACAGTCTGGGCGACCTCACCCGCACGACCGAAGAGCAACTTCTCGCCGGCAAGAACTTTGGCGAAACGTCGCTCAAAGAAATCCGTGGGATGCTGGAACTCCACGGCCTCAAGCTGGGTCAGAACCTGCATCAGCAGCGAACGACACCGAGCTTCCGTCCGGAAGAGCTCACTCCCGAAGAACGAGCCATGCACGACATGCTCGTCAGCGATCTGGACCTCTCAGTCCGTGCCCGCAAGTGTCTCACCCGTCTGGGAGTTGCAACCATTGGCGAACTCGTCAGCCGCTCTGCTGATGAGCTTCTCTCGGTCCGCAACTTCGGGGTCACCTCACTCAACGAAATTCGCGACCGCCTCCGCGATCGTGGTATCAAACTCCGCGGCGACTGATCCAGTCCGACTCGCGATTTCACACAAAAAAGGCAGGCACCACGTCTGCCTTTTTTTATGCGCTGGCAGAAGCGGAGAGAAGACTGGAACACAGAGGGAACAGAGTTGAGCAGAGGTCGCAGAGGATTTTTTTGGGGGGCGCAAAGTCGGGAGGGCGAGGCTCCGTCCGAGCCGCTTCTTTGCATTGCGAAACATGAGCTGAGAGTTTGATTTCAAAGGTTTCGCCAGTTTTTCCGACCCCTTGCGCACCTTTCGATGTCGATTTATTGCTGGTACGTTGCAATGCGGGACAGCGGCTCGGACGGAGCCTCGCCCTCCCGGTGACGATGTCTAGAAACTCCCGGGGAGCAGGTTCAGCTCTCTGCCGTTGCCTTTTGCAGTTGCCTGAGCACGTAGCTCTTATGATTGGCGACGTCCTGCTCAGTCATGCCGAGCTCTGTTGCGACGCGCTGATTCTTCCAGCCTCTGACGAACAGCAACTCGATACACATCAGGCGGCTGAATTCTCGCTGCAAGACCCATTTGCCGATCAGGTCTTCGAGAGCCGCCTTGAGCCGGAGTTCCTCGGCATTCCTCTGTTCGCGGCTTCTGGCGAGGCTGCTGGCGTGACGTGCCGATCCGGTGAGCGCGCCGAAGACGCCATCGGCTCCGTCGCTTTCTTTGGCATTCTGGCTGGCCTGAAACGCGGGGCGTCGTCCCGATCGTCGCAGATGGTCAGTCAGCTTGTGCGAAGCGATTGTGAAGAGGAAGCTTTCAACGGGCGTTCGGGAATCGAAGTTCGGCAGGCTCGTCAGGAAGCCGAGGAATGTTTCCTGGACAAGGTCTTCGCAGACAGACGAGTCAGACAGGCGTTTCCGCAGATAGCCTCTCAGGCGTCCTTCGTAAGTGGACACCAGCGATTCCCAGGCGCGCTCATCCTTGTGACGAATGCGTTCGACCAGCAGTTGATCGCTTTCCGTACTCATGACGGCCCGACCGCCCTGACTGGCTTCGCTGGACGAGAGATCCAGGAGAGAAACGCACCGATGAGGAAGAATGCTCCCGCTGCAGAACCTAGAGCAATCAAGGCCTGACGGGCACGGACAAGAGCAACCCATTGCTCCATCTGCGAACGGACTTTCTCGACCAGATCGAGAGGGAAATTCACGGTCACTTTGTGCATCTTGGCGACCAGACCATCTCCCAGATCGCGGTCCTGAGCAGCGTCGTGAACCTGATAGTTTGGCTGCTCACTCTTGAGAATCTGGACCATCTGCGCCTCGACACCAGGGACAAACTTCGGAACGGCCATCTGTTCATCGAGCTTCGCGGCGAGCTTTGCGAGTGCATCGTTGAGGGCCTGATCGGTTGTGGCATAAAGACCGCTGGTGGTGGAGAGGACATTGGGGTCGACAGGTGCAACTGGAGCTACGGGAGCAAGTTGAGCGGTCGCGGCTGAATTCGGTTCCAATTCTCTCGTCACAGCCGTCGTTTCAGCCGTTTTGACTTCTTGAGTCGATTCGCCCAGTTGGATAGTTTGACCACCCTGCCCGTCGTGATCATGCACGACGACTCGTTCAGTCACCGTGATCGTCGGTGAGGCAACGACAAACAGCCCCGCTCCCAAGACAAGGAGCGCTAAGCTGACGACTCCTGCCGCGACAAACAAATCGCCGACGAAGGAGAGGACAACCAGAAAACCGACGACGATGAGAACCGTGACCATGATCAACGCGATCATCGAGACTCCAATTACAGCCATCGTAACACCTCCTCGAGAATATCGTCCGCCTGCCAGGCTTCGGAAGCTTGCGCAGTGGCATCATCACCACTCATGACAGATCGATATCCAAATAAACCAAACGCAGCCACGAACAACAGTAAAACGAACGTGAACAGGGAGCCCGGAGCTGATGGCACGCGACTGGGCATGACGACGAAAACGATCAGCGGGAAAAGAAAAAGTATTGCGAGTTCCAAGACGCCCATCACGCGTGTCTCCAGTATCGGTATTCCTGTTGTTCGGGGTAGCGACGTGTCGAGGATGAAACCTGCAACGTCGTAGCGATCATCGCTGCCCAGAGGATACACCACATCCAGGGAAGATTGTTCAATAAAAACAATCCCAGGACACTGACGAAAATTGTGTTGAAGACGGCGGCGATCGAGAAGCGGTAAGGACGCGCATCGTCTGTCATCTTCCACCAGCTGCGCAGAGCCAGCAGGAAACCGAAGAACGAACTGTACCCTGCGAGCGAAACCTGCCCGCCACTCAGGTCATAAGGGCCGACCGAGTGAAAGAGGCCTTGGCCTTTTTCGAGCATCGAGGTATCGACGAGCAGCCACTTATCGAGCATATAAACGGAGGGCCCTGCAGCAAACAGGCCCACAAGTCCCATCAACCAGAACATCTGCCAACGATGCAGATGAGCGGCTGTGCCGACGGCCAGCACGCTGCGAATCAGGAAGGAGACTGCTATCGTCGACGTTGCAAGAAACGCGACGAAATTCAACGGCACTTCCTGTGGCAGCTTGGCAGAACTGACGTAGGCAAAAGGCATTAGCCCCCAGAGAACTCCGCCAATTAACAGGACGCAGGCGATGTCGGTCGCGGTCGACAGGCAGAACCGAGACAGTCGCTGAGTGAATGTTAACGGCGGGAGCACGGAATTCTTGACCGCTGGACGAGGACGAATCTGATCGGGATCTTTTCTCGCGACAGAAACCGGCTGAACGTTCCTCGGCTGTGGGCGAACCTCGGGCGGGACATAGGAGGAGGAGCCGGATCTTCCACGTCTTGAATCGGTGCCATGAATCGCATCGCGGATCAGGTCAATCACCTGGAGCGACAGGTACAATAGAGCCCCAAGAACACTCAACGTGATGATGAGTGCCAGCTGATTGCCATTGGGTCGCACGGTAAACAGGAAGATCAACAGGACCCACCAGTAGTTGGCGATCGCTTCCAGGACTTCCCGGACAGCGGATTTTGGCTCACTCGGCGCTGCGGACATAGGAACTGCTTGGGCGGCAGCCGCAGGCGACTCAGAAGTCGCGGGCGGAGAGTGGGGCGCGGGATTCTTAAACATCCAGCCCCAGATGAAGTCATCTCGATAGAACTTACCATCGCGGGACTTTTGTTTGCCCTTCCAGCAGGCTTTCTGCTGCTTCCAGTGAGACTTCTTCCATTGCTTCCAATGCGCCTTGGGCGAATCCACCTCGGCGGTGTCTTCGACGGGCGGCGACGTCGGTGCATCGCCACGAACAGCGGCATGAAACTGGCGTTCAAGCTCTTTGACCGAGGAGGTTCTGAGTTGAGGGTCCTTCTCCAAAGCCGCGGCGACGACTGGACGGAACCGCTCTGGCAGCAGGCTAAGATCGGGCTTGCTGGAGAGATGCTTCATCAGGATCTCGCCGGTCGATTCGCCGTCGAACGGGACTTTGCCGGTGAGCATTTCATAGATCATGACCCCGAGCGCGTAGACGTCGACCTGCTTGCCGTAGCGTCCCTGGGCCACCTCGGGAGCCATGTAATAGACCGTTCCGACCGACTGCGTGTGTGCACTTCGCTTGGAAGGAGCGATGAACTTCGAGAGCCCCACATCACCAACTTTGACGCTGCCATGATCGCTGAAAATATTCCCCGGCTTGAGGTCGCGGTGGACGATGCCGTGGCTGTGCAGGTAATCGACCCCTGCGGCGATCCCGGTCACCCAGCGACGGATATCTTCCATCGGCATCCCGCGAGGGTGATCTTCCAGGGCCGCAGACAGTGTTTTGCCGGAGACGAATTCCATGACGATCCAGTGATCGCCATCGTCGTCCTTGAGGACGTTGAAGATCGTCACGAGATTGGGATGCTTGAGGTTCAAGCATTGTGAGACGCCGCGTAGTTCGACGTCGCTGTTTTCCTGCAGCAACTTGAGGGCGACTTCTTTGCCCGTATCGCTGAGGGCATAATAGACTTCGCCGAAGCCACCACGATGGATCGCCCGCTTGATCGTATAGCCCTTCAGAGGCGTTGACTCAGGCGCGAAGGTGAATTTCATCGCTTCGATGCCCCTCTCTTTTCGCTGGAACCGGTCACTGGCGAGAGTCTCACATTCAACCCGTGCACATCAACCGCCTGACCAGGATTCAACAGTTGAGCCTGATCGAGAGCGTCGCCCATCCCTTTGAGAAACAGTTGGCCGCGTCGCTGGAACAGGATCAATCGCTGCTCGTAATGACGGACCCGCATTGGGCAATCATCATCCGGGCCGACCAGACAAAGTCGATCCAGAAAGACAACTGCATCCGCCCCGCTGGTCCAGCGATGAGCGGACTTGAGTTGCAACACACCTGTCGCCGACAGTGGCGACGATTGTCGAAACGTCCATTGAACGCCCGGCTCGACTGACAACGTATCCCCCGAGGTCAACACGGTCGGGCCTTCCAGGGCGCGTCCATTCAACTCGGTCGCTTTCAGTGGGGTCACCCGATACTGCCCGCCGGCGTAAGACAGAGTCATCTGCTGACGCGAAATGGGGGCCAGCAGTTCCAGGCGTTCTCCCGAGGCAGAGGCATCCGGCGAACCGATGGTGACATTCGAAGGCGGCCAGAGAAGATCAAAAGCCCCGCCACCATCGATCCACAGCATGCAGCGCTGACTGGCAGTCTCTGCAGCGGGATTCGGGAGGAGTGACAAAGGGCTCATGAAATTGTCTCATTCGAAGAACATCTGACACACTTAAGATAACGCATTTCGAGTTCGAAAGGATCAATCTTTTTCCCAGGCGAGCGGAGGGTGTGCCCGTCCCATCCCGTTTCTCACCGAGTAGAAAGCAAAGCAGATTTCACCACAGAGACACGGAGGACACAGAGAAAATTTCAAATCATGAATCTCTTGTCTCGAAACTCTGTGAACTCCGTGTCTCTGTGGTTCCCAACTCCGAGGCTTTCTGATTGGTCTAACACACAGCACTTCTCAAACGCAAACGCGGCCCAGACAGAGCTGAGCCCTCCCCAAGTCGCGTGTTGCGAGCTTCATTTGAATTCGAAGACACAGGAGACTGACGCCCCCCGCTCGCCTTCAGAGACATTACTCGATGTGAGCAACGTCCAGAGAGGTTTGCTCATTCTTTGACTCCGACTCCGTTGAGTCTGACTTGGGCTGCTCATCGCCGAAGTATTTATCAATCTGCTGGCTGAGGTCTTGTGGGGTTGGCTCAAGGATCGATTCGCTGGGAATCAGATCGATGAATTCACCTTCTGCATCGAGCATCTTCTGCTTGACGTCGAGATCTTTATTCAGCTCAGAAATCAGGCGCTTCACTTCAGACAGACGAGAGTTGTCGATCGCCAGTTTGCTGACAGATTCCGCAGCTTCGACCGCTTTCAGACGTGCATCCAGTTGAGCGATTTGAACATCGAGTTCACCCTTGGCGGTCATCAGGCCTTCGAGCTTCTCGCGGTTGGCGGCCAGGGCAGCTTCGCGGGCGTTGAGGATCTGACGATCACGCTTGAGTTCTTCTTCAGCGGCTTTGAATCGCTTGAAGCGTCGTTCGAGGTCTTTCTGAACATCTTCAGCCGTGTAGGTGTGGCTGGCGTATTTGTAGGTCGATTTCTCGCTGTTGCCCAGATCGCGGTTCAACGAGAGGATGACTGCTTTTTGCTTGCCGAGTTCGTCTTCGCGAGTCGTGACCCGTTCGCTGATTGTCTCGATTTCGACTTGCTGCTCAGCGATCACGTGAAGTGAGTGATGCAGGTCTGGAATCAGCGACTCAGCCATCTGGCGTGCTCGTTCGATCTGGAACTCCAGAGGAACTTCATGCTTGACGGTTTGTCGAACATGGTGGCGGAAGGTGTGCAGATAGCTGAAACCTTCGCGACCGAAGACCAAGCCTGTCCCCAAGAGGGTCAGACCACCGTAAAAGAACATTTTTCGAATCATTGTGGACTCTCCCGAACACTGTGATGGACAAAAACTGGCTTGGCAACCCCTGGCTCGCATCTGCTCAAAACGCTGATGCAGGCGAGCTTTCCAGGACGGCTTCTGATCGACTTCCGAGGCCATAAGACCGACGCCTTTCGTAACTGGTTGCATTCCCTACATCAGTAATTCGCGGCGTCTGGCGGTTTCTTGAAGCGATTTCTGTTTTTTGTTCAAGAATCTTGGCGCATAAAAAAAGCACCTCCTTTTCAAGAGATGCTTATTCGTTTGGGAGTTCAAATATGTGAAATCAGCTTACGGTCCATTTGGGCAGAACCACCGAGACAGGAGCTGTATCATTTTGCTGCATCGCAGTCGAATTGTCTGGTTCGGTCAAAGCGGGAGTTTCGGAGTCCGTGGGCCCTGTTTCATCAGGGCGGTCTTGCGGATTATCGATGAGGGCGATCGCGGCCAGCACGCCTAAGATCAGCACAGAGATGTAGATCAACAGGGTAAAGTAGATCGGTGTTGCCCGCTCAGCGTTTTTTTGGAGTTCTGCGACAGGGACTTTTGCTTGATCGTCGTTGGGATTCTCAGGGTTAGCCATGATAAGTCTCTCCTTTACCCACGTCGTGACGCCTCCGGATCAGGACGCTGGGTGATTGACAGCCGGCCTCAAGGCTCGGCCATCTGACAGCACGGGAGCCGATTCGCACTCTCGCTTCGTGTAACACGTTTGCAGGAGTATTGAGGGCAAGTTCCGCGCCAAGGGGGACACTCTTGCACACGAAAAAACCCATGCACCTGTCGGTGAATGGGTTTTTGATGATTCGCAAAGAGGTCAGACCAGCTGAATGGTCGACCAACTCAGACGAAAATTACTCGGCAGCGGCGTCTCGGTTGAGGAGAGCGGCGTTGCGATCATCGATAACCTTGATGGCGTCGAGGCGAGCCTGGATGTCGGCACAGTCAGCGTTGAATTTGCGCCACTTGGGGTCTTTTTTGTTGATGACGCGCTCTTTTTCTGGCAGAGCAGCGTTGCGAGTTTCCACAGATTTTTCCCAGGCCGACAGAGTCTTTTGAGCGACGGCAAGTGAGTTTTGCAGAGTTTCTTTAGACAGTGCCATTGGAACCTCGAACGAGACGGTACGCGAATTTTGTACGGAGTATCCGCGCGGGCAACATCTGCCCGGGCGGGAAAGAATCGGCAAGTATGGCAAAATTCGGCGGAATTTCAACCGATCGTAATTAGGAATTCGTAATTCGTAATTGGCCAGAAGCCTCGCGTGATTGGAATATCACTCTGCATAGCAAGGAGTTACGTTGATTGACATGGGATGCAAAAGTTTACCGATTACTGCATTCGCGCTAAGCGTAGCGGCTAATTCCCAATTTCCAATTCCTAATTCCAATGCTTGAAGACTTTCCTTCCGCCATTTGACACAATTAGAATGAAGCATCCGCTCGGAACAGCGGCTCCCGCCTCAACCGCCCTCCGATTTCGTCCCCGTCGTGAGATTTGAAAAAGGCTTTGTTCTCCATGAAACTTTCCTGCTGGCTGTGCGCCGCCCTGATGACGCTCACCGTTGCGACCCTGTTTCAACAGGATCTCGCTGGTCTTTTCCTGCCTGAAGGCAGCCAATCGCAACTGACTCATGCTCCGATGCTCTCGGCTGCTGAACCTCTTCCCGGTCCTGCAGCGGTTCAAGGTCCTGCCGCGGCGGATTCAGACGCCAAAACCGAAGCAAACATGAAACCATATACCCAGAAGATCCGCGACCTGCCGATCACCTTCGACATGGTTCCCATTCCCGGGGGCGTTTTCGCGATGGGCAGCCCGGAGTCAGAAGACGACCGGAACGAAGATGAAGGCCCAGTTCACCAGGTCAAAATCGAACCCTTCTGGATGGGTAAGTACGAAGTCAGCTGGGATGAATTCGACGCCTGGCAGTTCTGTCGCGATAAGCAGGTCCGAAATCTCAACGGGCGCGATACGGACAAAGTCGATGCCGCTGCGGATGCGATGACCCGCCCGACTCCGGAATACGAGCTCGTCAACACGGTTGGCGTCAAGCCGATGCCGCGTCAGGGGCACCCTGCCTGCAGCATGACAAACTTCGCCGCCCAGATGTACTGCGAATGGCTGAGCAAGCGAACCGGTCATTATTACCGTCTCCCGACCGAAGCCGAGTGGGAATACGCCTGCCGTGCTGGTACGAAGACCGCCTACTCCTGGGGCGATGATCCTGAGAAGATCGACGAATACGCCTGGTATTACGACAACTCCGACGAGCAGTACCACCCAAGTGGCAAGAAAAAGCCAAACCCCTGGGGTCTGTACGACATCCATGGCAACCTCGCTGAGTGGTGCATTGACGGGTATGCGGCTGATTTCTACAAGAAGTCAAATCCCGCCGAGGCGGCGATCTTCCCCGTGAACATCAGCCACAAGGCTTACGAAATTGTCTACCGCGGCGGTTCCTGGGATGACGAACCAGATGGGCTTCGAAGTGCAGTCCGACGTGCCTCAGACAGCGAACTGAAGATGCGAGACCCACAGCTTCCCAAGAGCCTGTGGTGGATGACGGAAGCTCAACACATTGGCTTCCGCGTCGTCCGTCCTCTGACCGTCCCGCCAGCGGATGTCATCGAGAAACTCAAGCCGGTCCCACCAGCTGATCTGGTCAAGGATGGCAAGCTCGATACTCGCTGCGATTGATTATTGTGAAGAGTCGCCTGAATCAAATTCAGGCGACTCTTTTCTTTTTTCGATGTGCCATTGTGATTAAGAAACCCGTGCCATGCTCACAGCTTTGGGTGAGCATGCCGACAACGGATGTGGCGGCGGAACTCTCAGCGACTTCACAGAACATGCTTGCCCAAAGCTGCAAGCATGGCACGATGTATGAGGGACTTGCCTCCGATACCTTGATTGCTTGTTCTGACACAACTTTTAATCTGGTATTGAGTTCCTTTCCCAAATTTGACAAAAACTTGGGTCAACACTTGCCTTTCGGTAGCCAATAGATCAACCTATGTTGATCTTGAACCTTTGCCGGTGAAGATCTGCAGTCACTCGATTTCATGAGCTGGCTTCAGTTCGCTTAGGGGATGCGCTCGCCCCCTGGGCACCGTGCCTGGGTTCTTTGGCACGGATCATTGACTTCACCTGCCCACCGATTCGACCACTGCTTGCCTCAACCTTCTCTCGGAGATTCGCGATGTCCAACGCCCCATCGTCTTCTAATCCTGCTCCATCTTCCTCCAATGGTCGCCGCGACTTCCTGAAGACGACTGCAGTCGCAGCCGCGGGAACTTCGCTTCTCAACGGATTCGCCAACTCTTCGTTCGCGGCCAATTCGTATACCAAAGGCGACGATACGATTCGCATTGGCCTGGTGGGCTGCGGCGGTCGCGGGACTGGTGCTGCTGCTCAGGCTTTGAAGACGACTGGCAAAGTCGAACTCGTCGCGATTGGCGATGTCTTTGAAGACTCGCTCGATGGCTCGCTGAAGCAGATTCAACGCAGCATCGCTGGAAAAGACACTTCCACAGTGACTGTCACCAAAGAGTCGATGTACTCTGGTTTCGATGCTTATAAGAAGGTCATCGATCACCCGGGTGTCGATCTGGTCATCCTGGCGACTCCTCCTGGTTTCCGCCCGATGCACTACGAATACGCCGTCAACGCTGGTAAGCACATCTTCTGCGAAAAACCAGTCGCGACCGATGCTGCTGGCGTTCGCAAGTTCATGGAAGCCGCCCGCGTCTCGAAAGAGAAGAACCTCAAGATCGGGATCGGTCTGCAGCGTCACCACGAGCTGGGCTATCTCGACCTGATGCAACGCATCCTTGATGGTCAGATCGGTGATATCGTCGCGTCTCACGTCTACTGGAACAACAACGGCGTCTGGGAACCTCGCAAGACCCGCGAGCAGTGTAAGTCGGAAATGGAATACCAACTCCGCAACTGGTACTACTACACCTGGGCCTGCGGCGATCACATCGTCGAGCAGCACATTCACAACCTGGATGTCGGCTGCTGGCTCAAGGGAGAGAAGTACCCCGTCGAAGCAGTCGGTATGGGGGGACGCCAGGTCCGCACCGATGCCCGTTATGGCGAAATCTACGACCACCACGCTGTCGAATACACCTTCGACGACGGCAGCAAGATGTTCTCTCAATGTCGACACATCCCCAACTGCTGGAACTCAGTTTCTGAGTACGCCATCGGGACCAAGGGTCGCGCTTCGGTCTCCGGGGCTCACAGCCTGGAAACCTACGCTGGCGAGAAGTATCGTGCGGACCGCAATCTGAAGAACGATCCTTACCAGACCGAGCACGATGTTCTCTTCGCCGCGATTCGTGAAGGCAAAGACCATAACGAGTCAGACCGCGGTGCCTGGAGCACGATGACCTCGATCCTCGGACGCCTGGCGACCTACTCGGGCGTTCTGGTCAAGATGAAAGATGCCCTGGCATCCGAAATCACGATCATGCCACAGGAATTCGCCTGGGATGCCAAGATGCCAACCAATCCTGGCGCCGATGGCCATTACCCAATCGCTGTCCCAGGGGTCTTCAAGCCTTATTAAGACGACATCGATTGACGATCACAACGAAAGCCTCGCGAGAAATCGCGGGGCTTTTTTCGTTTCGACGTGTCACGTGCGAATTCTCTCTGAGTCAGTTATTTAACTTCAGTCTTGAGAGAAATGTAGGGTGCTGGTGAGTCTTCGAACCGCACCAAATGTGTTCTCATTCGCTATTAGAACTTTGAAAGCACATTTGGTGCGGTTCGCAAAGCCTCACCGGCACCCTACGAAGAACCCGGGTAATGTCGACGTGCCTTTCGTCGCTCAATCCAGCTGGCCGGTGGTGAGGGCGTAGGTGAAGGCCTTTTCCAGGTCGGCGGGTGTGGGGGAATGAGTTGTTTCCAAGAGGGCGGCGAAAGGGTTCTGGTTTTGCTTGAGGGCTTTGTAGTACGAGTTCAGCGTGCCCTGTTGTTGCAACCACAGGCAGAGGGTGCGGGAGAGGGCGTATTGGAGTTGCTGGTCGGCGTCGCGGGGGATGCCGGTGCGGGTCAGGTCTACGAAGGAGATGGGCAGTTTGCCGGTGCGGGTGACGATGTCTTTCAGGAGACGGGTGCGCCAGTTGGAGAGACCGATGAGGCGGCCGGTTTCGTCGATTTCGCAGTGTTCGTGCAGCGAGGCGAGGCCTTCGTCGAACCACTCCGGGAGGTTCTGGCAGTCGGCTTGCGAGAGGGCGTGCGTCAGTTCGTGCGTCAGAGTCCCCGAGCCTGTTGAGAGGTTGACGACCATGCGATGCTGGTCACGCAGATAATAGCCATAATAGCCACGTGGGCGCCGCTTATCCCAGGCCCAGGCGAGGTCCTGGAACGTCTTCTCGCTGGAGGTCAGGACAATCACGATCGGCTGATCGGGACGCTGATGGAAATAGGTCAGCCACATTGCCTCGGCGGCGGGGAGGATGACTTCCTCGTGAAGCGAACGGAGGCGTTCGATCGGGACGTCGCCGGTGATGACGAAGGGGCTGGCGACGAGGGTTCGGAAGTTCGAGGTGACTTTTTCGCGGTACTCGTAAGCTTTGTGAACGCAGGCGACGCTCAGCGGGTCGGGCTTCGGGTCGTTGAGGATTGCTTGGAGGTCGGCCTGCTGGTCTTCGGAAAGAAGATAGATATGAGACGGCCCGACGGCTTCCCGCGCGGGCAGATGGGAGCCCATGGAGACAACGTAGCTGCCGTAGAGCAGGACGGGTGGTCCTGCCCAGAGCATCCATGTTCTCCACGAATCAGGCATGTTTGACTTCGCTGGTCGGGTCTGGTTGAGACGGTTAGGGTGGTTGCAAAAAACAGGGAAGCTACAGAATACTTAACAATAAGCCTGCAAATGGGTTACGCATCCCACGTTAAATGATTCTGCCTTCTGTTGAATGAGAATCAAACCAATTTGTGAACAGTCAAGTCAATTGCTACGATGAACCAAACCCAGACGGGACAATCGTTGCGTCCCTGAGGATTCGCCGAGATTCACTAAAAGGTCATCCAGGGCACAAAGTTACGCGAAGAATTGCAGATGGTCAGGCCGTCTGGTCTTCTAGGTGGGATACTTTGTGTTGAAGTGACATTGGATGGAGTACGGTGCTCGAGGCCGACTGTATCGAGCAGAGGACAGAACACCATGACGAGCACAGTACCGACACCGAAGCCGAACAACATACCGACACCAAAGAACGCGACAACCGACTCAAGCTCGGATCACGCTGGCCAGGGGGCTCGTCCCCCGCTCTCATCGCCGCCAAATCAACTCGCCATGTCGAGAGGGATGCACTGCACCATGTATGACTTTCTGGGCGCTCACTACACGATCGAACAAAACATTGAAGGAACTCGCTTTGCGGTCTGGGCTCCCAACGCCCGCGAAGTCTGTGTCCTGTGTGACATCAATGGCTGGAAGCATAGCGCATTTTATCTGCATGGTTCGAACGCGGGGATCTGGTCGGGCTTTTATCCGGGCGTGAAGCCGGGGATGGCGTACAAGTATTCGATCCGCACGCAGAATCAACACCTCATCGAAAAAGCGGACCCGTACGCGTTTTACTTTGAGAAGCCGCCGAAGTCGGCCTCGATCGTTTATCAGCTTGGCAACTACAAATGGAAAGACGACAGCTGGATGAATCGTCGTCCGGAGACGAACTGGCTTGAAGCGCCGGTCTCTGCGTACGAAGTTCACCTTGCCTCGTGGAAGCGTCCCAGCGATGGGCGAAAGTATTACAACTATCGCGAGCTCGCGCATGACCTCGTCGACTATGTCAAAGACATGGGTTACACCCACCTGCAGCTGATGCCGATCACGGAGCACCCGTTCGATGGGAGTTGGGGCTATCAGACGATCGGGTACTTCGCGCCGACGAGTCGCTTTGGAACGCCCGATGACTTCCAGTACTTCGTCGACCACTGTCACCAGAACAATATCGGCGTCTTCGTCGACTGGGTGCCAGCCCACTTCCCGACGGATGCCCATGCCCTGGGACGCTTCGATGGGACGGCCCTCTACGAACACGCGGACCCGCGCCAAGGTTTCCACCCGGACTGGAACACCTTCATCTTTAACTACGGCCGGAACGAGGTGAAAAACTTCCTGCTGTCGTCTGCGAGATTCTGGTTCGACCAGTACCACATTGATGGCCTGCGCGTGGATGCGGTTGCCTCGATGCTTTACCTCGATTACTCGCGCAACGAAGGCGAATGGATTCCTAACCAGTTCGGCGGTCGTGAGAACCTGGAAGCGATCCAGTTTTTCAAAGACATGAACACGATGCTGCATGCCGAGTTTCCGGGCATTTTGACGATCGCGGAAGAGTCGACTGCCTGGGGCGGAGTCTCGCGCCCCGTCTATGACGGCGGGCTGGGCTTCTCGCTGAAGTGGGACATGGGATGGATGAACGACACGCTGCGTTACATGCACCTCGATCCGATTTATCGACGTCACCATCAAAACGATCTGTCGTTCCGCATGATCTATGCGTTCACAGAAAACTTCATGCTGCCTCTCTCGCACGATGAAGTCGTCCACGGCAAGCGGTCTCTCATCTCGCAGATGCCGGGCGATTACTGGCAGCAGTTTGCCAATCTGCGACTGCTGTATGGCTATCAGTACGCCCAGCCTGGCAAGCTGATGCTGTTCATGGGCGGCGAGATCGCCCAGTGGCATGAGTGGAACCACGATGAAGAACTCGACTGGGCCCTCATCGGCCAGCATCATCACGATGGCATCCGTCGGTTCGTGGCGGATCTGAATAAGATCTATTCGTCGCACCCTGCTCTGCACGAAGTCGACTTCCGCGACGAAGGGTTTTCCTGGATCCAGGCGGATGACTACGAGAATTCGGTCTTCGCGTTCTGTCGCTTCTCGAAAGACCAGAAGCAGACCATCATCTGCGTCTTCAACTTCACGCCTAACCCGCGCGAAGGGTATCTGGTCGGCGTCCCCTTCCCGGGAACCTACAAAGAGATCCTCAACTCCGATGCTTCGATCTACGGCGGGACCAACGTCGGCAACGGCGGGGCAATTCATACCGTCGAAGAATCGATGCACGGCCGGGCTCAGTCACTCGATCTGACGATCCCGCCGCTGGGGCTGGTGTTCCTGCGGTATGAGGGGTAAGGCGACTGCGGAGGGATTTGACACAGAGAACATAGAGGCCACCGAGTCGGAAGAGATGCGCCGTGCTTGTGGCTGCAAGCAGGGCATGTGTAAGTGTTGAGAGAGGAAGTCTCATCGCTTTTTAGTGACGTCGCCTGACAGTTTCGTTTTCGTTGTGATAGAGTGAAAGAAGTTTCACTCAAGTCAGAAAGAGAATAAGCCATGTCACGGACGGCGTTGGTCACTGGGTTTACGATTGTGCTTGTCGTGCTGGCGTCGGTGCCGACCGCGTATGGGTTACGGTGGAGTTATTGTCGGCATTATGGCAACCAGTTATGGGCGATTCATTCCCAACCTCGCATTGATCATGAAAAGTTCTCTTGGAGTAAGAAGAGCAAGGAAGATCGGGACAAGCTTCAGCGCTGGTCAGACGCGATTGCCAGACATTACGCACCCGAACACGATTCGTGGAATTCATTGTCCGTCGTGGAACGAGATGGAGAAAGCTGTCGCATCTTCTCGGAGCATCCAGAGAAGCTATCGTATTTTCTACGACCAGAGGTTGAGGAACCTATCCCCGGAATCCACTTGCATCAGATCTCATACTTCTATGGTTCTCCAAGCCTTGAATCTATGGCAATCTCAAATGATTGCCGAATGCTCGCATATTCCACATGGCATAACACTGACTTCGTTCGCACGAGTTTCTTCTTGATTGACGAGACCGGGAAAAAATCTAGTGATGACCGCCTCGTGCTGAAAGATCTATACTCATGGAGTTCAGAACATCATTTCGGAGAAACGCACTACGGAATGAACGTGACAGTCTCCCGACTACCTGATCCAGTTTATGACGCAATAACCACGGCAGACGAACTTGTCGCTAACGGATTGAAATCTCTTAACGAACTGGAAGCGGCAATTATCAAGTACATTGATTCTGACGAACCAACTTCGACATCTCGGAAGCTGGTGCCTGTTGTCGATGTGAATGCATGCTCGTGTGACAAAGAGTATGGTCCTGCAAATCGGCAGTTAACATCAAAAGAAAAGGCAGAGATTCTTTCAGATGTCACAATGGAACTGGCCAGACGACGAACATTAGTAAAAGAGCATGGTAAAGTCTGGTTCGAGACGCTGCAGAAAATTCGAATCGAGGTGGAGTAGATGTTCTCGCGACGGGTGATCGTGGCAAGTGGGACGGCGGTGATGGTCTTCATGGTCGCGGGTGGTTTGCTTTACGCCTGGCGATGGCGGTCGTGTTATAGCGAATCGGAATTGAAGGTTACCAACGAGGTTGTCACGGAGATCTTCGGTGATGATTCGCAGAATGCGGATCAGTTTGGGAAGCCTCATGATGAGCAGGTTACGCGCTGGGTAGACGAATTGACTCGGCGTTATCCTGAGCGGTCGGATTCATGGAGTGGAGTTGAGGAAGCGGCTCGGGATGCACACTATCGGATCTGGAGTGCGCCACCGGAGCCGAGGATTTTCAAGTCGACGGAGCAGCAGCGGTTTTGTACGCATACGCTTGATTTGCGTTATCCACGCAAGTCTCTGCATGCGGAATGTCGGTCAGAGGATGAACGATTCGAAATCCTCTGCGTGCTGTCTGATGTTCCTGCGATTCGTCGACTCACGTTTGAGGATCATGAGACGAAATTGAAGGGCTCGCTGGAGTTCTACGAAATCGGTTTCTGGCAAACGCTCGTCGATTTCGATGGTATCCATTATCGCCTCGTCGCCAGTGTCGATGACTTTTACGAGGACGTTCCGGTCTCATCCGGGCGAACGTCGCATGAGTTGAACTGGGCCGCGCATTCGTATCGGTTTCTCAATCAAGAGAAGTTCCTGGAGACGTCACTCTACACGCTCGACGAACTGGAAGAGCGGATCCGCAAACTGCTGGATTCCGACGATCCGATGCTCTCCGGCTTTCGGAGCGTCCCCAACGTCGACGTCATCCACTGCACTTGTGAATTCGAGTACCCGCCAGCCGATCGCATGCTGACGGATGACGAGAAGGCGACCGTCCTCGCGGACGCGGTCGCTGAACTCAACCGACGACGCGACTTGCTGAGAGAACATCACGTTGTCTGGTTTGAGATGCTGAAGAAGGTGATGGTGGAGTAAGAGAAAGCAGGTTTCACCACAGAGACACGGAGGGCACGGAGTTTAAGAAGAGAAACGAATCTTTTTATTCTCTCTGTGTCCTCCGTGTCTCTGTGGTAAATCATCTTATTGTTATCTGCTTTTTAACCACGACGATTCATCAGGCGCTCTGGTTTGCCGAGGCCGTGACCTTCGATGCCTTCGAGTTCGATGGCTGTGACGCCGAGGATGATATCGAAGTTGGCAGCGAGTTCGTTGAGACGGGATTCGGGGATGGCGATGAAGTCTGCGACGACGGACTTCTTGAGTGTCTCATCGCCGATTTGTCGGTAGACGCCGTCTTTGTCGTTTTGTTTTTCGCCGTTGATGAAGATCTGCGAGGTCAGCAGGCGCTTGCCGTTTTTGTTGACGGCGATGTGGATGTGGGGCGTGCGTCCGGGATACGGGACTGGCTTGATCGTGCGGAAGTAGTACTCGCCTTTCGCATTGGTCAGGAAACGGCCATAGCCCTGGAAGTTTTTGTCTTCTTCGCCGAAGTTATTGGCGGTGTGAATGTAGTGGCCGTTGTGGTCGCACTGCCAGATTTCGACATACGCATTTCGCACCGGTTCGCCCGACGCCGTCAGGACTTTACCGGTCAGGTGGGTGATCTGGCCGAGGGAGGGGGTGATGTTGTCGTTGAGGAGAATCAGATCGTTGTCGGTATCGAGAGGCAGATGATCGGGATAAAACGGGCCTTCGGTGGTGCGGGCTGTCTTGGTCAATTCTTCAGCGAACGCGCCGGGAGTTGTCCACCAGGCCGCTGCAGCGAGGGCAGCCGTGGAGGTGAGGAACTGGCGACGTGGGAGATAGAGATTGGACATGGGCTGGGCTCTCGATGAGATGGGCGAAGAGAATGCGAACATGAATGATTTGTAGGGTCCGCCGTGCGGGGCGTCAATGTGCGGTTTTCGTGCGACGGGGCGACGAGTTGATTTACATGCAAGATCATCGCGGGTCGGGCAATGTGAGGTGATTGATGGTCCGCACAGCGGACCCTACAAGAAACACCGCTTGTGGCAACCGGTTCCGTGGAATGGTCAATCTCGTTCTGGGAATGTATAACGGCCTGATGGAACCTATTTCTGTTACTCAGCTGACGGTCGAGCTCAAGGAGCTGATTGAGTCGAATTTTTCCGACGTTGCCGTTGTCGGGGAGATCTCGAATTTTTCGAGGGCTTCATCGGGGCACTGCTACTTTACGTTGAAGGATGATCGCAGCCAGATTCGGGCGGTCATGTGGAAAACGAAAGCGGACCGCCTCAGATTTGATATTCACGACGGGCTGGAAGTTGTCGTCGTCGGGCCGGTGGGCATTTACGAAGCCCGTGGCACGTACCAGATCACTTGTGAGCAGATGATCCCTCAGGGGCTCGGCCCGCTGGAACTGGCGTTTCGTCAACTGCACGAGAAGCTGTCTCGTCTGGGTTATTTCGATACCGAGCGAAAACGCCCCCTCCCCTTTCTGCCTCGTCGCATTGCGCTGGTCACCAGTCCGACGGGAGCCGCGGTGCGGGACATGCTGCAGGTCATGACGAGACGCTGGCCGAAGCTGAATCTCGTCATCGTTCCTGTCCCCGTTCAAGGCGACGGTGCCAGTCACCACATCGCAGCGGGCATTCGAGCAGCGGCTCACATTCCGGACGTCGACATCATCATCACGGGGCGTGGCGGTGGGTCACTGGAAGACCTCTTCTGTTTCAACGAAGAGCCCGTTGCGAAGGCGATTTTTGAATCGCCGATCCCGGTCATCTCGGCGGTCGGTCACGAAATCGACGTGACGATCGCGGATCTCGTGGCGGACCGACGTGCTCTGACGCCGAGTGAGGCTGCTGAGATTGTCACGCCGAAATACGATGATCTCCTGATGCTGCTCGAAGGGGCCCGTTCTCAACTCGCCAATGCCCTGCGAACCCGCGCCCATCGTGCGCGAGCGGCCCTGGATGCGCTTGCGTCGCGTCGCTGCCTGACTCACCCGACGAGTCGGATCAAGGAACTCGCGGAACGTGTGGATGACTGGGAAGCCCGCCTGTTGCGCGCCTACAAGTCTCGTCTGCAAACTTCGCAACATCACGTCGCTACTCTCGCGACTCAACTGGAGCACCTCAGCCCCCTCAAGACCCTTGCCCGTGGGTACAGCTTAACGACAACCAATGATGGTCATCTTGTCTCGACGATCGACGATATCGAACAAGGCCAGCCACTTCAGACGCGCGTTCAGAACGGCGTCATTCGCTCCACAGTGACCAGTGTGGAATCGATCGATGCGCGAGAGTGATCATGATCGCGTCTGGCAGATCGTGAGGAGTTCACGTCCCATGACTGAGAGAGGGAGATGAGTGATCTGCTCCCAGGTTTTCCAGGTGTACTGATCGCTGGGGGAATGTTTGCGGGAATCGATGTTTGCTTCGAGGCAGACGAGGGTGATGCGATAACGGGTGACGGATTGACGGGAGATCGCGAGCGTTTTTGACAAGCGACAAGGCAGGCCGGTTTGCTCTTGGAGTTGCGATTCGATCGATGCGATCTCAGATTCGGTGAGTGGTTCGAGTGGGAATAAGCCCGGGCGTCTGGTGGCGGTCTTGATGGATTTCAATCGCAGTGAAGATTCTTCGTCGAGATCAATGCGCACGAAGTCCCAGAGTCCTGCCCAGCGCTGGCTTGGAGCGTATTGCTGCATGAGGACGTTGCCATTGTGTTCGATGACGACGTAAGCCTGTGCGATCTCGGTGGCTTTCTGGCGAGCGGGAAGGACAGGGATAGAAGCTTGCTTTCCCTGTTTGAATGCTTCGCAGTGTTTGGAGACAGGACACGTTTCACAGGATGGTTCAACAGGACGACAGATCCGGCTGCCGAGTTCCATGACCGCCTGATTGAAGAGGCCGGCGTCTTTCGTCGGAACGATGGCTTCTGCGAACTGCCAGAGAAACTTTTGCGAAGCGGACGTCTTGAGATCGTGTTCGTAGCCAGCCAGGCGAGCGTACAGACGCTGGGTATTGGCTTCGACGATCGGGGCAGAGAGGTTGAACGCAAAAGAGGCGATTGCGCCCGCTGTGTACCGGCCGATGCCGGGGAGAGACTGGAGGGCGTCGACGTTCTGAGGGAAGTCTCCCTCGTACTGCGTCATGATCGCCTGAGCGGCTTTCCGGAGATTGCGAGCGCGCGAGTAATAGCCCAGACCTTCCCAAAGACGGAGGACGTCCTGTTCGTCAGAGGCGGCCAGCGAGGCGACATCGGGGAACGTCGTGAGAAAGCGTTCGAAGTAAGGAATGACGGCAGCGACCGTTGTCTGCTGCAGCATGATCTCGCTGATCCAGATGCGGTAAGGATCATGAGAGGCACGCCATGGAAGCGGTCGGGCGTGCTTTGAATACCAGGCAAGAAGAGAGCGTTTGAAGGCGGCTTTGTCGGGGAGGATCATGAGGTGAATCGTATGCCATTGCACCCCGAGCAGCAACGACGCGGGGCATGAACTTCTGACGCTCGGGCTCGAAACAGCCTGATCAAATGGAAGCGGGCTGGAATCGAGGCGTCAGCGCGAGAATGAAGACGACGCCCGTGGCGATCAGGCAAAGCTGGGAGAACCAGTCGCCCCAGGTGGTGTAAAAACTGCTGCGCGGATCGAGAGGAATCGGTGTGACCAGGGCTGCATTGAGCTGGCGGTGAAAACGTCCCGAAGAGTCTCGCATGGAATTTCGCAGGGGACCTTCCGATTCGAAATCGCCGTCAATGAACACTTCCGGCTCGATGATGTGACCATCGCCATCTATGAAAGCCGAGATCCCCATATTGGCAGCCCGTGCGAGAGGGACGCGGTTCTCGACACAGCGGAACAGGGCGGTGATCAGGTGTTGATCGTGTTCGCTGCTGCCGTGGAACCAGCCATCATTGGAGAGGTTGACGAGGCAATCGACATCGCGTCGATAGGTAACATCGCTTTGGGTTAGTTTGTCCTCTGGAAGTCGAGTCGCGCTGACGACGTCGCGGACCAGATGAGGGACCGAGTCTTCAAAGCAGATGACCGGTGAATAACGATAGCCTTCATAGTTGAACGACGTAGCGACTTTGCCTGAATCCAAGCCCATATCGGCAGCGATGGGGGTCAGCTTTTCGAGGAAAGGGATCTGCTGGTAGAGAGGCAGGTACTCGCCGAAGGGGACGAGGTGAATCTTGTCGTAACGTGCCTGAACGCCTTCTTCTGGCTTGATGAAGACCGCGGAGTTGTAGGAATCGAGTCGGTCTTTCTCGGCTTGATAGGTCGTGATGCCGATGATCGAAGCGGCTCCTGTACGGTCAGCGATTTCCTTGAGGTGGTCTTTGGTGCGGGGGTCGGACCAGTACTCGGTCTGCACGAAGGGCGCGATGCTGCGAAGCGTGTTTTCGTCGCTGATGCCATTGCGATCGAACAGCGGGAAGCGGAACATCGCCTCCGGCCAGATGATGACATCGGGCTGATGCTGAACCGATTGAGACGTCAGGTCTTCATAGGTGAAGAGCACTTCCTGGTGATTGTTGTCAGGAGCCATCGAGGCGACAAAGTCCCCTTGAATCAATGCCAGTCTCGGACCGACGGGAAAGGCTTCGTGAGACAGGCGGATCGTTCCATAGAGATAGGTCAGACAGAAAACCGTCGCGGCGAAGACAAACGACCGCAGAGGATAAACGTGTGGCGTGAACGAGGGAGCATCGAGTGATTGATCGTTGATGGAGAGCAGCCCCAGACGTCGGTAAAGACGTGATGGAACGAGTGTCAGCAGCGCGACATTCATCGCGACGATGACAAACGAGATGGCATACGTCCCGAAAAGATCCGCGATCTGAATCATCGGCAGCCACTGGTACTGAGTATGGGCCAGGAAGTACCACGAGAAGCCAGTCATAAGATGCGAGCGGAGGAATTCGAACCCTGTCCAGATCACCGGCGCGGCGACGACCAGCGGCAGCTTGAGTCGATGCACGCTGACTCGACATAGTCGCAGGAACAGCGGGAAATAGAGGGCGCAGTAAAACGACAGCGCTCCCCAGGCAATGTACATGCTGATGTCCCCGAGTCGCATCCATTGCAGCGCGGGGACGAAAAATGCGAGGCCGCCCAGGAAAGATGCTGTGTACATTCCACGCGTCGGGCGAGGAATGCGGACGAGCATCAACATCGGAACCAGCGCCACCCAGGCAAGGAACCCGAGGTTCAACGGAAAGAAGCAGGCATACAATGCCAGCCCCGATGCTGACGTGCAGGCCAGCGCCGCTAGAAACGTCGCGGGTGCAGTCCGGGCATTGCGAATGAGACGACTGATTTCCGGAGTGGGTGTCGTCGTTGCTGTTGACGAAAGATTGTCTGAGGCGACGGGGGATTCAACAGGTGAACTCATAGCAGGAGAGCTTTGTCCGGGATCAACACGGAAGAGAGCACGTCGCGGCGGAGGCGACGAGACTTCAGAGGGAGTGGCTGTCAGCGGCGAGGAGGTCGATGTCTCGGTCGAAGCTGGTGTCATCCGTGAGACCTGCTTAATGGCGGTGATAAAAGTCGGTTTTGACTGAAAAAGTAGCGACGAGGTTATGGTAAACCGTTGCTGCGTTTTTGGATAGGCGGATTTGCCGCAGTGCAAGTTTGAACGTGGGTAAGGTTTACAACAACGGGCAAGTCTCGTTGAGGCCTCTTGACGATGTCAGGCTGGTGTCGTAGTTTGCGCCGCTTGTGTCGCGAGATCGATTTTCACTGATCGATTTTGCACGCAACCCCCTCCTCACCTCACTTCTCGTTCACTTCCCCCCAGACGATTCCACCCAGTCGATCCCCTCCCCGGGTGTCGACTCCCTCCTCAAACGGAATCGTGGAGCCTGCCTCATGGCCCGAACACCTCTGATCCGAAGTCTCCTGACGGTTACGGCAAGTCTGACTGCGATCACCTTGCTGGCATTACCGAGCGGCTGTACGTCGCTTGGCCTGGGTTCGATTTCGTCAATGATGAAACCCAAAACAAAGTTCATCAACGAAGTCGGAAATGATGACCAGTTCCGCACCGACGAACAGCTCGATGTCTATGAGCCCCCGATGATTGGCGACCATACGAACGTCTCGGGAACGAACGTCGTTGTCCTGGAAGGGATCGGGCTGATCACCGGCCTGCCGAATACGGGTGGCGATCACCCGGCAAGTTATGAGCGGACTCGGCTGCTGGAAGATATGCGACGACGTGGTGTCCCAAATCCAAACGCCATTCTCCAGTCGCCTTCGACGGCACTCGTGATTGTCCGGGCCTATCAGCCCGTGCTGGCGAAAAAAGGAGATCAGTTTGATGTCGAAGTCAAACTGCCACCGGGTTCAGAAGCACGCAGTCTCAACGGCGGGTGGCTGATGGAATGTGACCTTGTCGAAAAGATGATGGTCTCCGATGAGAAGGTCCTGGAAGGTAAAACCGTCGCGAGAGCACAAGGACCGATTCTGGTCGGGCTGGATGCTCCTGGAGTCAATCCGAATGACGGACAGCTTCATCCAGAACTTGTCGTGGGAAAAATCGTGGGGGGTGCAACCAACATCAAAGACCGCGATATGTCTTTGTTTCTCAACAGCGACTTTCGCATCGGTCGTAACTCGGAACGGATCGCGGAACGGATTGGAACTCGATTCTATGACTACAACGAACACGGTCACCGAGTCCCGCTGGCAGAAGCCAAGACCGATAAAAAGATCGTCCTGAATATCCACAAGTCGTATAAAGAAGACTACGGCCGCTATTGGCGCGTGATCCAGAACATCGCTTTCAAAGAAACTGAAGTTGAGCAGCGCGTCCGTATGGAGCGTCTCAAGGAAGATCTTCACAATCCCGACAAAGCCGAACATGCCTGTATCCAACTGGAAGCCATCGGCGAGAAGACCAAATCGATTCTGTATGAAGGCTTAAAGGCTCCGACACTGGAATGTCGCTTCTATGCCGCGATTTCGCTGGCGTATTTGGGCGATACCAAGGGTGTCGACGTTCTTTACGAAGCTGCCAAAGATGAGCCCGCGTTCCGCGTTTATGCCCTGGCTGCGATGGCGGTGACGAAGGATGCAGAAGCGATGCTCGCACTGCGACGTCTGCTCGATGAGCCAAGTAAGGAAACTCGCTTCGGTGCCTTCCGCGCCATGACAGTCATTGATGAACGCGATCCGTTTATTCGCGGCGAACAGATGAATGATCAGTTCAAGCTCCACGTTCTGGATACCAAGGGCGAACCAATGGTTCACCTGACGACTATTCTGAAACCCGAAGTGGTGTTGTTCGGAGCAGAGCAGAAGCTGATTACTCCCGTTGCGATTCGTGCAGGCAAAGACATCCTCATCTCAGGCGGAGCTTCCGAACAGGTCATCACGATCAGTCGTCACCATGTCGGAGAGCAAAGTCAGACGCGAAAAGTCTCGACTCGCCTGGACGATGTGATTCGTACGGTGATCGAACTCGGAGCGACATTCCCCGACGTGGCGTTGATGCTGGCTCAGGCTGATCGTCAACACAATCTGGAAGCTCGTATTGGGATTGATGAGCTGCCTTTGGCGGGGCGTCTGTATGAGCGTCCAAAACAAAGTGGCCCGTTTATCGATTCCAACAACATCAGCCCGACAAGAGCAGTTGGCCACCTCCACAATACGCCCAACATGTTCCAGAAGGGCGTCCTCGACGAAAACTCCACCAAACCTCTGGCCAGCGAACCATTGCTTGGCATCAATTCGGACAGATCCGAAAAAGAAAAAGAAGAGGAAGAAGACCAGACTCCAGGCTTCGCCAAGAAGTCATTCCTCCAGGGAGTCAGCACCAAACCGAAATTTGAAGAGCGACCTGTCGATGACGAAAAGTCGGAGTCGAAAGAGAGCAAGAGCAGCAAGTCGAGCAGCAGTAGCAGCAGCACGACTTGGGGCAAGGCTCGTTCGATCCTGACCGGGACGTCTGGACCACCATCCCAATCAGAACCAACGTCTGACTCTTCTAAGTAGGAGACTTTTCCCGCTTCGTTGAGCCTCACTTCCATCGCGAACGACCCCGGATCACCCCCCCTCCGGGGTTCGTTTGCGTGATGTCAAAACCAATGATTACTTCCGCCATTTTCCCTCCGGCTAAGCCCTAAGCCCCAATCCCTAAGCCCTTCCTGTCCCATGTTAAAAGCCCTCGAACTCTTTGGATTCAAAAGCTTCGCTGAGCGAACGCGTTTTGAGTTCGACACAGGGATCACCTGCGTCGTCGGCCCGAACGGGTCGGGGAAGAGTAACGTCGTTGATGCAATTAAGTGGATTCTCGGAGATCAAAGCCCCAAGAGTCTCCGCGGCAGCGAGATGACCGACGTCATCTTCAACGGCTCGAAGTCCGCTCGCCCGTCAGGTTACGCAGAAGCCATCATCTCGTTTGACAACACGAACAACCTGCTGCCACTCGAAGCCAGTGAAGTTCAGATCGGCCGTCGACTTTACCGTGGCGGCGATTCCGAATATCTGATCAACAACACCAGCGTCCGCTTAAAAGATGTCCGCGACCTGCTCATGGGGACCGGAGCAGGACTGTCTGCGTACAACATTATCGAACAGGGACGCGTCGGTCAGATCCTGCAGGGGAACTCGCTGTCGCGTCGTCAGTTCATCGAAGAAGCAGCCGGGATCAGTCGCTATAAGGCACGCAAGCAGGAAGCAGAAAAGAAGCTCGAGCGGGTTAACCTCAACCTCGCGCGTCTGCAGGACATCGTCGATGAAGTCGAAGCCCGACTGAATTCGACACGCACACACGCCGCCAAAGCGGCCAAGTACCACGAAGCCTACACCGAACTGAAAACCTGGTGGCTGGGTTATGCGGCTGACGAATTTCAGTTTGCCTCAGAAATCATTCAAGACTGCCAGGAGAAGGATGCTGTCCTCGCGAAGGATCTCGAAGCCACGCAGGCGAAAGCAGAAGCCGTCGAGACGGAACTGGCAGGCCTGAACGATCAGTTGATGCAGAAGGATCGCGACGTTCAGTTTGTCTCGCGACAACTCTCTGCAGTGCGTGAATCGATCGTCGAACAACAGGCGACGATGCGCTACGAAGCACAGCGTCATGTCGAAACGATTGATGATCAGGGGCGTTTACGCTATCAGCGACAACTTCTCCTCAAGCGTCACGCCGAGATGGCCGCGCGTCTGGAGCAGGAGAAAGCACGTCACGCCGAACTGCAGGAACTGACAGAAACTCAAAAAGCCGCAGAGACCACCAAGCGAACGGAACTGGGCGAACTCAAAGCCGAGGCGGATCGACTTGAGAAGCAGAAGATCGAACTGACTCGCAGCATCCAGGCGTCGGAACTTCGTATCAGCCAACTGACACAACAACGCTCGGTTCTGGCTGCCAAGCAGGAAACCGTACGCTCTGCGATCAAACGCAATCAACAGCAGCTGACGGATCTCAAAGAGGTCCTCGAAGACGCACATGCTCGCGAGCAGCAGTTGCTCTCGCGTTTCGATGATTTGAGTGCCGCTCAGAAAGTCCAGCAGCGCTCTCTGGCTGAGCTCGCCGAGAAGCGATCTCGACTGGTCGAACGCCAGAAGGAACTGCAGGAACAGGAAGGTCAGGCACGCGAGAAAAAGTCAGGCCTCGAAGCCAGATCGCTCGTCCTCTCCGAGTTGGAGTCCAAGCAGGCGGGGCTGGCTGTCGGGCTCAAGGAAATTCTGAAACGTGCCCGCACGGTTTCGACGGCTCCCTGGAACACGATCAAAGGTCTCGTCGCCGACATGATGGAGATCGATTTTCTCCATGCGGCGGTCGTCGAAGTTGCGCTCGCGGAACGGGCTCACTGGATCGTCACGAGTGACGTTGTCGGACTTGTTGATCACCTGATTGATCATCAGCCGGACTTGTCGGAGCGGATCGGGTTTCTCGATCTTGTCGGGACACCGGCCTGGAACGGGCTGCCAGATTTCTCAGAGTTTCCTGGCGTGATCTCTCGGGCCGATCAACTGGTCACCTCCGTCAGCCTGCCGGGGAGCGAACTCGCCGAGCGGGTCCTGGGCGATACCTGGGTTGTCGAAAACCTGCAGATCGCACGCGAACTCTCTCGCGGCACCCGTGGCATGGGACGTTTCGTGACGCTGCAGGGCGAGCTCATTGATCGCGGCGGAGTGGCTTATCTTGGAGCCGTTCAGCCCGAACAGTCGGTCATCTCGCGTCGCAGTGAGCTGATGCAGATCCGTCGTCAGACCATCGAATGCGAAGAGTTTCTCAAGTCAGCTCAGATCGAAGCCGTCGAGATCATTCGTCAGCTCAAAGAGATCTCCACCGAAGAACAGCGTGTCCGTCAGGAGTCACTCGCACAGACGAATGAGCTCAATCAGCATCAGGTCGAATTGCAGACTCAACAGCGCGAATGTGGGCGACTCGAAGAGGAACGTGCCCGCGTCGAGAACGACCTGCTGCGTCTGGAAACGCACGTCGGCGGCCTCGAAACCGATATGGTCACGACCGACGAAGAAATCACCAACCTGCGAATGGCACTGGAAGACGTTCAGACCGAGCATGCCCGCATCGAGCAGAACGTCATCGCCCATCACAAACAGGTCCGCGTCATCAGCGAGGAACTGGCCGAGCTTCAGCTGTCGACCGTACAAAGCTCTGAGCGTTTGCGTGCACTCGTGCAGACGATTGAACGTCTCGACGAAGAAGCCGTCCAGCGACAAGGTCACCTGCAGGAAGCCCACCGACGCCTCGAACAGACAGGTCAGCGGATTGAGAAGAGCGATCTCGTTGTCCTCAACACACGCGCCAAACTCGATGAACTCATCGGCAACGAATGTCGTCTCGCAGGTGACTATGAGAAGAAGTCGGCCGAGAAGATTCGTGTCGAATCACGCCGCGGCATTCTCCATCAGCAGGATCAGCAGCTGCGTGGCACGCTAAGAGGTCTCCAGGAGCAGCGTTACACCCTCGACCAGACGACGCGCGATCATCAGCGGACTCTCGAAAACCTCGCCGAAAAAATGCAGGAAGAGTACCAGATGACGCTGCAGGACGTCGCCGAGACGCGGGCGTCTTCTTATCAGCTGTATCTGCAGGAACGCGGCATCTCGCTTCCGGGGTCAGCCGATGTCGACTCTGAGCAACTCGATGAAGGCATGCTCGAAGAGATCGAGCAGAACTGGAACTATGAAGCTGTCCGTACCGAGCTCTTTGAACGCGTCGAACGCCTGCGCCGCAAACTCAAGATGATCGGCTCCGTCAACACCGACAGCCTCAAAGACCTGCAGGAACTTGAAGGCCGCTTCAAAGAAATGTCCCTCCAATTGGCCGACCTCAACGAAGCCAAGTTCACCCTCGAAGACATCATTCGCAAAATCAACGTCGAGAGCAAACGCCTCTTCATCGAAACTTACGAGAGTGTCCGCGGCCAGTTCCAGATCCTCTTCCGCCAACTCTTCGGCGGCGGCGAAGGAGACATCATCCTGGAAGACCCGAACGACCCTCTGGAATGCGGCATCGACATCACCGCGCGTCCGCCAGGCAAAGAGTTGCGGTCATTGTCACTCTTATCGGGAGGCGAAAAAACACTGACCGCTGTCGGGTTGCTGTTCGCACTCTTCAAGAACAAGCCCAGCCCGTTCTGTATTCTCGATGAGGTCGACGCTGCCTTGGATGAAGCCAACATCGACCGCTACATCAACGTTCTGGCGACCTTCAAACAACAAACCCAGTTCGTCATGATCACCCACCGCAAACGCAGCATGACCGTCGCCGACTCGATCTACGGCGTCACCATGGAAACCGCTGGCGTGAGTAAACGCCTCTCCGTTAAGCTGGATCAGGTCAACGACAACGGCGAAATCCGCGAAAGCAAAGCAGCGTGATTATTTCCGGTGTGCCACGGCCGTGTCGGCCGTGCTCTTCACTTAATCGCAAAACGTGAACTCGGCACGGCTGACACAGCCGTGGCACACAACTCCTATTACAGCACAATCTCTGTCCCGATCCCCTCGGTCGAATAAATCTCCAACAGCAAGGCATGCGGGATACGGGCGTCGATCAGGTGGATCTTCTTGACCCCTGCTTTGAGCGCATCAATTGCAGCTTCGACCTTTGGAATCATCCCCGCGTCGATCACACCCGTCTTCATCAGCTCGCGGCATTTGGCTGCATCGAGATGTGAGATCAGCGTTGAAGGGTCATGTCGATCCATGCAGATTCCCGGCACATCGCTGACGAAGACCAGCTTCTCAGCATGAATAAGTCGCGCGACGGCAGCCGCCGCGGTATCCGCATTGACGTTCATCAGTTTGCCGTCACGATCCTTCGCGACCGATGGCAAGACCGGAATGGTATCCGCGCGACACATCGCCAGCAGGATATCACGCTGAATATCAACGACATGGCCCACTTGTCCCAGATCGATTTTCTCACCTGAGGCTTCGTCATCGAGCATCAGCTTTTCAGCGATCAGAATGTTCTGCGACTTGAAGTTCAACCCGACCGCTCGCCCCCCCTGGGCCTGAATCTCCTGCACGACCGCTTCGCAGATCTCCCCGGCCAGAACATCGCCGACGATGTTCATCGTCGATTCGTCGGTAAAGCGTCGACCCTGCACGAAACGGGGCTCGATCCCGGCATCCTTCATCGCCCGGCTGATCGACTTCCCGCCGCCATGCACAATGATCGGCTTCATCCCGACCGATTCCAGGAAGATCACATCCGTCAGAAACTCTCGGACCGCTTCCGGCTCTTCCAGCGCAGACCCACCCAGTTTGATGACGATGTGACGATCACGAAACCGACGAATGTACTCCAGCGCATCGACCAGAACGTCTGCTTTTTGGATCGCTTCCTGGATTTTCGGATTGTTCGACGGCATGGATGACTTTCAAACGTTCTCGTGATCAGCTGTGATGTCGCGAAGGCAAACCATAGGAATACCAAAACTGCGAAGAAAGCTAAACCAAACGGAGACAGGCCGGGAAAATTTCGAAAGCGATGGTGGCTGACAGTGTTAACGTTGCTCATTTACTCACAACTGATGTATATAGTTTTAAGAGGTACACTCTCTCAGCGCTATTGGAAACGAACTGTGAGTGAAGACGAATCCGGAAAGACAAAATACTATTTTGTTGATGAAGCAGGTGACCCAAATATCTTCAATCGGAAGAAGAACATCATCGTCGGATCTGAGGGAGCATCTCGATTCTTTTCCGTTGGACTGCTCGAAGTGACTTCCCCTACTTCTCTCTCAAAGGATCTCATTGAACTCCGACAATCACTCTTGAGCGATCCTTATTTCAAGAACGTGCCATCAATGCAGCCGGCAGCGGGTAAAACTGCTCTCTATTTTCATGCAAAAGACGACTTGCCGGAAGTTCGGAGAGAAGTGCTTAAAGTCCTCATGACTCACGACTTGAAGTTCTTTGCCGTCATTCGAGACAAGCTCAGAATTTCAAAGCTTGTTCTCGAACATAACAAGAAGAATTCTGCATACCGCTATCATCCCAACCAGCTTTACGACCGATGTGTCAGCCGGCTATTCAAAGAAAGATTGCACAAAGATCGCTCTTATCGAATCGTATTCGCGACACGAGGCTCTTCAGACCGAACGGCAGCATTTCAAAAGTCACTTGAACAAGCAAGGCGTAACTTTCGGTTCGCATCTGAAAGTGTCCCTCGCTCGTCGGATTCTCAATCTCCGATCGAAGTTGTGCCATCAAAACCACACGTCGAAGTTTGCCTTCAAGCCACAGACTATTTCCTCTGGTGCTTACAACGATTGATTGAGAGGAACGAAGCGAGGTTCTGGGACATCGTCGTCGATAAAGTCAGTCTTGTCTACGATATCGATGATTTGAGGAGGACTGAGTACGGCGAGTACTACAGCAGGAAACGTCCTCTCACTTTTGAAGAATTCTCAAAAAGAGAGCCGGGGATATAGAACTCAACTGAATGAGTTACACGGCGTGGAGCCGAATTTCTTCCACCGGCTATTTAAGTCTATAGTCAGATTTACTTTCCGTCAACATGATTTGGCGGCTTCATGCAGCTTGTTCTTGCTGATCTTCATCCATGGCCTTCCATCACCCCGAGCTGCTCCAGCCGACGGTAAAACTTCGCCCGCGTCATCCCCAGCGACTGCGCCGCGAGCGTCTTGTTCCCACCGGCTGCGACGATCGCCTGTTCGATGAGGCGTCGTTCCACCTGCTCCAGGTGCTTCTCCAGATCGAGCGGTTCGAATGGCTTGTCTTGTGATGCCTGTTCGACGCGAAGCTGCTGAGCATCTTTCCCCATCCGAAAACGAAACGGGAGGTCAGCCAGCGTCAACTTCGTTTCCCTGGCCTGCTGATGAGCCTGTCCGACGACGTCTCGAAGCTCCGCAAGATTGGCAGGCCACTGGTATTCAATCATTTCCAGCAGGAACTCTTCGGTCCATCCTGAGACTTGTTTTTCAACAGTGAGATTCTGCTCCGCGATAAACATCTGCATGAGCAGCGCCAGATCCTCGGGACCTCGTTCGCGCAACGTCGGCAGTTCAATAACGAGACTGGAAATCAGCAGGTCAAACTCGGGGGTCAGCAGGTTTTGCAGCCGAAGTGCATCGAGACCTTGACGAGAGGTCGCGATCAGCCAGGTGCCGTGTGTCGCGAGTTCACTCAGTTTCAGTTGAACATCTCTGGGAACCCCCTCGATATCATCGAGAAGAATGATGCCGTTTTTGAATTCGCCCTGCTGCTGGCGTTCGAGAATCGTTTTGATGTGATTGGTGAAGGCGGTGACCGCAATTGCCTTCGTGTCAAAAGAGATCACCTCACGACTCGCGCGATCGGGTGAGGATTGCACGATAAACCGGGCCAGCGCCGACTTGCCGGTCCCGACGGGCCCACTGATGAAGGCCGGACAGCGAGTTCGAGCAGCAACGTCGGCTTGTCGCTTCACTTTCTGCCACAGCGGCGATCGTCCTACCAGGTGAATCGTCGACGCCGGTTCTTTCGCGAGCTCTTGCGCCAGGAATCGATGCCAGTAGTTCGCGATCTCACCCGCCGACTGCTGATGAGCGGTCGGCGTGATGAAGCACAGAACGGTTTCAATCTGGCCCGAGGGATCTCGCAGCGGCAGAAACTGGATGACCGTGCTGCCTGCATCAAGTGGCAGCGTCGCGATATCCCCAGACGTGAAACATTCAGGCGGAGGTGACAGGCGTGACAGCAGTTTCTCCAGCGATTCATTCCCCGTCGAGAATTCATCACTCATCGTCAGCCCGGCGGCGAAAGGCGTCCGTTTGCCGAGGACATCCCCCGCAGTCACTCCGAAGAGCTTCTCCGATCCATGATTGAAGAATCGGATCCGACGCTTCACATCCACCAGATACATCGGCTGGCTTGTTTCCATCAACCAGACGAGAAGGCCGGACTTCGCGGCACGCTTCGTCATGTGGGAGCATCCGGGATCGGGATATTCGGCGACGATTCTTTCAGCAGATTGCGATCACGCGTGAGGTCCGCCAGTTCCTGGTTGAAGATGACCACCAGGGCATGCAGGACCGAAGCCACGATCGGTGCAATGAACACTCCCCACAGCCCCATCGCCTGCAAGCCACCCAGAATCGTGACGAATGCCAGCAGCGGATGCAGCTTGGCATCGGAGTTCAGAATATAGGCGCGAAGGACGTTATCAATCGTCCCGACGACGAAGAACCCATACAGAAACAGGACCGTTCCCCAGAAGTATGAGCCGTCCCAGAACAGAATGATCATACAGGGAAACCACACCAGCCAGATGCCACCCAGTGGAATCAAAGCCGCGAGGGTGCAGACGATGGTGTAAAGAAAGAAGTGACCGAAGCCCAGGAACCACAGCATCGCAGACGTTGCAATCCCCTGCCCGCCCGCTGCGAGCATGGTGGACGTCATGACGGCTCGCACCGCGATCGCGAATTGTTGATAAAGACGACGCTGGTGTTCCGTGTTGACGGGAATCATTTCTTCGGACGCCTTGAGCAGTGCCGGACCGTCAGCCAGAAAGTAGTAAATCGCGATAATAAAGATCACGACTCCCATCGCCGACCAGCTGAGGGACGCGAGAATGTTGAATGACGAGAGCGCGTTACCAGGGGTCAACGTCGTTTGTACCATCTGAACGAAGAAGTTCTGCAGCCCCATACGGATCTCTTCTTCGCGCTTGCGGATCTCAATCTCGACGGGATGCATCATCCCTTTGCCATCGCGATGATTTTCGTCCGGAGTTACCTCATCTGATGTCGTCGCCGTTTCGATGCCCAGTTTCGAAGAGTTGCCAGCTGCCATTCCCAACTCTTCGAACTGTGTCTCCGATTTTTCGAGCGGACTGGGCACATCAGGCGCATTTGGATTGTTGACGACACCGACACCTTCTGCATCCGCAGCTGGATCGGCTGTCGTTGAGGCTCCTGTTTCCGTATTCGATGGTTGACCGTCAATAACCTGCTCAGCATCCTTGTCGAGGCTTTCGATGAATTCATCGAATGTTGTCTCCGGGAAGGTCTTCTGCAGCCATTCGGCCGCCTTGCGGATGTTCAGCCGCTGTGCCACTTCGTCGACAGACTGGGACCAGTTATCGGCATCAAGGTGATGGGTCGCGAGTGTGTATAACTGCAGTGATCCGATAAGAATGCCAACCACCGTCGGAATCATGATCATGGAAACCAGGGCGGTCGTGGTCACGCCAGCGGCCCAGTAGCGTTTGTTATTGAAGCGTCGCAGAAAGTATCCATAGATCGGCTGACAGATGATCGTCAGAATCCCCGCCAGAAACATGGGGAGCAGGAAGGCGGAAAGGATCTGAAAGAATGTCAACCCGAGAGTAAAGATAAGGATCCCGAGGACGATCAGAGACACCATTCTCACCGTCAGACTACGGGAATCGAGGCTGTCTGGCGCCTGAGAAACAAAGGCTCGCTGGTAATCGTTCGGGACTGGTGATGACATGATTTCTCTGTATTCCCCAAGATTTGATGAAGGATCAAATCTCAAAATTGACTTGATCTGGCCTGAGACCTACAATCCATGAGCGATTTTTGATTGGTTGCTCAGGACACATCCGCTCAGGACACATTCCAAGTCACCTCACCTCACTTCTTTGAGTGGCAATCAGACCGACGATTTCGCTCTAGCCGACACGACGTTCAGCGGCCCACCAAACCTGATCGAGCATCCCATACACAGACTCACTACGTCAAGTGCATCGTCCGAGATCACCGCGATTTCTCAAGACGTGGAACTGACGGTAGGTTGAGCAGGAATCGCCTCATGCCACAACGTTGCGTCCTCATGTTCCACGCCCAGAACCGACCCGGAATCATTGCCGCGATCACCACAGCATTGGCAGAGCTCGGCGGAGACATGTTTGAAGCCAGCCAGACAGTTGTTAACGAACATCTGACTATGATCATCGCGGCTAATTTTCCTGATCATCGTCAGCCGGAAGTCATTATCCAGCACCTCTCCGATGCGGGACGGGCTTACGGCCTGTCAGTCTCGTTCGCTCCTCGCGTCGAGAGCATGGCCCCAAAATCTCGTGACACGACACGCATGTTCCTGCACCTGAGCGGAAAAGACGCCCCGGGGTTGCTGCGTGGCATCTGCGCATTTCTAGCTGGCCAAAACGTCGATATTCTCGACCTCAGAGCTCGCAAGAACGAGGACTCGACCAACTTCGAAGCTACTCTCGAACTCGATGTCCCCACTCTCATCAAAGCTTTTGAGCTTCAGCATGATTTAGACGACTGGGGCTTCCTCAACGGCCTGCACATGCAGCTGTTCTCCAAAATGGAAATGATCCCGGATTCCGGAGTCATTGCAGGCTACGGCCTCCATTACCAGCCCGTCAGCTGATGCCGAACATGCCTACCTGGGATGCGGCTTATGCCAGCGCGGTCAAAAAAGTCGTGCCATGATCACAGCTTTGGGTGAGCATGCTGCTTCGTTTCACACTGGAGCGTCCAGAACATGCTTGCTCAAAGCCGCAAGCATGGCACATCGCTGGGTGCCACTGGCTGTGCCAGTGCTCTCAGGGAAACCAGCGACACTGTTTCAGACATTCGTCACTGCCCCATAGCATACGCGTTCCGCGCATAAAAAAACCTGTCGCAAATGCGACAGGTTTTTCTTTGAATCGTACCTACTGCGAATTACTCAGCAGCAGTTTCAACGACTGGAGCAGCTCGTTTTTTCTTCTTCGTGCGATCGTTCTCACCAACGAACTCCAGAATAACCCGAGTACCGTTGTCGCCCAGACGAGGAGTCGCCAGACGAACGATACGGGTGTAACCACCATCGCGGCTACGGAAGCGGTAAGCCAGTTCGTCGAACAGAATGCGGAGGGCATTCTTGTCTCGCAGATCAGCGAAGGCACGTCGTCGCAGTGCGATCGCTGGAGAGATCGCAGCGTTCCACTTTTGCCATTCTGGTGACTTGCGCCACTCTTCCCAGGTCTTTGAGTTCTTCTCAGCGGTCGTTTCGAACTCGCGAGCAGCTTCTTTATGCTTAATCGCCTTCTTAGCCAGGGTGATCAGCTTCTCGACGGCTGGGCGGATTTCCTTCGCCTTGGCTTCCGTCGTGACGATACGACCTGGGACCTTCGGAACGTTCTCGGCGTCCTCTGGAACGTTGGTCGAAATGATCAGGCTGACGGCCATGTTGCGGAACATGGCTTTGCGGTGAGAGGCGTTACGGCCCAGTTTACGGCCGGTGTTGCGGTGTCTCATGGGAATGGCTCGTATCGTTGATCAAAGGACAAGACCCTCTGGTGATTCCAAAGGGTCAATGATCCGGAATTGGTAATGATTATTTAGCGGATGCGGACTTCGGCAGTTTCATACCCAGTCGCAAACCGATGGTGCCCAGACGCTCACGAACTTCGACCAGCGTTGTCTCGCCGAAGTTGCGGACCTGGAGCAACTGATCGTCGGTCTTGCCGACGAGGTCGCGAACCGTGTTGATACCTTCTGATTCCAGACAGTTCGTTGCACGAACAGAAAGGTTGAGTTCAGCCAGGCTCTGGTTGAGCTTCTCTTCCAGTTCGAGATCGATTGGAGAGTAGCCTGTTTGTTCCATCATACCGAGCAGGCCGCCTTCTGGACGAAGTTCTGGACCTGGCTCTTTGTAGGTAATGAACGGATTCAGGTGCTTACGCATGATCTTGGCGGCTTCGACGAGAGCCATCTCTGGCTTGACGGTGCCGTTGGTCCAGATCTCCATGATCAGCTTATCGTAGTTGGTGCGCTGACCGACGCGAGTATCTTCGACGGCGTAACGGACGCGTTCCACTGGCGAGAAGATGGCATCCAGAGGAATGACGCCGACTTCGGCTTCCTGCTGATAATGCTCGTTGGCTGGGATGTAACCACGGCCATTCTCGACGGTCAACTCGATGTAGAGAGGAACGTCATCGGTCATGGTGGCGATCACGAGGTCCTTGTTGAGGATCTCGACTTGATCGTCAGTGATGATGTCTGCACCAGTGACAACGCCACGATGGTGACGCTCGATACGCAGAGTCTTGGTGCTCAGGCTGTGGTTCTTGACGATGACCGACTTCAGGTTCAGGCAGATATCGGTGATGTCTTCGACGATCCCCGGGATGTTGGTGAACTCGTGCTGAATGCCCTGAATCTTGACGCGGGTGATCGAGCTACCTTCGAGGCTGGACAGCAGGATTCGACGAATCGAGTTCGCAATCGTTGAGCCGAAGCCACGTTCGAATGGCTCGACCACGAATTTACCGTAGCGAGAGGTCATGCTGGCCGCATCGGGCACAACTCGGCTGGGAAGTTCAAGTCCACGCCAACGAATCCGCATGGGTATTTACTCCGGTTGGTGAGAATGCAGTGTCTTCGAGAAAGCCGACGCAAAGTGTCTGGCGAAAACCAGAAGGGCGTCGGGATAGTATTCGTTTCGTGCCGAGGGCCGCAGAAGCGGCATTTCTCAGACGCGGCGACGCTTAGGAGGGCGGCAGCCGTTGTGTGGCAGCGGGGTGACATCTTCGATCAGCTTGATCGAGATACCAGCGGTCTGCAGGCCAGTGATGGCTGATTCGCGACCGGAACCTGGTCCCTTGACCCGGACTTCCATCTCGCGGACGCCGAACTTGCGAGCACGGTCAGCACAGATTTCGGAAGCACGCTGAGCAGCGAATGGCGTGCTCTTACGAGAACCTTTGAAACCAGAAGTACCGGCTGATGCCCAGCAGAGAACTTCACCGTTGGTGTCGGTAATCGTCACCATGGTGTTGTTGAACGTCGCTTTGATGTGGGCAATGGCGCGGGTGACGTTCTTGCGGATCTTTTTCTTCTTGACGTTAGCCACGAATCGACTCGCTTACTTAGAGAAGGCTTATAGGAGAATTGTGCAGGAATATGGAGGACCAAAGACGACTTTCCGATGCGTATCGACGCAGCAGACAAATCAGTGCTTCATGTCCTTAACGCCCTTCTTACCGGCAACTGTCTTACGGACACCCTTACGAGTACGGGCGTTGGTTTGAGTGTTCTGACCGCGAACAGGCAGACCACGTCGGTGACGAATCCCGCGATAGCTGTGGATCGCCTGGAGACGCTGGATGTTCTGGCCAATCTGACGACGCAGCTGACCTTCGATCACATAATCCGTATCGAGGACAGAGTTGATTCTTGCGATATCGTCGTCGTTCAGGCTTTTGGCCTTCATCTGAGGATCGATTTCCAAGCGACGGCAGATATCGACCGAATTTACTTTCCCAATGCCATAAAGGTAGCTGAGGGAAATGTAAACAGGCTTATCGTTTGGGATGTCGACCCCTTGAACGCGAGGCATAAACCAGCTCCGAGTGTATTCGTTAACTGTAACTTATTTGAAAACGGGAAGTTATGAAAATTAGCCTTGGCGTTGCTTGTGGCGTGGGTTAGCCGAGCAAATCACGTAGACTTTTCCCTTACGCTGGACCACTTTGCAGTGTTCGCAGATGCGTTTAACGCTGGCGCGGACTTTCATGACTCAACCTGCCTAGAAGACATAAACCGTTGTATGGACGAGACCTGCGACCAATTAGCTGCAGGTACGACGGACGCGCCGGGTGCGAATCGCTAAAAAAACAAATCACCGCACTTCAAGTCAAAATGCGGTGAACATCGTTCGGCGCTGCAATTGGGGCTGTCTGACACGCGGCGATTAGCCGTGAGTCTGGCCATCATAAAAAAATATTTTTTACAGGCAAGTCATTGGGCCTGTGTGGCGAACAAATTGCTTGGAAAAGGCGAACCAAGCCGACTTAGAGCAAATGGACAGCATTTCGATATTTTCAGGCCGCACATTGAAAAAGGCCATCCGAATAAATCCTGGATGGCCTTTAGCGTATCAGTTTACCCTCTGATTAGAAGGCACTTGGGAACGGAATCACCACAGGTTTCTTAGGCTCGTCCTTAGGTGTTTCCTCTGGCTTTCGAAGCGGGTTATTGGGTGCTGGCACAGGTGCTGAGCTAGAACCGCCTTCCGTCGCAAATTCAGGAAGCAGCGGTCGCTCTTCCGGGGCGATGTGGTAAATCGGGAACTCCTGACTGCGTTCTCGAAGCATGATGATCAGGCCGGTCTCATTTGCCACGAAGATACGGTCGGTACGAGGATTCCCGGGCCACAAGTTACACATCTTCATGGGGATCTTGCCTTCCAACTGCCCGGTGCTCCGATCCAGAATCAACAGATTCTGAAGGAAATCACCCGCAAAGATGCGCGTCTTTGAAACTCCCAGAAAGTGGTCAGCGTTGGCAAGGTTCGAATCCCAGTTCCTGACCCCGGTCTTTGCATCAATACTTGTCAGTCCCCCGCCACGCGGTGTGATGAAGAGTTGATCTCCAACCGGGATTGGAGCCTGCTTGATGGGGAAGCCGGACACATAGTGCCAGTTCACCGTGCCATCACGCGGGTCGATGCTGTAATTGTTGTAATCTTCAGACGCGACGAAGAGTTGCTTTCCATCGGTCGTCAGCGGAGCCGTGATGGGGGAATCGGTTTCAAAGCGGTAATGCAGCTTTCGGCTCTTTCCATCCACACAAAAAACAGACCCGTTGCGGCTGGCAAAAATGACCAGGTCTTTCATGATCAGTGGCGTGGTGGTGATTTCCTGACTGGTCCGGTAACGCCAGACTTCGGCAGATTCTGTGAACTGCGGCAGCTTCCCAGCTTCAAAGAGCTCCCTCACCTTATAGAGGTCATAAGCGAACACAGTGCCATAAAGCGTGCCGAAATACAGGCGATCTTCATCCAATGCGACGGCTGTCGAAGGAAACTGGGGAGAATCAAGTTCCCACAGCTGGTGGCCGCTGCGAAGGTCCAGGGCAAAAATCTTCAATCCACTGACAACGACAGCCAACTCGCGGTTGGCGGTGACGGCAAATGTGGCGGCGTCAAACAGGCCGGGCTTGGAGACCCACATTCGCTTGCCTGTTTCTGCATCGAAGGCAGTGATGTATCCACCAGCCGACTGCATGAAAACCATCTCTTCCGTGAAAGAGATGTTGCGGATCTTATCTCGCTGGGAGTTGATGACTGCGTATCCCCACCAGCCCATTTCCAGCCCATAACGCGACAGGAGTTCTGGACTCGGCAGTTGCTGAGCCGAAATTTCAGGTGTCGCGATGGCAGCAGACAGGCAGAAGATCGCCAGTAAAGTGCGAATCACGAGGGGGCGAAGTGATGAGATCATGAAACAGCGTCCCGAGTGAGGCGTTGTCGATAGGAATGGAGTATCCAGCCGGGAGGTGTCCCGTGTCGCGTACTATCGACGCAAGTCGATGTGGCTGTTCAACCTGGCTTATGTCGTCCGATTTGCAGGTCCAACGATCACAAACGGCTCATCTGGAAAATTCCGTATGGCGGGCACAGACCATCCGAGCTGATCGTTAACCAGTGTTGATGATACGGAGACAGGAGCGAAAATCCATTTTTTTTCGATGGATGTCGGTACTTCGCCTGATTTTTCATCGTGCCCCCGTCGTGATCGTCACGACTTGTCCACAGCTTGTGCATCCGATCGTCCAGAAAGTATTTGTTCGACGCTTCCGCGGGCGATAATATGATAGCTCGAATGCTTCGTCTGTTCGCCCTTTTCATTGAGTCCCGCCTGACGTGAACCAACACTTGTTGTACTGTGGCTTCATGCTGACGCTGCTGGCGTTCTCAGCGGAAGTGCGCGCGGATCTGGTTCAACTGAAATCAGGAGGCGAACTGCATGGGCAGGCGTCTCACCCCACTCAGAAAGACGGCGGGTATGTGATCCGATCGCTGTCAGGCGCTACGGTCGAGCTGAATTTCGAGGAAGTCGCGTTCGTCACTGCTCGCTCGGGGCTGATCGATGAGTATGAGCGCAAAGCTCGCCTTGCTCCCATGACGATTGAAGATCAGTGGGCGTTGGCCGAGTGGTGCAGACAGTCCGATTTAAAAGTCGAGCGACAGACCCATTTGAAATCAATCCTCGACATCGATCCCGAACATGAAAAGGCGAACTACGCCCTCGGTCGAACGAAACGCAATGGTCTCTGGGGGACCCGAGACGAGCACATGTCCGCCCTCGGCATGGTGAAGTATCGAGGCCGATATGTGACTCCCGAAGAGCTGGAGCTTCTGGAAAAATCGTCAGAAGACCGCGAAGTCGAGAAACAGTATTACGCCAAGGCTCGCATGTGGCATGGCTGGCTGGTCAACGGCGGAGTGGCCCAGCAGAAGGCGATGGATGAACTCAAGCAGTTAAAAGATCCACTGGCCCTCAAAGGTCTGTCGAAGTATTTCCAGTACGATAACAATCGAGAATTTCGCAAGCTGGCAGTCGAGCTGTTTGCCAATATCGATCACACCGGCGCCGTGGCCCGGCTGGTAGAAATGGCCGTCACCGATGCTGATGGGCATATTCGACAGACCGCGCTCGAGGCGATCAAAATGAGTCGGAAAGTAGATCAGGCGATTCCCTACCTGATTCATGCCTTATCGAGCTCTGCAAATCTTGTTGTGCGTCGTGCAGGAACGGCGCTGGGCGAACTGGGTGCAGAGAAGGCGGTTCCTCATTTAATCGCAGCGCTCGTGACCGTTCACCAGTATCAGAAGGAAGAAGTTGTTCCCACGTATGGCGTGGGGATAGGGGCCGGTGGGAATGTTGGGTTTGGAGCCAATGCAGTGCTTCCGCCGGAAATTGAAGCCATGATGCGCACCGGGCAGCTGCCGTATGGTGTGCAGGTTTATTCGGATCGCAAGCCGATCACGCAGATGGTCAATGTCAGCATGGCTCAGGAAAACATGGAAGTGCTCGATGCCCTCGTCGCGATAACCGGGCAGAACTTCGGGTACAACGAACGGACGTGGCAGCTGTGGTGGAAGTCACAGCATCCGTAAAGAGGCGCTAGGTATAAGGCGCTGGGCGTTAGGAGGAAGACTAGGCGATGCTTGCTTATCGGCGAGTAGGGTGCTGGTGAGTCTTCGAACCGCACCAAATGTGCTCTCAAACAGCGTCACGACTCTCTTGCGACGAGAGTCGATCTCGTGCGGTTCGCAAAGCCTCATCAACACCGTACAATGAATGCGAAGACGGCGTCTTGGATTTCCTTGATGAAAGCAGAGTGATGGCGAAGCAGAAGCAGGCGATGGTGGGGTCGCATTTGTCGATCGCGGGTGGTTACTACAAGGCGGCGGACTCGGCTGGCGGTTATGGAATGCCGACCGTGCAGATCTTCACGAAGAACAACAACCAGTGGAAAGCCAAGCCTCTCACACAGACCGATATCGACGCGTTTAAAAAGGCTGTCGAAACGCATGGCTTGACGCAGTGCTGTGCTCATGACAGTTACCTGATTAACCTCGGTTCGCCTGATGACGAACTGTGGGAGAAGTCGATCGAAGCTTTTGAGATCGAGTTGTTGCGGGCAGAGGCCCTCGGCTTGATGGGGGTTGTCATGCACCCGGGAAGTCACAATGAATCAACGCCGCAGGAAGGGATTGATCGCATTATCGACGCGTTGAATCGTATACATGCCAAGACCGCCGGCGTCAAAGTGTTAACGCTCCTCGAAACAACCGCTGGTCAAGGCTCGAGTCTGGGCTACCGCTTCGAGCATCTTCAGGCGATCATCGGCGGGATGAATAATCAGGACCGCGTGGGCGTTTGCCTCGATACCTGCCACATCTTCGCGGCGGGTTATCCACTCGGAACGAAGGAGCAGTACGACGCGACCTTCAAAGAGTTTGACAAGCTGATAGGAACCAAGCGGATCAAAGCCTTCCACGTCAACGACAGCAAGAAAGCGCTGGGGTCACGCGTCGACCGACATGATCACATCGGCGAGGGCTTGCTGGGGATCGAGCCGTTTCGGTTTCTCATGAACGACAAGCGCTTCCGCGGCGTTCCGATGTTTCTGGAAACCAAGAAAGAAGTCCGCGACGGCGAGGATATGGATACCGTCAACCGGGATCGTCTGCTGGGGTTGATTGAGGAATAGGCGCTAGGGATTAGGCGCTGGGCGCTAGGAAAATCAAGGAGTGGGGGACGCGATGACTCGGGAACGTGTGCTTTCGGTTGACGCGAGTCGTCGGGTCGATGAAGTGGCGATCAAGGACTATGGCATCTCCAGTCTGGTGCTGATGGAGAATGCGGCTCGCGGGGCGGCGGATCTGATTGAGGCGTTGCTCCCCGAGCGCGGGCTGGTCTGGATTGTGTGCGGCAAGGGGAATAATGGCGGGGATGGATTGGCAATTGCCCGCCAGTTGGATGGACGAGGGTATGAGGTGCGCGTTGACCTACTTGCAACCGCTGATGAACTCAGCCCGGATGCGAAAGCCAATTACGATATCATCCAACGTGCGGGCTTCAAGATCCGTGAACTGAAGGACGGCGATACCGCTACACTGGAAAGTTGGGCAACGGACTGGCAATCGGCCTCTCTACTTGTCGATGCAATGCTGGGGACCGGGACGACAGGAAATGTGCGTGAGCCTTTCGCGACCGCGATCCGTATGATGAATGAGACGGATGTGGACATCGTCGCGATCGACCTCCCGTCAGGTCTCGATGCTCAGACGGGGATTCCTGGATCGGCGTGCATTCGAGCGAAGGCCACCGTCACGTTTGTTTCGTCCAAGACCGGATTCCTGAATCAACAGGCAAAAGCTGTTTTGGGGACTCTTTATGTCGTCAATCTTGGTCTACCACGAAGACTTCTTGAAGAGGTCACGTAAACCTTTACTCCACACGTACTGATGAACTCGTCTGGCCTGAAAACGTCATTCGACCTATACTACGCAGCCCCTTTTTTCTTAGGTTTGCGGATACGAATATGACCTCCGGCGCCGATGACGAGCAGGAACTTCTCGAAGAAGAAGTTGCCAGCGATGAATTTTCGATGGATGAGATCGAGGCGGCTTATCAACGCGCGCTCGAAATCACCGAGCAGTCGGAAATGGATTTCCCCGAACTTGCGGGGCTCGAAATGCCTGCAAGTGAAGAGGCTGTCATTGATGATTCCCCCGTTGCTGAGACGAAAGCAAAGCGTCGCGACGATGGACGCCTCATTCGAGACCGCAACGTCGACGATGAGACAGAGTTACCGAAGCTTTCCCTGGAGCAAATTGTTGAAGCGTTTCTCTTTGTCGGCGGCGAAGGTCTGACACTCAAGCGCATGTCGGGCTACCTTAACCAGGACGGCAAGCCAGAGGTTGTTGAGCAGGCGATTTCCAATCTCAATGAGAAGTACGAGCAGCAGCTGCGACCGTATCGGATTGATCTTCAGGAAGGTGGCTATCACCTGAAGCTGCTGTATGAGTTCGAGCCGATTCGCAATCGAGTTTTTGGACTGGCTCCAAAGGAAGTGCGGCTCTCCCAGGAAGTCGTCGAAGTCCTGTCGTTCATTGCTTACAAGCAGCCTGTGACGATCGAGCAGCTGAAGGCGCTCGAACACGAGAACGTCATGAGTTGCGTCAAACAACTCGCCGCCCGTGATCTGGTGACCACGACCGAAGGCACCGAGGGCGGACATCGCTACGTCACCACGGCCCGCTTCCTGCAGGTGTTTGGGCTCACGAATATCAAAGACCTGCCACGGCCGGATCACCTGGATTACAAGTAAGCGACAGTCAAAGAGAAATTAGCGTGTGCCACGGCTGTGTCAGCCGTGTGATTGGTAATGTGTGATGCGCAGCTGCACGGCCGACACGGCCGTGGCACACTTTTGATGAATGCGTGGCACGTAAGACGGGATCATCAAAACGAAAAAAGCCGACGTGCCAAGGGGCAGCGTCGGCTTGTGTCAGCCGGGTTCGTCCGTCGCGTCCGATCAGATGAGGAACTTCAGACGCAAGGCGGAGGAGCGGGGTTGGGATTACGGAGCGGCTGGGCCAGCACAGCGGATCAGGTGATCGTGGTCGATGTAGACGACGTCTTCGACTTGATCAGTGTGACTGAATGGAACGGGCCAGCTACTGCGGATCGTCTTCTCGAAGTAGACAGTGCACTTATAGTGACAGCTGTGGAGCTTGGCTGGACCGACCATCGGGTAGAAGCGACATTCGCCCAGGCGATCGACGATTGGCTCGACCACGATGCGAACATTGTTTCGCGAGGTCTCAGACAGGAAGGCCACTCCGCCTGATGTGTCGTCTGGCAGTGAGCGGACGACTTCGTCTGGAGATGGTGGGTCCATGCAGAAGATCGGAGCATTCTCCCCTTCGACTGGGTCGAGAATCGGCACTTTCAGGTAGTACTCTTCCATGTGGTAGCGATCTTCAATCTTCTGGCTCCAGTAAGAGGGAACCGGAATCAAGGGGGTCGTTCCCCAGAATCTTGCCAGATTGAAGGCAACGACGGTGAAACCTCCAAACAGCTCGCAGCCGCTGGACAGCGTGGTCGTGGTGGCGATCACCGCGACGAGCATGAGTTGACGAACGAAGCGTTGAGTTGGGAACATCGAGGTCTCCTCCGGATCGTTGTGATGCAGGCTGTTGTTCCTCAAGCAGACTGCACGAACTTGGCTGACGATCATCCGTCTTTGGACTTGATCCCGATTTTCTCTTGCGAGCGAAACCGGGCAGTTAAGTGACATATTGAGCGCCCCGGCTGGGCTGTGTTCGTCGTGCTTGACGTCACAGAAAATATCCGGGGGCTCATCTGTGTTATCGTCGAGCCTGAGGGCCTGACTTTGTCAAAATGGTACGGTTTTGAGGATTTTTCCGAGAACGAGTGTCGTAGTGATCAGCGCGGTTGTGTCGCGCATAAAAAAAGACGTTCTCTGACCAGGAGAACGTCTTTCGGCATCACTCGCATGCCCACAAATGCATGCTGGAGAGAAGTTTGGAGCAATCGGGATCGGTGACTCTCGTAAGACAAGGAGAGTTTGGCTCCCTGCTCGCCAGCGTCAATTCATTACCAGTTCTTGGGGTGCATGAACCACCACCAGCGGTCGGTCTTGGAGTCGAATTCGAGCTGCCAGCTGCCGTCTTCCCAGACGAGGCTTGATTTACGCCACCCCAGTGGAACCTGAGGATATGGGTAGAATGGGCCGATGTAAGGGAAGGCTGAAGCCGAGTATTGCTTCGGATAAGAGACCGCAGCAGAGTTCGGGTAGGCAGCATAGGTCGGCCAAGAGTGCTGAGGCATGTTTGGCTGGTTGTAGACCATGTTGCTGGACGATGCCGAGTAGCCAGGAGATGGTGGCATCATCCCGGCAGGAGGAGCCATGCCTTGCTGATAGCTGGCTGGCATCGCTGGCATGCCCTGCATTGGAGGCATCCCCTGCATCTGTGGCATACCTTGCATTGGTGGCATACCAGGCTGAGGATAAGCGGCTTGCATTGGAGCACCGCCAGCGACTTGCAGTTGGTTGTCAACAGCACCGACGCCAGGAACCTGGCCGACGACTTGTTCAGCCACCATGCGTTGCTCTGGAGAGAAGACGGCTCCGATGATCGTCGCCGTTCCGCTCTTGAAGCGGATTTCCATGTCCTGGCCTTGAATGCCAGCCATTTCCATGGCCTGGGCAATCTGTTGAGCCATCGCCTGATTGCTGACGCCAGCCGGTGGAGCAGGAGCAGCCAGCGGGGTGTCGTCATAGCTCGCCTGGGTGATCATCCCGCGAGGAGGAGCAGCTGGCGTGGGAGCCATTGCTGTCCGGACCTGTGGGCTCATCAGGGTCATTTCATTGTTGACCTGAGTGACGCCAGGATAGTTCTTCAGAATCTGCGTCACGACAGTCTTCTGATTGGCGTCTTTGATCTTACCTTGAATGGTAGCAACACCATTCTGATAGACGATTTTGACGTCCTGACCTTCGATCGGGACGCCGGCTTGTTTCGCCTTCTTCAGCTCAGCAGCCAGTGAATTGGCGACTTGCTGATTGTCGACGCCAGCCGTCTGAGCGGCTGCGTCTGCTTTGTCTTTGCCCCATGGCGCTGCCATGGTAACGGTCGGGGCAACGGCCAGGACCCCGACGGTGAGAATCCACTGTCGCTTCAACAACATGACTGGTACTCCTCCAAGTTGACTTGCACGACTTGAATTAGCGTGCCCCGTCATCGGGTGGCCCCGGATCCGGGTAGAGATTTGCGAATGATGCGGAAAAAGGGGACCCTGATTCGGCTTATTTGGTCGGCCTTGCCATCGCTGGCAAGTTCTCGAACCAGGGATCAGACATAGTCCCTACTCAGTTCTATCGGTCAGTCTGTAACGGTTATTCCAAAGATTTTGCCTGGAGTGACTGGAAAGCTGGAAAGTTTCTGCCGGTTGTTCCGAAGGTTCCGGACGAAAAGCAGGCAGAAAACAACAAGCTGGCAAGCTGGAGAAAATAGGGCTTTGTAAGGAAGTTCGGGCTCCTGTCATTCCTCTTGATGCGTTTGGGCTGATCTGCGACGATCCCGACCCATTCACAGGAATGCAATCTCCTCAAGGAAGAGAAGACGGCTTGTCACGAGCGTTCCGCTATTTCCTGATCCTCTTATGTCTGATTGGCAATCTGCCGTCTGGCTGCGCGACCATGCGCAGCGCGTCTAACCCTCCGGCCACCAATTCGCTGTTCGTGCAAACGAATAATGAGGAGATGCTGTGGGAACGAACAATCGACGTGCTCCATACCTATCTGTTTGAAATCGAACGCGAAGACCGCTTCGGTCGTGTGATTGAAACACAGTTCAAAGTCGGCTCTGGCATTCTGGAACCGTGGCATCACGAATCGGTCGGACTGGCGAACCGCATGGAAAGCTCGCTGCAGTCGATCCGTCGCAAAGTCTTTGTCTATGTGACCCCGGCGGAAAACGGAACGGGTTACTTCGTCACTGTCGAAGCTGTCAAACAACTGGAAGACCTCAAAGGAGGACTCGCTGCCAATTCCACAGGCGCAGCGACGTTTTCTGAAAACCAGCCTCTGCAGCGTGACTTGAATTACGTCGTCGGCCAGACTCGCCCGTCGGGCTGGATTCCCAAGGGACGGGATCTTCTGCTGGAGCAGGAGATCATCTCGGAGCTGCGAGCCGCTTATCGCTCGTAAGTTCTGCTGAAACGAGTACGCGGGTCTCCCAACTCTCAATATTCGGGTAGTCCGGGTTGTCCCAGCCCGGACGGCGCAGCCGCTAGAAACACGCTCGATCGCGCATTGAACGCCCATTTCGTGTTTCCCGTCAAGCCCGGGTGGCTGGGGTCAGGATTTCTAGCTGACCCCAGTTCATTCGCAGTTGGATGCACATTCTGGGGTCAGCTATCGATCCTGACCCCAGCCACCCGGTAGTCACTTGATGTTTCTTATTATGTCTGGGCGACACGGGCGCCCCAATGATCACACTCGTTTACATCGACACCTGGTGATGGAAACGGTATTCTGGCTGGTCTGCCTGCTGTCACGCCCGTGAATTGAAGTCTGGAGAACGATCCGGCTTCAAGCTCCTCGAAGGTTGAATGAATGAGCACCCAAGACGCTGCGACCACGCCCTCCCCTGCTCCGACGCCTGCCCCTAAAGGCGAGAACTGGTTCAATGACGACTGGATGGCCGTCTGGCTGGGCGGATTGATTCTGGTCCTGGCCTTTTTGGGAACGTGGAAAGCGTCTACGTTTAAAAAAGGGCCGGTTGATGCTGAGGGGAAAACTCCCGTCGTCGTTTCCAATAGTCTGAAAAGTTACGTCGGCAAGACGGGAGACTGGAAGTCGAACCCGGTCGATGGGTTTTCCAAGACTGACAAGAAGACACAGAAGGTCACGTCTCTGGCTCCCGGAGTCCTCGGCAGCTGTGCGTTTCTCTTTGTGATCTTCACGCTGGCCGCCATCGTCCGAGGACAGCCGCTGTCGAAATTTGTGCCGGGCTTCGTGGTGATGCTGTTGTTAGCACTGCTGGCGTATCTGCTGTCCGGACAGGAAGTCATCAAGTATTACAACCTCGAGTACGTCCTGTGGGCACTGCTCGTCGGCCTGATCATCAGTAACACAATCGGCACGCCCGCGTGGATCAAGCCCGCAGCCAATGGCGAGTTCTATATTAAGACCGGGCTGGTGCTGCTCGGGGCCGAGGTGCTGTTTGGTGAACTGATCAAACTGGGACCTCGCGGTATTCTGGTCTCGTGGGTCGCGACTCCGATCGTCCTCATCACGACGTTCATCTTCGGCCAGCGTATTCTGCGCATGAAGTCGCCGTCGTTGAACATGGTCATCTCGGCAGACATGTCGGTCTGCGGCGTCTCAGCTGCGATCGCCACCGGGGCTGCGTGTCGCGCGAAGAAGGAAGAACTGACCACCGCGATCAGCCTGTCACTGGCCTTCACGGTCGTCATGATGATCCTGCAGCCACAGTTTATTAAGTGGAGCGGCATGAATGAGAACGTCGGCGCTGCCTGGATAGGCGGGACGATCGACTCGACCGGCGCCGTCGTCGCAGCAGGATCGCTCCTGGGAGACGAGGCAGAAAAGATCGCAGTCACCATCAAGATGATTCAGAACATTCTCATCGGCGTTGTCTCACTGGCCGTCGCGATTTACTGGGTCTCCTACGTCGACCGTGCCCCGGGCGCACCGGCTGTCGGCGTCGGAGAAATCTGGCGACGCTTCCCACGGTTCATCCTCGGCTTCGCGGCGGCATCTCTTCTGTTTTCCATCGTGGCATCGTTTGATGACTTTCACGCTGCGTTGGTTGGTTCGATGATCAAGGATGTCACGAAAGACCTGCGTGGCTGGCTATTCTGCCTGGCGTTCGTCAGCATCGGTTTAGAGACAAACTTCTTTGAACTGGCACCTTACTTTGCCAACTGGAAAACCGTGACGCTGTACGTCGTCGGCCAAGCGTTCAACCTGCTGGTTTCCTTCACGCTGGCGTATATCGCATTTGGGTTGTACCCGATGACCTAGAGTCCTCTCATGTTCCGCTACCTCAAATTCACTCTCGCTTGTGCGATCATCGCTGCGATTTGGCTGGGCGCACTCCCCTGGCTGGCAGATCGTCCTGCGATGCGTTCGCATATTGATTCGATGCAGCAGCAGGGCATTGATCCGAGTGCGATGTATTACACGGAAGTTTATGAGCGATAGTTCCATGCGGCGTGGGTGGTGCGCTGTCTTTGCGACGTATGGACGCGCACGATGCCAGCTGATCGCATTCGTTCCTTGACGCGTCAACTGTCAGCTGATGGAAGATTACTTAAGTAAGCCCGTTCTTCATTGAGTCGGCATACTCCTTGCTTCGACGTCGATCTCCGACCTTTTCCACAGGAGCAATCTGTATGTCGACGATCCATGCCCCCTTCAAATCACGCCGCAGCTTTCTACAAACCATGGCGACCGTCGGTATCGGGACAGCCGCCACGCGACTGACTGCTCAGGAAAAAATCATTCTCGCTCCGCCGGATGAACAGCCGGCTGATCTCACGCTGCCGGAACCGGTCAAACGCAAACTCGGCTGGGCCATCGTTGGGCTCGGTAAACTCGCGATCGAAGAAATCCTGCCTGCCTTCGGAGAATCCAAATACAGCAAACCAACCGCCCTCGTCAGCGGCCATCCCGACAAGGCTGGCAAGATCGCCGACTACTATGGCATCGGTCAGGACCACATCTACAACTACGACAATTACGACAAGCTCGCCAACGACGAGACCGTCGATGTCATCTACATCGTTCTTCCCAACAGCATGCACGCTGAGTTCACGATCCGTGGTCTCAAGGCGGGCAAACATGTTTTCTGCGAGAAGCCGATGGCTGGCACTGTCGAAGAATGCGAGCAGATGATCAAAGTCTCGCAGGAGACTGGCAAGAAACTCGGCATCGCCTATCGACTTCATTACGAGCCGATGAACATGAAGGTCATGCAGCTCTGTAAAGAGAAAGCCTTCGGAGATATCAAACTCTTCTCGTCGAGCAACTGTCAGGATGTGAAGGCTCCGAACATTCGGTTGAGTAAAGAACTCGATGGCGGGCCACTCGGCGACATCGGTATCTACAGCATCAATGCCGCCCGCTACTGCATCGGCCAGGAGCCAACCGAAGTCTTCGCGACTGCCTATCATGGTGATGATCCGCGGTTCGCAGAAGTCCCGCAAAGCGTGGCTTACACGATGAAGTACCCCGGCGATGTTCTCGCCAGCTGTGAGTGCAGCTTTTCAACGACAGAGAGTCGCCGCTTTCGAGTTGTGGGGACGGAAGGGTTCGTCGAGATGGACCCCTCCTTCAGCTACCGCGGGTTGAAGCTGTTTTCCCAGAACGCAGAAAAACAATTGATTCAGCACAGCTTGCCGGAGGTCGATCACTTTGCTTCGGAAATGGATGACTTCTCGCAGTGCGTTTTGCAGAATCGCGAGACAAAAACACCCGGCGAAATGGGCCTGCTGGATGCGAAAATCATTGCGGCGCTACAGAAATCAATTGAATCGGGTCGGGCAGAAACGGTCTGAACGATCAATCAGCTTGAATGTCTGGATGTCTAGGGGAAATGGGTTGATTGCCGTGGTCTCGTCTTGACCATGTGCTATGATCGTCTGCGACCACCCCTCAGGGAGTCGGAATGACAGATTCGATCGACAACAATGATCAAGCGGCAACAGACGAGGAAGTTCCCGAGATGATCAAGGTATGGCCGGGGAAAAACGCTCCGCTCGGTGCGACCTGGGACGGCAGCGGCGTCAACTTCGCCCTCTTCTCTCAAAACGCAACGCGCGTGGAATTATGCCTGTTCGACTCGGTCCGCGATAAGCGAGAGTCGGCCTGCATTCCTCTTGAGCACAAAGAGAATTTCATCTGGCATTGCTACCTGCCAGGAATCAAGCCGGGACAGCTCTACGGTTACCGCGTTTACGGTCCCTATGACCCGAATCACGGGCATCGCTTCAATCCGCATAAGATTCTCCTCGACCCGTACGCCAAAGCCATCGGACGCCGTGTTCGCTGGAACGATGCGATGTACTGTTACCGCATTGGCGACCCCAAGGCCGATCTCTCCTTTGATACCCGAGACAACGCCGCTGACGCACCGCTCGGCGCAGTCGTCGATACCTCCTTCCGCTGGGGCAGCGATAAGCCTCTGCGAACCCCGTGGAACAAGACGCTGATTTACGAGATGCACGTCAAAGGGTTCACGGCTCTCAATAACGAGATTCCCAAAGAGCTGCGTGGGACTTACTCCGGGCTGTGCAGCAAGCAGTCGATTGCGTATCTCAAGAACCTGGGAGTGACGGCGGTCGAACTTCTGCCTGTCCATCACAAAGTCGATGACCGCTTTCTTGTCGACCAGGGCCTGACCAACTACTGGGGTTACAACACGCTGAACTTCTTCAGCCCAGAGTCGACTTATTCAAGCCGCGATGATGACCCGGCTTTCGTCGTCAATGAATTCAAGACGATGGTCAAGAAGATGCACCAGGCGAAGATCGAAGTCATTCTCGATGTCGTCTACAACCACACTGCCGAAGGAAACCACGGCGGCCCGGTTCTCTCGTTCAAAGGGATCGACAACGCGACCTATTACCGTCTTGTGCCGAATTCAGCCCGTTATTACATGGACTTCACCGGCTGCGGCAACACCCTCAACACGCAACAACCACAAGTCCTCAAGCTGATCATGGACAGCCTGCGCTATTGGGTGCAGGAGTATCACATTGATGGCTTCCGCTTCGATCTTTGCTCGGCGCTCATCCGCGAGAACACCAACGTCGACCTCTGGGGCGGCTTCCTCGATATCATTCACCAGGACCCTGTTCTGTCGCAAACCAAGCTCATCGCTGAGCCATGGGACCTGGGAGAAGGGGGCTATCAAGTCGGTAACTATCCGAGTGGCTGGTCGGAATGGAACGGACGATATCGAGACTGCATCCGTCGTTACTGGCGAGGCGATCAGGGCTCGATGTCCGAATTTGCAACCCGCATCACCGGGTCGAGCGATCTCTATCAACACAATGGACGAACGCCGAACGCGAGCGTCAATTTTGTCACCAGTCACGATGGCTTCTCGCTCAATGATCTGGTCAGCTATAACGAGAAACACAATCTCGCCAACGGCGAAGGCAACCGCGACGGCGATAACCACAACCTCAGTTGGAATTGCGGCGTCGAAGGTGTCACCGATGATCCGAAGATCCTCGCGCTGCGTGAGCGTCAGCTTCGGAACTTCATGACAACGCTGATCCTGTCTCAGGGCGTTCCCATGATTCGCATGGGGGATGAATTCGCAGAGACTCAGCTTGGCAACAACAACGCCTACTGCCAGGACAACGAGATCGGCTGGCTTAACTGGAACTTGACCGATGCTCAGGAAAAGTTCCTGAATTACACGCGTAAGATCGTGCAGCTGTGGCAGAAGAATCCCGTCTTCCAGCGCTGCAAGTTCTTCCGCGGCGAACCAGTCGGCAACCTCAAAGAATCCGACATTACCTGGCTCAGCGATCAGGGCGAAGAACTCATCGGCGATGAATGGAATAAGCCTTACGCCCATGCTTTCGGGATGCGAATCGAAGGACGTCTGATCGAGGAACTCGACAAAGAAGGCAAGCCTCTCATCGGCGATACGTTCCTCATCTACTTCAACGCGGCCGAGACCCCGGTCACGTTCAAGATGCCCTGGCATGAACAGAATGATTATTGGAAGCCCTTGATGGACAGCTTCCGTGAGAACACTGATGGCAAGCTGTTGCGTCAGAATCAGAACTTCGAGATGCCCGCTTACTCGACGGCGATCTTCCGCCTGAAGACCGTGCGTTCCAAGATGGCAGCGAATCTCTACAACTGGCTCTCCCCTTCCAAACAAGAAGCCCGCTTCCGCACCGAAGCCCCGAAGGGAACACCGCCCGCCGAGGACGTCGTCGTCACCACGGGCGAGCAGCCACCTGCTCCCACTCCGCCCGAAGCGGCCAAGCCACCAGCCAAAGCACCAGAGCCGGTCGAAGTCCCGGTTCACCTTGGCCCACACGCCCAGACAACCAGCGAACGAATCTACGAAGAACAACCCATCACCCGTGGCGACAAGTCCCACCCTGAGGGCGTGCCGCTGGATCATGACGTGGTTGATGAGCAGAAACGATCCGCGCTCGATCTTAAGAATGGGAATGGCTCGCGTAATGACGATGCCAGCAAGACCGTGACAGAAGCGAGTGAAACGAGTTAGTCAATGAATGACATACGTATTGTCGATCAGGATTCTCCCAAGAGTTCTATCGTCACGCTTATTTACCTGATCACCATGTCGATCATTGTTGGTGCGGCAGGAATTCTCTCAATCATTCCAGCGATGTTCTCCGTGATGATGCTGGATGCCCCTGATGCGGCCAAACAACCCGCGACAGTCGCACTTGCCGCGAGTGTCGGCTTCTATCCGATCATCAGTTTTGCCGCTCTCGCCTCATCATGGAAAGCCTATTCCAATGACAGGCGTGGTTTGGCGAGTGCTTTGATTCTGTTGCCATGTATCAACCTGATAGTCGGCGGGCTGGCCTACCTCTATAACGATACGTTTCGAAATGGCCAGCTCAATTGAATTTCGCTTTTTACTTCTCCTGCTTCTGCAATTGTCGAATGTGAGCATAATTCAGAACGCCCACGAAGATGATGCCACCGAGCAGGTTGCCGAGGACTGAGATTGCGATGAAGCGGCCCGTCTGGAAGAGCGTGAACTCGTTCCCCATGAACAACGCCGCCATCATCTCGGCTGTGCCTGCAATTGAGTGATGGAAGCCCGCCAGCCCGATGATGAAGGTGACGATGTAAATGCCCATCATCTGCGCCAGCGTCGATGTACTCGCCATCACCAGCCAGCCACCTTGCGCCATCAGCCAGCCGGCGAGGATCGCGCTGATCAGCAGCTGCTCTGACGTCGGATCGACGAGGTGATGCCCGAGTAACAGAAAGCCTTCTTTCGCCTTGATGACAGGCAGCGCGATTGTCAGTAAGAAGGCACTGACGGTCGCACCGACCAGGTTACCACTCAGAACAATTCCCCAGAGCTTAAACAGCTTCGACAGCTTGGCCCGACCATCCAGGACAGGGTACAGCGCGGTCGCGGTGTGTTCGGTAAACAGCTTGGCTCCACTCATGATGCAGATGATGAAGCCGAGCGGGTAGACGAGCGCGACCAGGAACTTCGAGACCAGAGGATTCTCCATCGGCATCGCCACCGCATACGCGATCGCCACCGCCATTGCCGAGAACGCGACATTCAAACCAGCCGCCAATGACGAAAGCAATAGCGACACCTGATTGCGTTTGAACTGTTCGAGACCTTCGTGGATAGCAATTTCGAGGGTATCGCCAGGGTGTCGCAGCGTCAGGTCATTGCGTTTGAGGATGACGCTGGTGTAGCGGACTTCTTCCTGCGTGCGATCCTGATCGCGTTTTGTGTTCACGTTTTTTGACGTCAACACATCCCCGGTTGCAGAGACGAGAACATGCGACTTATGCCCTTCCTGCGGGGACGACATCGGATTTCCAGGAGAAGGCTGACTGGGCGAGTTGGACATAGACCTGCTGCATTAGAGTGAAAATTTCATATGACCTTGTGCATCATCGGCGCGATAGTAAGCGACAACAAGGCCGATCGTCCAGATTTTTGATACGCTGTGCATCGGAAACACGCGAATAAGGAAATGCGAACATGAGTGATAAACTGATCATCGGCTGCGGCTACCTGGGACGACGCGTCGCGAAGCAGTGGCTACAACAGGGCCATCAGGTTCATGTCCTGACCCGCTCGGAAACCAGACGCGATGAATTCGCCGCCATGGGTCTGTTCCCGCTTGTGGGAGACGTCACATCACTCGGCGATAATTTCGAATTCCCAGCGGTCGAGACTTGCCTGTACGCCGTCGGCTATGACCGCAGCGCGGGCATCGATAAGCGGATCGTTTCTGTCGACGGCTTGAAGCGGGTACTCGAAAAGCTACAAGGCAAAGTCCAGCGACTGATCTTCATTTCATCCTCCAGCGTTTACGGCCAGGAAGATGGCTCGCTCGTCGATGAAGAAAGCGAAACAACTCCGGCCACCGAAGGCGGCCAGATAACCCTTGAAGCAGAAGAGGTCACCAAGCAGCTGAACCCCGCCAACGGCAACTGGACCATCCTGCGACTCTCTGGCATCTACGGCCCGGGGCGACTGTTGATGAAAGCCGACCACCTCAAAGCAGGCCAGCCACTGGGCGGCGAACCGGACGCCTGGTTGAACATCATCCACGTCGACGACGCAGCAGACGTCGTGCTCACCGCCGAACAACACGCCAATCCCGGCAGCCTCTATCTGATCACCGATGACGAGCCCGTTCCCCGTTCCGAGTACTACGGTGAACTCTCCCGCATGATCGCTGCCCCGCCTCCCACATTCGACACCACCGGCCCAGCCGGCCGCACCCGCGGCCTCAACAAGCGTCTGTCGAACGCGAAGATGAAGCGGGAGTTGGGGGTAACGCTGAGGTATCCGACGTTTCGTGAGGGGCTGTTTCAGATGGTGGCAGGAGATGGCTGATCGGGTCAATCGGCTCCGTCTCAATGGGACGTGCGTTGACGCGATCGAAAACAAGACCGATCATTCCTCCGACGAAGCAAATCAGGAATGGTCCATACACATCGGGATCCATGAGGACGTTCGGCGAGTATCCATATGATCCAGATGGTGTCATGAAGAAAGTCGCGAATAAGAAAAAACTCACATAGAGTGAAATTAACATTCCCATCACGACGTAATAACGTCGTCGAAACGCGAAGAGAAGATAAGCCATCGAAAACGGAATGAAGAGAGTTCCATTCTGATAGGTCATCCAGCAGGCGATGAGACCAAACAAGAAGAGTTTTATGGCATCAAGCAAACGCTTTGACGTACGAATAGCCATAACTTGTTCTCCTCGACATCAGATACGATGTGGTGAGAGCAAGTCGATGGACAGATCCAGGAAGAATCAGCGATTTTCTAACACGTTGGCAGCGACCGGATGCGCATCGAATTTCGGATGCACATCTGGAAACAGCGTGTGGGCGAGGATCTCCAATGAATCGACTAGGCGCGGCCCTGGTCGACTGAAATACGCAGAACCATCAAGAGCATAGATGCGCCCGTTTCGATAACACGGCAGATCGCGGAAACCATGGATCGCTTCGAGCAGGGGAAAATCATGCAGCGTCTGCTCGACACTGTACCCGCAGAGCGCGAGGATTAGAACGTCCGGCTGAGCGGCGATCAAGTCGTCCGGAGTGATCGTCGTTGACGGGGCATGCTCGCGTCCGAGGGAATCAAATCCACCCGCATACCGAATCAACTCCGGCGACCAGTGACCGCAGCAAAAGAGCGGATCGATCCATTCGAGAAGCGTCACGCGAGCAGGCTTGGCGATGGACGCGGAACGCTGTCGAACAGCGTCTACCCTCGCCCTCAGTTCTGCCACTTTCTTGTTCGCAACTCCTTCAAGTCCAGTGGCTTTGCCAATCGCGAGAATGCAATCAAAGACTTCGCTCAACGTCGATGGTTCCAGGTTCACGACCTGTGGCTTGGAAGAGAGCGAACAAGCCGCAGCGTTGACTTCTTCCTCAGAGACCGCACAGACATCACACAGGGCTTGCGTGACGAGTAAATCTGGCTGCAGCGTTTCCAGCAAATCAAGGTCGAGCGAGTAGAGGGCTTTCGTCGTTTCCAGACGCTCACGGACCAGCGTATCAATCTCGCGACTGGTCGCATGATGCGGAATGACGGTCTGCGTGACCGTAGGACGAGAGATGATCGACGACGGATAATCACACTCATGCGTGATCCCGACGATACGATCTTCCAGCCCCAGCAGGCAGAGAATCTCCGTCGCGCTGGGCAGCAGCGAGACAATGCGTTGAGCAGTCATCGGAAACCGTCTTCTTAAACGCCGTGTTGCTCAGTCGTCGGCTGCGTGCCTTCAACCAAGGCCCATCCGCCATAAAGCATCGAGGCGAACGTCAGATCCGAGAGCAGCGAATTCCGGTAGAATGGGATCGCGTCATAATAACAGCGAACCAGTTCTCCCCAGGTGTGAACACGGAAGAACAGGAAGTCCGCAAAGTTTGTGACCAGAAAAAAGACCGTCGATCCCGCCAGGCAAGCCAGACCGATCGACACCCAGCTGCGTTTCATCTTGGCGATCCAGACGCCCAGCGGTCCGTAAAACGCAAAACAGCACCACACGGTCATCATGACGCCGAGCACTGCAGGGTTCGTCAAGCTATGGGCGGTATGGTAACGAATGGCGTTCAGATAGATGTCGCCCATCATCATCGCAATCACCGGGACCGCGATCGCGTAACGTCGATCCAGCAACAACGAGCCGGCCATCAGGCACAAGCCACCGACGGCGGAAAAGTTCCAGGGTAATTCAACGAGATTGGAAACCGGAATCAGCTTCGCGACGATCAAAGCCCCGACCATCACAGCAGCGATCAGCAGTTGAGAAAATTTCGAATTTTGGGCGGAAGCAGCAGATGACATAGCAGAACAAATCCTGAGACAGAGACTTACTTATTCAAGATCAGCTTATCGTTTTTTGTGGCCCGGAGGCGATAGATTTGCCCTTTAAATTCAATGAGAATCTCCTGTTTTCCCTGAGCTAACTGGTCAAAACTGAGAAACCGACAGGCTCCATGCTGCAACTGAGCCAACACGTCGGCAGCGAGGACGGGGGGAGAATTGTGTGTGTCACTCATGACGTAAAGTCTAATCTAGTAACAAGAAAGGATCTTTTGCGAAGTGTTCGCATTAGAAAGTTTGAGTTTGACTTGCAGTTCGATCGTGTCGCGATATCATAGTGAGACTGAATCTCAATATCAATGGAACTGCACGCCGACTTCCTATTGAGCTTCACCTGACGCAGCCAGCGCCAACGCAAGCCACGTCTCCAAATCAATGATTCGGGCACACCTGTGCCACTGGAGACCTGCATGGCTGACATCTTCACCGCTCTCAAGCCCCACTTCTATCTGGGGCAACATGACGTCTGCTTAAACCTCGCCTTCGCGCATCTCAAAAGCTTCCCTGATGATGTTCGTGTCTGGGAATTTGTTGGTGTGATCTATTCTGAACAAGGCCAGTGGCTGAAAGCCGCCCGCGCCTTCGAGGAAGCGAGCCTGATCGCCCCGATCAGCGATTACTCCCGCGTCTGCTTGGCAGATGTCTATGGCGAACTCGGACGTCACGAACTGACCCGCTCTCTGCTCAACCGTGTCGCCTCCCGGGAAGACATCGACTGGCGCATCCTGCGACGCGTTGCCTCGGGCCTCGATAAATACGGCTTCTCACGCGATGCCCTGCAACAGGCCAGACGCATCATCGAGCGTCTTCCTGATGAAGGACAGGCTTACTACGACGCCGCCTATTACGCGATCCGCAGTGGCGAACTCTTCTGCACGGCGGTTGGACTGGCTCGCAAGGCCGTCACTCTCTCGCCAAACAACATCCTCTTCCGCGTCGGCCTGGCGACGATCCTGTTCAGCCACGGCCAGCCGAAGGATGCTTACGAACCTGTTAGACGCTTCGAGCAGGCCGATTACGAAATCATCGAATGCACCTGTTGCCTCGAACGACTCAAATCGATCATGGAAGCTGCTGGCGATCTCAGACAGGTCCAGACAATCACCCGGCGTCTGCAGGGACTGACTTCGACAGGAGGACACTCTCATGCCTGAGTCTCAAATCCTTCTGATTCATCTGGTGATCTTTTCCCTGATGGCAGTCATGGCTTTGATGATGCTGATCGCCTCGTCGCTGCATCGCTACCTGCAGACACGCTTGCCTGCCGGTCGTGCATTGAGAGATGCCCAACCGACACCCGTTTTCTCTCAGATCGCGATCAGCGATGAGGGGTTCATGCCGGGTCGAACCGAGTTTCTCAGACAGCGATCACGAGATTTCCTGGAACTCGTCAACATGTAAACAAACGCGTTGAAATCGGAGACATCAGGAACTCCTTGGTGTGTCCGGCCGGTCCTTGACTTATGGGCAGCCTTGGGCCGCCGGACGCATCTTTCTTTCACCGAAACCTGCGAGCACTTTTCGCAATTCGCAACGAAGTCGATTACTCTGAATCGCGATCGAGAGTGAGTCGTCTTCGTTGATCAATCCATCCTCCTGGCGGTCAATGTGATCGACGGGAATTCCACGAATCGACAATCAAGTAAGGATCTCTCCCTATGATTCAAACCACGAGACTGGTTCACAACTCGAAGCAATGGCTGGCCGTTCTGCTGGCAGCTGTGGTCATGCTGCAGATTCCGCAACTGGCGCACGCTCACTTTCCCTGGCTGCTCGTCGAGAAGTCTGGCGAGAAAACCGTTCTCTCCTGCGTCTTCGCAGAAGAGCCAGCTCCAGAAGACGACGAGAAGCTGCTCAAGTATCTGGAAGGCGCTAAGGTCTATAAACTCGTCCGCAAAGCCGATCCCGCTGCCCTGGCACTTGCAGCCAACGGGACGAAGATGTCTGTTGATCTCGATGACAAAGATGCAGAAGGTGTCTTCGTTCTGGCCAAAGACCTGGGAGTCATGGCCCGCGGTGGTGCAGCTTACAAAGTTCGTTACTACAGCAAAGCCGGTCCTGCCCTATCGAACCGAGCCTGGGGACTGGAAAGCGGCGAGATCGTCGTCCTTGACGTCCAACCCAAAATCGATAACGGCACGCTGAACGTCACTGTCAAAGCCAATGGCAAGACCGTCACCGGCGCTGAAGTGGTAGCCTATCAGCCCGATGCACTCGATGCAGTCAAAACCAACGATGCGGGCGTCGCGGAAATCAAACTGAACGATCAGCCTCTCAAGGCTCTTCGCGTCAAGTATGTCGAAGCAGGCGAAGGCGAACTCGACGGCAAGAAGTACACCGAAACCCGTCACTACACGACCGTCACCTTCCCGGAATTGACCTACAAGCCAATCGTCAGCGAGAAGTCTTACCCAGCGATTCCAGAAGAGATCACCAGCTTCGGCGCTGCGGTCGCGGGCAATGCAGTCTACTACTACGGCGGTCACACAGGCGGTGCTCACGAGTACTCTGACGAAGGTCAATGCAAGACCCTGTACCGCTTGAAACTCGAACCAGGCAGCAAGTGGGAAGCCGTCGCAGAAGGCCCACGTCTGCAAGGTCTCGCCATGGTCGCCCACGATGGCAAGATCATTCGCCTGGGTGGCTTCACAGCTAAAAATAAAGAAGGGGAAGAGCATAGCCTCTGGTCTCAAGCCGACGTCGCCAGCTTTGATCCAGCCACTGGCAAATGGGCCGACCTGGCTCCCATGCCGGAGCCACGCTCTTCTTTCGACGCAGCTGTTGTTGATGGCAAAGTCTATGTCGTGGGCGGATGGTCCATGCAAGGCGAAGCCGAGAGCCAATGGCATGACACGGTCTGGTCTTTGGACCTCGCCCAGGCTAACGCGAAATGGGAAGCCGTCCCCAACTTGCCGACTCCACGTCGCGCCCTCTCGATTGCTGCCTACAACGGCAAGCTCTACGTCATCGGCGGGATGACACCATCCAATGGCGTGACCACGAAGGTCGAAATCTATGACCCAGCGACCAAGAGCTGGTCAAACGGCCCCGACCTCATCGGCGGCGGCATGACGGGCTTTGGTTCGTCTTCGTTCGCTCAAGGCAACCGACTTTACGTCAGCACCTACGATGGCACGCTCGAGTCGATCGGCACCGGCGAAGACAAGTGGACGATGGAAGGCAACCTCGAAAACGCCCGCTTCTTCCACCGCATGGTCCCCGTTGGCAGCAACCAACTGCTGCTCCTGGGCGGCTCGAACATGTCGGTCGGCAAATTCGGCGAAGTCGAAGTGATCACGGTTGCTCCAGAAGCAAAAACCGCTGCTCGGTAATGGAACGTGAGTCTGAAATCAGGGTAGCCCGGGTTGCCCCCAACCCGGGCGTGACGCTTCGGCACGACAGAAACACGACAAGCGACGTCCAATGCGCAGCTGGCCGTGTTTTCTTTCGGCTTCGCCGTCCGGGTTGGGACAACCCGGACTACCCAAACTATACCCAGCCATCCGAACCCTATTCCGCAGCCACCGTCTTGATCCAGGCATCGACGTTGGCTTCGAGCACGTCGAGGGTCACTGCTCCCGAGCGAAGAACGACATCGTGAAACTCGCGCAGATCGAACGTCTCGCCGAGGGCTGCTTCTGCTCGTTGGCGAAGTTCTTGGATTTTGAGTTCGCCGATCTTGTAGGCCAGGGCCTGTCCGGGCCAGGCGATGTAGCGATCAACTTCGTTGGTGATATCGAGCAGCGTTTTGGCGGTGTTCTGAGCCATGAAATCGATGGCTTGCTGGCGAGTCCAACCGTAATGGTGGATGCCGGTATCGACGACGAGCCTGCAGGCACGCCACATTTCGTACGTCAGCTGGCCGAACTTGGAATAGGGATCCTGATAGAGTCCCAACTCGTCGCCCAGAGATTCACTGTAGAGTCCCCAGCCTTCGATGTAGGCGGTGTAACCGCTGTAGCGGCGAAAGGCGGGGAGTTCATCCAGCTCCATCGCGAGGGCGATCTGCAGGTGGTGTCCGGGAACCGATTCGTGTAGCGAGAGGGCTTCGATCTCATAGATGGGACGTGACTTGAGGTCATAAGTATTGATGAAGTACGTCCCGGCTCGCATCGCTGCCAGAGAGGGTTCGCGGTAGTAGGCTGCTGTGGTATCGGGGGCGATGTTGGCGGGGATGCGCTCGACGCCATACGGCATGCGCGGCAGTCGTTTGAAGAGCTTGACCAGCATCGGGTCGATCTTTTTGCAGACACTCTCGACGGCCATCACGTATTCGTTCTCGGTCGTGTAGTAGAACTTCGGGTTGGTGCGCAGGAAGGTCAGGAACTCCTGGAAGGTCCCCTCGAACTTCACGTCGGAGATGATCTTTTCCATCTCGGTCCGGATGCGTCGGACTTCAGACATACCGATCTCGTGGATCTGCTCAGCGGTTAAACTGGTCGTCGTGAACAGTCGACAGCGGTGCGCATAAAACGGTTTGCCATTCTCCATCTGCCATACGCCGGGGGCTTCAAAGCAGGCGGGCAGATACTCTTTCTCGAAGAACGTCAGCAGCGTCGCGTACGAAGGAACGACGTGTTCTGCAATCGCCTTCTTCCCGGCTGCCTGCAGACGAGCCTTGTCCTCCTCACTGATTGATTTGGGCATCTCGGTGAACGGCTTGTAAAACTGACTGATCTCCGGCTTCTCGACGATCTGGCGTCGAATCTGGCCGACAACCGGACGCATGACGACCTGGCTTTGCACGATCTTGCGCGCCATGCCGGCTTTCATCAAATCAATCGTCTGATTCATGTACGTGTCAAAGGTCGACAGCCGGGTGATGAGATCTTCGTAATCCTTGACCTTCTCAAATGCCATCGCGTTGACGGTTTCGTACTCGATCTGGATTCCCTCGCGGTTGGTCAGCGGGACGAGATACCAGGAGAAGTCGTAGGCTTCGATGGCCATCGAGATTTCATTGGCAAACAGCTGGAAGTTGACCTGATCCGCCGGCGAAAGCTTGCCCAGATCGAACGTCGCGAGTTCTTTCTTCAGGTCCAGCTGTTGCTGATAACGCTTCTTGATTCCCTCAAGTGTGAGATCAGGCCAGATGTCGTTATAGCGTTTGTCGCCCAGGAACGACGCATACGTCGGCTCCTGCGAAAGCTTGTACTCCCACTCGCGATCAAACAGGGCATGCAGCTTCTCCCCTTCGTCCAGGGGCGCAGAAACATTCTGTGCCACAGCCAGAACAGGAGCCATGAAGAGCACAAACAAAACCGCCGATAGGCGTAAGCAAGAAACCATCTCGAATCCCAACTGAGTAAAACATCCAGAGCGCTCGTGATGGTCTCAGTGTAATCGAAATGTTCGAGCGAAGGCAGCGACACACGGGTAGTCCGGGTTGTCTCAACCCGGACGGCGAAGCTGCAAGAAACACGGTCAGCTGCGCATTGAGCGTCGTTTGCTGTGCTTCTCTCGTGCCGAAGCGGCACGCCCGGGTTGGGACAACCCGGGCTATCCAGAGAAAAAAATTACGCTGCGCGTGTCTTGATCACTTCGCCGCGAGAAGTTTCGGCTTGTCGCAGGATCTCGTCGGCGACTACCAGACAGGCGAGTGCCGTTTCACCAGTGACACGTGGGTTGGTCTTCTGTCGGATGCTGCTGATGAACTCGCTCAGCTCAGCAGTGAGGGCGTCGACTTGGGGCATCGCGTGCTTCTCGACGCTGATAAAGTCGCCGAAGATGGAGTCCTTGAGTTGCTGAAGATCCGCACCAGGACGTCGAGCCAGTTCAACCGGCTTGGGTCCAAACAGCAGCTTGGCGGTTGGTTCGTAATGTTCAAGAGAGCGCGTTGCGAAGTCAATGTTGATTGCGCCGTGGCTGCCGATCACCTGCATCTGGCGTTTGGTTTCAGGATGCAGACGGCTGGCGGTGATGTCAGCGATGCAACCTGATTCGAAGGTCAAACGAGCCTGGACGGAATCGAGCTTTTCGCTCATCAGACCAAAGCCCATCGCGTGCACACCAATGACGGGGCTGTTGGCCAAGTGCATGACGAGTTCAAGATCGTGAATCATGACATCGTGAATGACGCTGATGTCTGTCGAGCGGAATGGAAAAGGACTCGTTCGCTCTGCGCGGATGTACTTCGGAGCTTTGACTTTCGTGACCGCCAGTTCAAACGCCGGGTTGAAACGCTCGATGTGGCCAACCTGCAGCGTCACGTTCTTCTGTGCAGCCAGTTCGACGAGCTCTCGACCTTGTTCCAGGTCAGCCGTCAGAGGCTTCTCGATCATGACGGGAATACCGCGAGACAACAGGTCTTTCGCGACTCCATGATGCAGAAACGTTGGGACGACAATCGAAGCCGCCTGACACTCATCCATGACTTCGCGATAGTCAGCCACCCATCGCGTCTTACATTGGTCAGCGACCGCCTGTCCCTGCGACGGATTCGGCTCCGCGACAGCGACGAGGTTGACACCTTCCATCTGAGACAGGATACGGGCATGGTGACGGCCAAGAGCGCCAACACCAACGACAATCATGTTGAGTGGATGCATAGGAAGGGGCTTACATAGTAGGGTCCGCTGTGCGGACCATCAAACAACATTCAATCCTGAAAAAAGAGATGAATGCAAATGAAAGGCATCATCAGTTTCTGTGTAATCCTGCGAATTGACGGTCCGCACAGCGGACCCTACAGGTTTACGCAGCAGCTTTCTGATGGAAGGATGGCAGCAGGCGGATCGCTTCGCGGCCACGTCCGTACTTGCCGGCTTTCTGTTTTTCCATGAAGTTGAACAGCGAGGACAGCTCGATCGGAATAACAGCCAGATTATCAAGGAACTCGGCTTTGACTTCTTCCAGCGGTTTGAACTCGCGGTAGACGAGTTTATGAACCTTGCGAATCAGAGAAATCGTCTCCTGCGACATGCCAGAACGCTTCAGCCCGACGAGGTTGACGGTATGAATCGTGAAGTCGTCCGTGCCCGAGCCCAGCATGAAGGGAGGCACATCAATCACGACGCGACATCCGCCCGAGATAAATGCCATCGTGCCAATCGAGCAGAACTGGTGAACGACCGTGTTACCGGAAATGATCGCCTTATCGTGAACGTGAACGTGTCCGCCGAGCAGGACGCCGTTGACCAGCATGACATTGTTGCCAACATTGCAGTTATGACCAACGTGTGCATTGGCGAGAAAAACGCTGTTATTCCCAATGCGAGTGACGTGATCTTCTTTATCCGCACCGCGGTTAACCGTCACGCCTTCACGGAACTGATTGCCGCTGCCGATGACGACTTGTGTGGGTGAGTTCTTATAGCTGAGGTCCTGAGGCTCGCCGCCGATGACACAGTTGGCCATGAAGCGATTGTTCTCGCCAATCGTCGTGTGACCAATCAACGTCACGTGGCTGTCGAGCTTACATCCGGAGCCAAGCTTGACGTGTGGACCAACAACACAGAATGGGCCGATCTCAATGTCATCACCAAGTTCAGCTCGGGGATCGACCTGAGAGAAATCGGAAATTTTGCGAGGCATTGGTAATCCTTCAAGAAGGGTCAGGTCCAGACAGAGAGGTGGAAGTGTATTAGGCAGCCCGGCTGTAACGACGTTCCTGCAGTGAGAGAATCTCATGCAGAAACTGATGGTTGTGCTCGTGCCCCGTCTTGCGGGCGATGATGTGACCGATGATCGGACGCCCCAGCAGGGCAAAGTCGCCAATGCAGTCGAGAAGTTTGTGGCGAGCACATTCATTCTCGACACGGAGCGTATTTTCAATCAGTCCATCTTCTCCGAAGACAAGCAGATGACTGGTGTTTGTGTTCTTACCATAGCCACGGGCCTTGAGCATTTCAATTTCCTGCTCAAGGATGAACGTGCGACAGAACGCGACTTCGCTGACAAAGGTGTACGGCGTGATGACAAACTGCGCGGACTGCTCAGCAATCGGCGACTGTCGTCCATAGTCGAGCTGGTATTCGAGAATCAGCTGATCGCCATGAGTTGGAAACGCGATGATCGAAGCATTTCGCTTGGCGTCAATCAGGGTGATCTTTTCGGTGATGCGGTACGGATTGACCGACTGGGTCTGCGTCACGATGCCAGCCGCCTGCAAACAGCGTACGAAGTCGAGAGCAGAGCCATCGCAGCCAGGTGCTTCCGGGCCGTCAATCTGAACAAGGCAGTTATCGATCTGCATCCCAGCAAGGGCCGCCATGACGTGTTCCGTCAGCGCAACTGTTGCACCGCGGTGTTGAAGCAGTGTGTGGCGATTTCCCGAAGCGACATAAGGCATGGTCGCGGGAATGAGCGGTTGACCTTCCAGATCAAGTCGCTGGAAGACGATGCCGGTATTTTCTTCGGCGGGCATAAACCGAACGGTGATCGTCTGGCCGGTCAGGAAACCGATGCCTCGTGTCTGGGCAATTCGTTCGATTGTCCGCTGCGTACGGGGGGACATACGTGGGTTCTTGTGGGGTTGACGGACCATGAAATGCGAAAGCGATTAGGACATCACTTCAGAAGCTGACCATCGTCGTCATGGCGATCGAAGCAGATGGTCATCAAGCAGGTTGTTGGTGAGCAGTCGGCACACGAATGCCCCCGGACGCAATGCCGGGGGCGTGTGCAGTTCGAAAACCGGATTGTCAAACATCAATTAGCGAGTCGTCGTGCCAGTGGTGTTGGCAGCGGTCGTCTTGGCGTAAGACTGATTCAGGAAGACCAGGATCTTGTCGCTGATGTCGAACTCAGGATTGTGATAGATGACCAGGTTGTTCATGCCCTGGATCAGCTCACGAGCTTCTTCAGTTCCATCAATGGTTTCGCGGCTGAAGCGGATGACCAGAGTATACTTGTAGTACTCTGAGTATTGCTTCACAGCGTTCGAGCATTCCAGGTAGACTTCCTTGTAGATTTCAGACTCTTTGTTCAGGAAGTCACGTTTTGCCTTGGCACTGAACTGCTCGAATTGAGACTTCAGAGCGAACCCCTTGGCTTCAGTGGCTTGATACTCAGGTGAATCTGGCTTGAACTTGCCACCTTTGAGTTCAGCTTCGATCGCCTTCAGACCTTCAGCCATGGCTTTGGCCTTTTCGTCAGTCTGGGCGATATCGGCTTTGAGTGACTCACGTCGATCTTCGAACTTCTTATAGTTCTTGAAGATGTAGGCCATGTCAATCAGGCCGACCTTGTGAGGCATCGTAGCGGCAGATGCTGGGGCAGCAGCTGGAGCTTGTGCGAAAGCGCTGGAAGCAGTCAGCAGACACAGAACGGCAGTCATTGCGACAGATTTGATCACGGCGGGGGCACTCCTTTGCGAAGCCGATTCGTTTGGCCCAGTCCACCAGGGAGCAGGGTCCGATGAAGAGAGGTGTTTGCCTCGAAATGGTGAATTCATGAGCCAGCCATCCAGCCGACTCAAACACGGTGTTCCGGGTCGCATACATGCTTGCCAGTCGCCGCAGTTCGTCACGACACAACCCGGACGGGCCGTCTTCGTGCCAAACGGATGAGGAATGTGTCACACAGTGGTGTTCACGTCAAGTCGAATCTCTTGAGACGATATTCGAACAGGCGTAAAAAATGTAAAATCGACACTTCGTCATTCTGATCATTCGTCACGCAATGCTCCCCAGGGAAGGTGCCTCCACATGAGTCGATTCGTTTTAGGGGTCGATGAAGCAGGCTACGGCCCGAATCTCGGCCCCCTCGTCATTGCTGCAACGGCCTGGAAAGTCGACTCCCCCGCCAGCGAAGAGGCTTTCTTCGATCTCCTCGCCTGTGTCCTGCGTGATGATGAGTCCACTGGCTATCGCGGCCTGAAGATCGGCGATTCCAAACAGGTCTACCAGTCCGGAAAAGGCCTTAAGGATCTCGAACGCTCCGTGCTCACGCTGCTCGGAGGACTTGGTGTTCACCCGTCGTCGCTGAAAGAGCTCCTCGGTCATCTGAGCGTCAATGTCGACGCCGTCTGCCTCGAAGAGCCCTGGTATTTCGAGCACGATATCCCTCTCCCCGTCGCGACCACCCGGGAAGATCTTGATCAGACACTCCATTCCTGCCTGAGTTTCGATGTCTGGCAGGAGATCGGCCTCCAAGGGATCCGCCTGCAGTTCGTCACCCCTGCTCTCTTCAACAGGCATCTCAAAGGCGACATCAACAAAGCCGTCATCCTCTCGACGCAGAGCGTCAGCCTCGTCCACCAGCTTCTCAACACCCTCGACTACGAACCGACCTCGACCAAGATCCTCATGGACCGCCACGGCGGTCGTAAAACGTACGCTGATCTGCTCACAGAAGAATTCGGCGAGTTCACCTTCCTGCTGGAAGAATCACCCAGGCTCAGCCGCTACCGCCTCGGCCAGCGCGAGTTCGAGTTCCACGTTCAGGGCGAACGCTACTTACCAGTCGCCGTCGCCTCGATGGTCGCCAAATACATCCGCGAACTCTCGATGCTCAGCTTCAACCGCTACTGGCAGTCCCGACTCGAAGGCCTGAAACCAACCGCCGGCTACCCCGTGGATGCGAAACGCTACTTCGAAGAAATCCAGCCGATCATGCGAAAGCAGAAGGTGAAAAAGGAGTTGATCTGGCGGGAGAGATAACAGGCTTGAAGCGATCTTTCTCCATTTGGAGATCACCTGTAGAATATCCGTGGAGGCACGCCATGAATATTTCACTAAGCCCTGACCAGATCGCCAACCTGAGTCGTCGAGCTTCTGAACAGGGATTTGAACATTTTGAAGACTATGTACATCACCTTCTAACGACGGAAGATGCTCCGCCCGTTGCTGCTTCGATTCATCAGACGATTACGAATCCTGAGGAATGGAAACGAGAATTCCAGTTATTTCTCAAAGAGCTCAAACCAAGAAATGCTCACGTCGACGACAGCCGCGATGCCATTTATGAGGCAGATTGATGTCGATTCTCATCGATACGAATTGCCTGATCCGCCTGGCTGATCCTGCTCACTCAGATCATTCGGTTATCAGCAATGCTGTTTCCACTCTGCAGCCAACGAACGGTGAACATCAAGCAAAAAAAATTGCTTCACTGACGTCTTTCATTTGAGTAGAATGCCGTCCAGAGGAAAACAATATGATCATTAAACTATCAACGAGCGAAGAAGACGCCTTGCGAGAACAAGCCGCGGCTTGCGGCTTTGCGTCTCCGGAGGAATATGTGATCCAACTCATCAAACAGCGATCAATAATTCCATCACCTAGAAAACTTCCGACTCCGCTCAAAGACGAGAACGAATGGAATCGTGTCTTTAATGAATTGGTCGTCAACGCGAAAAGCCGGAACCCACATGTCGACGACAGTCGCGACTCAATTTATGATTAAGGGTCATGCCAACATTAATTGATACCAATGTTCTACTGCGATCCATTGAATTGGGCCACAAGCATCATGCCGAAGCACGTGAGAGTTTAGTTGCAATCAAAAGGACTGATCAACTCGTTATCGTTCCCCAAGTGTTGTATGAATTTTGGGTCGTGTGCAGTCGCCCGATAATCAATAACGGTTATGGACTGACAACAAACGAGATTGTGAAGCACATCGAAATCTTTCTCAGTCTCTGTCAGCTTCACTACGACAATCAGACTGTGACTGAACTTTGGCTTGAATTGGCGTCAAATTATCGAGTCCAAGGTAAGCCGACACACGATTGCCGCCTCGTCGCTGCAATGATCACTCACGATGTGCAAACCATTCTCACGTTCAACACGCAGGACTTCCGACGTTACGCGGAAATCAGAGCCATTTCTCCCGGCGAGGTGATTGCGCCTACTGCTCCATCAACCGATATTCAATAATCACGATCTTGTTGATGTAGCTGTTGCCGAGAATCTTATTGATGTCTTCTCGCATGCGACGTTTGATGAAGTCCAGCTGCGAGTCTTTCAGATCGTTCAAACTCGCTGAGCGGATGACCCGCTCGACCTGCTCTTTGACCTGATTCCGCTTGTCCTGCTTGGCAGATGTTTCGAACTGGGCCTTTGACGCACTCGAAACCAGAGCAATCAGCTTGAACGTAATATGGATCGTGTGCCCTTGAGCCGCCATCGTATTACTGACGGAATAGTCGTCCAGCTCCACTTCCATGTAGTCAGAGACGCCCGGCTTCGAAGGATCGCCGATCACAGGTGTCTCCGGTAGCGCAGCATGCTCATCATGGTGACCACCTTCCTCGTGATGAGCTTCGCCACCGCCAGAACCCAGGAAGTACCAGAGCACACCGATATTGATCCCGGTGAACATCAGCAGCAACACCGTGACGATCAGGATCTTCTTGAAGAACCCGCCCCCCGCGGATTTGGCCGGGGCGTCCAATACTTTTTCTTCAGCGACAGCAGCTGCCATGGATCATGATTCCAGAGTTGAAAGCATCCATGCCATGAGTCTGCGAAAGGAAACCGGAGGTGCCAACCATGCGTCCTTGGAAAGCAGTCACACCTCAACGTGCATGCAGAACCGCGTCTGCGGTCGCATGTTTCATGAATCGTGCATCACGCCCACGATCCATCAGCAAATATTTCACATCGCGACGAACGCACAGCCAACAAAAGCCAAGCAATTCGCAATATTCACATTATGCCGACAACAACAGCGCCCCAATCGCACACCCGGCGACTCCCCCCGTAGGGTCCGCTGTGCAGACCGTCAATCACCACCCAACAACGAATAAATCTTACCACGTCAACTCGCGTCACAATGCCAAGAATTGACTTGCCAACGAGCGTCCATTGTTGGCCCGCACAGCGGACCCTACCCCCGTTATCGTCCCAGCACCAGCAGTTCATCCACCAGCTGCTGAACCGAATCGATCACCCGGGCGTTACCCCGATAATTCGTCGACGCCACAATCAGATCGACCAGACTCTTACCGATATCCGTATTGGAAAGTTCAATCGAGCCTGAACGCACCGTTCCCGAACCGAAGTTTCCCGGCGTCGTGATAAATGGAGGACCTGATGCGATCCCTTCGACGAAGTTCGTATCGCCGCTCTCCAGCAGACCCTGTGAGTTTGAGAAGCGTGCAAGCACAACCTGTCCCAGCGTACGAATAATCCCGTTGTCGAAGATGCCGTTGATCATCCCGCCTTCATCAATGACGTAAGTCGTCAGCGTCCCGGGATCCGACCCGTCCTGGGATTGAAGTGTGATCGCCGAACCCGCGGTCTGTGTCGAAATCCCGGATACACGCGAGAAGTCGATAGTGATCTGCAGGTCACTTGGAGCTGAGTTCGCTCGGTTGATATTAAAAGAAGCTGTCGTAGGGTTGGTCAATTTTCCATTGCCATCGAACGTCAGAACTCCTGTCGAGAGCGCGACCGACGCATCACTGTCGTCTGGCGATTCGAGGTAATAACGGAACGTCGTTGTGTTATTGCTCTGAGTTTCGAGAACCGTCGTCATCTTGACGTTAATCGGCTGTCCCAGTGAGTCATAGACGATTAAGTCAGTGATGGTACTCTCGCCGTTGGACGCCTGGGTCTTGTTGAACGCGAGGTTCACATCGCTGGTGTTCCCCGCTTGCGTGACCGTCAGATCGCCGGTCGCGATGTCCAGATCATTGACGCTGCCGTAGTTGCCGTTGATCTGCATTGCCCCGCCCACAATCGACACACTACCGCCGCTCGTCGTGGTATCGACACCGAGCACGTTATTGATGTGCGTCAGCAGATCGCCATAGGTCAACGCACCCGCTGTCATCGATTGGCTGGGAAGATTTCGTCCCCCTTTTTTCGATGCAAAGTTGATCTCATCGCCTGCCTGAAAAAGCTGGTTCCCCGCTGCGTCGTAAAGGCTCGTCAGCGCAGTCAATGCATCCGCCTGAGTCGTCGCAGCAGCATCAGAATAAAGAACCGCAGAGGTGAGCATCGCCCCCTGAGTCGCCGGCGTGCCCGATGAATAAACAGCCCCCGTGAACGCGACATTCTCCGTCGCCTGGGCGACGTTCAGATCACCCAGCGGAATGACAATATCCTGCAGCTGAGTCGTGATGATGTTGAAGTTTTCATCGACGCCGTAACCCTGAACACGCAGTCCGCTCGACGTCACAAGACGGTCGTCGCTATTCAGGAAAAAGTTACCAGCCCGGGTGTATTGAGTACCGCTCGGAGAATCAATAACGAAGAAGCCGTCCCCCTGAATCGCCATATCAGATGGGCTCGTGCTGTTCGTGATGTTCCCCTGCGTAAAGTCGCGACGAATCTGCGAGACACTCGCCCCCAGTCCAACCTGACGAGGGTTCGTCCCACCGCTGAAGGAACTCGAATTCGAACCGACCGAATAGGTCCGCGAAAGCTGTGTCGCGAAGAGAGCCTCCGACGCCTTGAAGCCGTTCGTGCCAGCGTTGGCAATGTTGTTACCCAGGACGTCGATCGAGGTCTCGTTCAGACGCAAGCCGTTCAGAGACGTATTCAGAGCAGTCGACAAACCCATCCTTGGTTCCCCTTGCGTGAATCAGCAATCCGGCAGACACCAATGCCCAACGACCATAGATCCCATCCATGGAGGCGCACACTCACGTTGTCTGCTGTCAGAAATCTTATCGGCAACCAGCCCCTACAATCCCTACTCTTTATCACCGAAAAGATTGTAAATCTTACAATATCTTACTCTTCTTCCTTCTCCCTTGTCCCTTCTCCCTTCTCCCTTGTCCCTTCTCCCTTCTCCCTTCTCCCTTCTCCCTTCTCCCTTCTCCCTTGAGGTGGAACCAAGTCGCCCGCTCGCCGATAAGGCGAGAGAAAGGGCGATGCGGTAGTCTTTTCAGGGAAAGGTGGCCCGCTTTGGGGCCGGATGAGGGTGGGCGATAGGCTACAGGCGACAATCGAAACCATATCCACACCAGAATTGATGTTTCTCAAGGCAGACTCGGAGTCATCGCTGTCGGGTAATCATGGCTCGTCAGTCCTTCTTTCATAAACGCAACGAGATCTTCCTTCTCCTGCTGCGTCAGATTCAACGGCTTCATCCGGACATCGAGGTTGGAATTCTTCACTCCCCCCTTATTGTAATGCTCGACGACATCCATCAGCGTCGCCTGCGAACCATCGTGCATGTAAGGAGCCGTCCGTGAAATGTCCCGCAGGCCTGGCGTCTTGAAGGCCCCCAGATCAAGCTCATCATCCGTCACTTCCATGCGGCCTTCATCCGCAGGGCCGACAGTCTTGCCATCCTTGCTCTCGTAATACCCGACTCCGATGTTATGAAACTGGTCATCGGTAAACATCGGTCCGGAATGACATCGATTGCACATCCCCTTCCCTTTGAAGACCTCAAACCCCCGTCTGGCGGCCACTGACAGCGAGTGACACGTCCCGTCGCAGTCATGCACCGTATGCCCCGACATCAGCGTCCGCTCAAAGGCAGCCAGCGCCTTGCCGATGTCTTCTTCCGTCGCGGGCCGTCCAAAAATCTTCATGAACTGTGACTTGTACCCCGGGATCTTATTGAGCTTCTCAGCCACAATTTTCATATCCGGCATCCCCATCTCATCGGGGTGAGTGACTGGTTGAGTCGCCTGCTTCTCCATGCTCTCCGCGCGGCCATCCCAAAACAGAAAACGATAATACGAGGCATTCACAATGGACGGTGAATTGCGACGCAGCACAACATCATTCGTCCCTTTTGAACGAGTCAGTCCATCTCCCCAGCCGTCATTGGGGTTATGGCAGGTCGCGCAGGAAATATTGTCATGGAGTGATAACCGTCGATCAAAAAAGAGCTGGTGACCAAGATCGACCTTCGCCTGTGTCACCGGATTGTCACTGGGAACCGGAACCGGCGGGAGACCTCGAGGGGTCTTGAGGTCGATGACCTGCTGAGTTTCAAGTTGCTGAATCTTCCTGGCATCAACGCCCAGATAGCTGTAAGCCACCAGCAGCATCGGTACGACCAGGATCAGTGACGCGGCGAGTCCAGAAATGACCAGATTCTTTCCCATCCAGCGACGCAGCTTTTCGAAACTCGTAATCGGCCGAGCCGAGACCTGCAATCCTTCCAGAAAGGCTTTGAGATCATCCGCCAGCGACAAAGCCGATTCGTAACGATGCCGGGGCTTCTTCTGAAGGCACTTCAGGCAGATCGTTTCCAAATCGCGATGCAGACTGGGAACATACTTCCGAAGCGACTCCGGTTCCCTGTTCCGCACCAGATCCAATGTCTCCAGAACGGTCTCACCTTTATTCGGAAGCACACCCGTCAGCAATTCATACAGGATCACTCCCAGCGCATAGACATCGCTCCCTGGCCCAACCTCCGAAATCCGTCCCATTGCCTGCTCGGGAGACATGTAGTGAGGGGTTCCGAGAATCTCGCCAGCCTGGGTCTGCGAAGACGTACTCCCTTCGAGCTGCTTGGCCAGCCCAAAGTCGGTGATCTTCGGCTGCCCTTCTTTCGTCAACATGATATTGGAAGGCTTGAGATCGCGGTGCACGATCCCTGCCTCATGAGCAGCGTGAACTGCCCGCGCCAACGTCTCGACAATCGTCGCCGCCTCTCGCGGTGAGTGAGGCTTCCCCTTCATCTTCTCATCCAGGCTACCGCCCAGAACAAGCTCGAAGGTGATGAATGGCTTCCCCTGATGCTCGTTGATCTCATAGACCTGAACGATGTTCGGATGCTGGATCTTCGCAACAGCGGCCGCTTCCGAATAAAACCTCGCCAGGTGCTCGTCTTTATCAGCATGCGCGAGCATTTTCATCGCAACCGGACGAATCAGCGTCAGCTGAATCGCTTCATAAACAGTCCCCATGGCACCGCGCCCAAGCAGGCGCACAATGTTGTAACCCGGCACGTCCGGAAAATCGACGTTCTGCTGAATTGTCTCGTCACCACCAAGAGACTGCGAATCTTCGGCAGAAGAGTGACTGGAGAATGAACCGCGACCGGTCGACATAAGCATTTCACTAAGGCAGGAAAAAGGCGAAGCGGGAGCTCGACACAAACAATTAGCAACCGAATCAGTGTACGATTTCAGACGCACACACGCCAATGACTTTCCAGACGAACATCCGCTGAACAGCGCAATGCCTCAAAGCTTCACGCAACGCAAACACGGCCTATTTCTCTTCAATCGCCCTGAGTCGCAGTGACTGAATCTTCAACGTCTTGGCGCCATACTTCGTATCATACGTCCCGATGATCACATCACCTGAGTTATAATTTCGCATTGGATAATTCTCGAGAATCATCGTCGTCTCGATCTTCATCGAAACCTGATCATCATTGACGCGCAGACGAAACGATTCCACACCCCTGCACTCGTAGCGGGAGGTCTCCTGATGTGTCGATTCAATCCCCTCTCCTCCGCGGAATTCGCAGATATGCCACGGAGAACCAGACGTCTTCAAATTGACGTTGTAGATTGCATACCCATTCCCATCGGCCCACCCGAGCAGCATGAACCAGCCGCCAAGTCCTTCGGCATTCATCTTCCCTTCCAGCTCAAATTGATCCGCTTTCGCCACTTTGATCGCCGCGTTACGCCCTGCACTCCGCGACAGAAACCCATCGATCAGCGCCCACTGCCCGTCAACTTTAACACGTCCCAACAAAAACGGATCATTCTCAAACGGCCCGATAAACTCCAGATCATCCAGCACCTTGAACGGCGTCTGCTCAGGCAGCGGAATCGTCCCTGGCATGGGGCGCTGATTCAGAAACGCGACATGCCACTTTGGCGTGAGCAGTAACTCTTCGTCCTTGCCTTCAACGTCTGCTTGCTCGTTCCCCTTTGTCGGTTTCTTCTTCCCCTTCATCTGCGCGGAAGCTATCGAATTCCATCCCAGCACCATCAGCAACGCGACGACGATCATCTTCGACATGGATACAAACCCGCATTTCGCCCCAAAGAACAGAACCGAACATCCTCGCATTCTGTCTCACATGCCTACTCTGACTCAACTCCAAACTTGCGATACAGGGCATTTCCTCAAAAACCATTCCACTGACCCATTTCAAACATCATCCATTTCGAATCAGCTGATTCCCCGGCAACCGCTTTACCGCCCGCTTCATCTCCAGCATCGTCAGACTCGCCAACGCCTGCCCCGAATCCAGACGCGAGCGCGAAATCAGCTCATCAATATGCAACGGCGTCGAATCGAGCAACGCAAACAACGTCTGCTCCGCCTCACTCATCTTGGGAAGGACTTTCGCCGCCACGGGAGCAACCGGCTCCGGCTTCTTCTCAAACAGACTCCTCGTCCTCGGCTGTGCAATCGGCTCTTCACCGCGGCCACGTCGAGCCGCCAGGTGTTGAACGACATCGAGCACGTCATCCACATTTCGGACAAGCGCAGCACCATCGCGAATCAGATCCAGACAGCCTTCCGACTCCTTCACATCAATCCGCCCCGGGATCGCAAACACTTCGCGATTCTGCTCGATCGCATGCTTGGCTGTGTGCAACGAACCCGATGTCCGCGAGGCTTCCACAATGAGCACACCCAGCGACAATCCAGAAATGACCCGGTTCCGCTGCGGAAACAACCCGCGATTCGGCGCTCTCATAATCGGCGACTCACTCAGCAACGCCCCCGATTTTGAAACCTGCTCCGCCAGCGTCGCATGCTCAGGCGGATAAATCGTTCCCAGCCCCGGCGCACAAACCGCTAACGTCCTCCCACCCGCTTTCAATGCCCCGCGATGGGCCGCCGCATCAATTCCCCGCGCGAGGCCACTGACAACCGTCACCCCCGCCTGCGCCAACCCGTACGCGAACTTCTCCGCCTGCGCGAGACCATAATGCGTGCAATTTCTCGACCCCACAATCGCAACACACGTCTCCCCTAGCTCCAACGTCCCCTTCACGTACATCAATTGCGGCGGATCGGGAATCTGCTTCAGCGAACTCGGGTAAGCCTCTGAAGCAATCGGCAGGATATCGACATCATGCTCGTCACAACGTCTTAATTCGTCTTCAACATCATCCAGAACCCCTCGATCCTGAATCGACGCTACCAGCTTGGGCCCAATCCCATCAACCCCCGAAAGCTCCGCCTTCGACGCCGCAAAGACGGCCCCATGCGTCCCAAACCTCTCCAGCAAAACCTGCGTCAACCGAGGCCCAATCCCCGGCACCAACTGCAACCGCAACGCCTGACGCAATTCATCGCCGCTCATCTCTTGAATGCTGCACTTTCTTCAAGTTACCACGGATACCCGCCTTGTCTGGGATCTTGAACGCTGATCAAGGCCGAGTAGCGATTGAAATCTGTGCAGTTAAAGGTAACGAGATGTTGAATTCCATGCACGAGCATGGCAGCCACAATCCGGGCATCGTGAGCAGTTTTTCCAAGAACGCGATGCCCTGACGTTATCTCCCGCCACTTTTCAAAGATCGCAGGAACGTCAGGAAGCAAAACAAACGTCAATAAGATGTCAGCAATATCTTGATCAACTCTCGAATTGGTTAACCCAAGCCCATTGTTGACCAGCGGTCGCGTTGCCACAACGTAAAACTCATAGATGCATTGTGGGACAACTGCTGGCCGATGCCCTCGTCTCTGAATATCTTCCAACACTTTGATCGCGGCCAAATGGTCAGCATCGTCCTGCTTCGCGAGCCTTACCAATATGTTTGCATCTACGAGGATGTTCATCAGTCGTAGATGCTTTCACGACTGTCGTCGACCGGATAGCCAGTTGGTGGGTGTCGGTTTGCAAAGTCCTTCAGCCATGCCGACCACTCGTCCGGCGTCATTTCACTTGCTTTGACAGTAGGATTTTTAGGCAAGTCAGGTTCGACTTGTTGGCGTAGCCAGGCTTCAACAGTCAACCCGCGTGCAACGGCTTTCTGCTGCCACTTATTGAATGTTTCCGAATCAATGTTTAACTTGACCACTGCTCCTCCACAAACAAATTGCCTGATATGATCTATCAGTCGTAAATACTTTCACGGCTGTCATCTAGCGGAAACCCAGTTGGTCGAGCACTGCCGACAAACGAAGACCACCATGTCTGAAATGCTTCCTGATTATTCGATACCGGATGAGCAACATCATCAGCGATTCGACGCTTGAGCCATTCCTCAACGGACAGATTGTCCTTGGACGCCCTCTGCTTCAACCCGGCAAAAGTCTCGTCATCGATTTGCAACGTGACCATTCTGTGAACTCCCTGATAAGTCAGACAGCCGAAATTTAGTCCCGGTTCACCCCTGCGCCGCCTGCAACACCCTCAACTCCCGCGGCAGCTGGAATTTCACATGCTCCTCGCGCGTGACCACTTCTTCCACCTCAGCCGCGTAGTTTGTCTTCAGATACTCGACACATTCCTGCACAACGATCTCCGGGGCACTCGCACCTGCAGTGATCAGCACCGTGTTGACCCCCTCAAACCATTCCGCCTTCAATTCATGGGCCCCATCAATCAGATAAGCGGGCTTATGAAAGGTCGACCCAATCTCTGCCAGACGCCGGCTGTTCGAGCTGTTCTGGCTGCCCAGGACGATCACCAGATCGGCCCGCGGTGCGAGCATGTCGACGGCTCGCTGGCGGTTCGTCGTTGCGTAACAGATGTCTTCTTTTGGAGGGGCCTGAATCTGTGGGAAGCGTTGCTTGAGAGCATTGATGACCCGGCTGGCTTCTTCCACGCTCAAGGTTGTCTGTGTCAGATACGCCAGTTTGGACGTCTGGTCGAATGGAAGCTTCTCCACATCTTCCGGCGTCTCGACCAGCGTGATACTGTTCGGTGCTTCCCCCATCGTGCCGATGACTTCATCATGACCTTCGTGGCCGATGAGGATGATGTCAAATCCCTCCCGCGCGAACTTGATCGCTTCCATGTGGACCTTGGTCACCAGCGGACAGGTCGCATCGATCGTCTGCAGCTTTCGGTCACGAGAGGCCTGACGGATTTCCGGGGAAACACCATGGGCACTATACAGCAGGATCGAGCCCTGGGGCACGTCCGCGACCCCATCAACAAACGTCACGCCTTCTTTCGTAAAGCGATCCACCACATACTTATTATGCACGATCTCGTGGTAAACATAGATGTTCGTGCCAAACAGCTTGATGGCTTCATCCAGACACTGAATGGCCATGTTGACACCAGCACAAAAGCCACGAGGGTTCGCGAGCAAAATCTTCATCGTCGATCTCTATCCATCAAAATCCGACAGAACTCAAGCCATCAAAACACGTAATCGCGTTCCTGCTCCAGCCCGTACTGTAAGCCATCCCAACCGCGACCGCCACGTCAAACCTAACAATGATACGTTCGCGTGCATCTCTAGGAAGGTTGGAACGCAGAGGAAACAGAGGAGAGCAGAGGTCGCAGAGAATACCGAATTCAACTGAACAATTACCTTCATTCAGTCTCAGCGATCTCCGCTCCCCTCTGCGAGCTCTGCGTTCCAACCTTCTTCTGATTCAAACCCTATAGAACTCGACTTACGTCTCATCCTCGCCGTATTCCGATTCCGGCAGTTCCTGATCCAGGAACGTATCCTCAGACAGCCCGTCCGCATCAGATTCCTCTTCCTCGCTCAGTTCGCCCGGGCGAGGGCGTCCATTGCGTCGGAAGACCGCCACAACGTCATCAATCGGCACGACGTACAGCAGATTGTCCGGCTCGAAGTCGACCGGGATCGCATTGCGTGGATGAAACAGGACCTTGTCGTACTTGCGAACCGGAAACTCATCGTTGTTGAAGACTTCTACAGAAATCTCCACCACGCGACCGGTAATCGTGGGAATCTCCGCCTTATCCGGCAGCACGATGCCGCCGCGGGTTTTATGTCGTCCTTCGTCCTTGCGGATCAGGATCCGTGGACCAAGTGGTTCAACGTAATCACTCATATGTCTTTACCTCTTCTGCCATTATGGCACATCGACACGCTCGAAAAAGCTGTCAATTTCTGAATTATACGCCTCAGTCAGCAGGGAAAGTATGGGGGACGCAATGGCTGTGCCAAGTCCCGGAATTTCCTGGCGCGCCTGTGCAACTGGGTAAACTTTGACGATTCTTCTGATTTTGACGCCAATCGACTGCAAGCCTCACGTCCCGGCGAGTCGATAACCACAAGGACGTCCGATTCGCTGCGACCGTGCGCGCCGTGAGTCAGACATTCCGTGACAATTGCCAATCTTCGCAGGGATCGCGATGAAACAGCCTACCCAGTCAACGCCTGCCCATACGAACCTTTCGCAGCCGTCGGACGGTCCGCACTTCATGCCGGCAATCCATTTCAACAGCCACACCCCGGTGGATGCTCACCCTGCCCCGTCTGCTCCGATTCCCACCGCTCCGCTGCCTCAAAAACAGGCTCCACCCAACGCAGACGTCGACCGCGGTCTCGCCCTCCAGAAGCAGGGCAAAATCGACGACGCCGAACGCCTCTACCGCAAAGTCCTCAAGCAAGACCCCACCCACGGCGATGCACTCCACCTCCTCGGTCTGGTGCACTATGCAAAACAACAACACACCGACGCAGAACGCCTCGTCCGCAAGGCACTCGACAGTGTTCCGAACCAGCCGATCTACCTCAATTCGCTGGGCTCGATTCTCCGCGATGCCAACAAACTCGACGACGCCAGCCAGGCCCTTTCCAAACTGATCACCATCGACGACCATCACGTCCTCGGCCTGGTCAATCTCGCCAAAGTCTATCGCCTGCAGAACAAACTCAGCGACGCCGTCCTGCTCCTCAAAAAGGCGCTCGCGCTCGAGCCGAACAACCCGGACGTCCTCGAAGAATACGCCCACGATCTCTGTCAGCTTCAAGACTACAAAACCTCCGCTGACTTGTACGCCCGCTTCCTCACGATCAAGCGCGACCACATCAACGGCTTGCACCTGCGTGGCTGCTGCCTGTACTACATGAAGCAGTACGAGGAAGCGATCCAGCTGTTCGAAAAAGTCATCGCCAAGCTACCCTCGTTCGCGACCTGCTACAGCAACAAAGGGGCCTGCCATCAGGCGATCGCGGAGTTCAAAGAAGCTCGCGCCTGTTACGAGAAAGCCCTCTCCCTCGAAGACACCATCCCCGACGCCCACAACAACCTCGCCAACGTCCTGCAGATGTTCGGCGACGTCGAAGGCAGCGAGCGCCATTACCGTCGCGCCATCCAGCTCGATGCCAGCTATTACGAGCCGCAGTACTCCCTCGGCGAAACCCGCCTCATGCACGGCGACTTCATCCAGGGCTGGGAAGGCTATGCCAAACGAGTCCTCAAACGGGAACACGATCACCGTCCCTTCGATCACCCCGTGTGGGATGGACAACGACTCGCCCATGAACGCCTCCTGATCTTCTCCGAACAGGGCATCGGCGACGTCATCATGTTCGGCAGCTGTCTAGCTGACGTGATGAAACTCAGCCCTCAGACGACCCTCGAAACCGACGCTCGTACCGTCGCCATGTTCGAGCGTTCGTTCCCCGGACTCAAAGCCATTCCCCGCTCCAAGACAACTCCCGTTGGAGTCAAAATCAAACTCCCGGACATCGACGTCGCTCGCTCGATGGGCGATCTCCCGCAGATGTTCCGCCCCAGCATCGCCTCTCATCCGGGCGTCGCGTATCTGCGTCCAGATCCTCAATTGATCGCTGCCTGGAAGCCCCGTTTCGAAGCCCTCGGAACCGGCCTGAAAGTCGGCATCTCCTGGCGTGGCGGGAAGAACAAAGAAGTCGGCACCAAACGCAGCTTGCCACTCGAACAATGGAAGCCAATCTTCCAGACTCCCGGCGTCCACTTCGTCAACCTGCAATACGGCGACTGCACGGCGGAAAAGCAGCTGATCCAACGCGAGTTCGGCGTCACACTGCATGATTTCCCCGAGTCGAATCCACTGGAAAATCTCGAGCTCTTCGCGGCTCAGATGTCGTTGTGTGATCTGGTCATCTCGATCGACAACGCGACCGTCCATTTCGCCGGCGCTCTGGGCGTTCCCTGCTGGACGATGCTCTCCAAAGTTCCTGAATGGCGCTGGCTGCTCAAGGGGGACCGCAGCTACTGGTACAAGAGCCTGAAACTCTTCCGTCAGTCCAAAGCCTTTGAATGGTCACCCGTCGTCAGCGACATCGCCCGAGAACTTCGATCAACAGCGAACAACCCCATGCTGCTTCAAGACTTCAATCACCGTCTTCAAGAACCAGTGACACCCTCCGCTCCATCAGTTCGGCTCGCCCCGCGTTTGGCAGTCATCACCCCCGTCGGTCCCGGGCATGCCCAGATCTACGAAGAGAATCTCGACTCCGTCAAACGCGCCTGCACCGACTTCCCCGGCCCCTTCAGCAAAGTCATGCCACTGCGTCTGAATGACCTCCAGGGGAATGCCGGTCGCTCGTACGCCCGCAACTTCGGCCTCAAACAGGCCCTGGAAGCAGGCTGCGAATGGGTCTTCTTTCTCGACGCCGACGACGTCCTCGTTCCCAATGCCTTCGATTCCGTCGCTCCATATCTGAACGACTATGACGCCATCTGGGGCCAGATCTACAGCTTTCAACACGGCACCGACGTGGCAGAAGCTCGCGCCGACCAACTCGGCCAGACCGACCGCTACGAAGACATTCTCCAGACCGATCCCTTCCTCACGCTGCAGATGGGCCACTTCGTCCGCACGGAGATTGCGCTGAAAACTCTCTTCCACGAAGGCCTCGATGCCGGGGAAGACTTCCATTACTACCTGCGACTGTGGGAACAATATCGCTGCATCAAGATCGATCAACCCTTCTTCGCCAACCGCAGAGGCATGCACTCCACCGGCCCCCGCGCAGCCACCGGCAGAGACTGGATGACCATCGTCTCCGACCTGATGCAACAAGCCCGCACCCGCTATCAGGCCCGTAAGCTCAATCAGCCAATCCCAGACTGGAACATCATAAGCAAGACTTCTTCGGCTCGATCCTTCTCCCCCGGGGAGAAGGTGGCCGAGTCTTCGAGGTCGGATGAGGGATCTCTGCGAATTTCGTTGCAACCCTCTACGCCACTTCTCTCGACTCTTTCAATTGAAAACTCGCAACATTTAGCTCATCACACTGCCCAAGACATGCTTGCTCAAAGCCGCAAGCATGGCACGACTGCTGACAAGCCCCACGCCGACCACACCAAATTCTGGGAGTCCGACAACTTCCAGAACATCATCCCCCAAAATGCCAGCCTCGGCGAATTCCCCGAAGGCTGGAACGTCCGCGAACTTCTTTCCACTCTCTTCACCCCCTACGCCGACCACGCGCACGCAACCGGCCAGGGTGACGGTACAATCCTCGAAGTCGGCTGCGGCTATGGTCGACTTGCCTCTGCATTCCCCCCCTCGCGCTATCGCGGGGTCGACGTCAACATCAACGCGATTCAGCGATGTCAAAGCTCGCTCCCGTTGCACCAGTTCACCAAGGTCGACTTCATCGACGAATACCCTCGCTCTTCGCTCGCCTTCACCTACTGCGTTCTGCTTCACATCGACGACGAAGCCGTCAAGTCCGTGACCGCCAAACTCTGCCAGGCCGCCCCGGTCGTCGTGATCGCAGAGATCATGGGACGCAAATGGCGACGCGGCGGGCTCCCTCCCGTCTACAACCGGGAAGAGTCCGAATACGAAGCCCTCATGCAGGCTCAAGGTTACCGGTTATTCCGATCCTGCCGCCTGCCCTATCTGCACTACCAGAACACCAACATCAGCCTCCTGTTTTTCCGTCCTGAACGTCCGTAATCGTCTGATTCGCGTGGGGAAAACCGGCAGTTGGTAACGCTGCCTCAACCTCTCCCACAGTCTTCGTCGATAAATGACGTGAGAAAACCCGGGTAGTCGGGGTTGTCCCAACCCCGACGGCGAAGCCGCAAGAAACACGGCCAACTGCGCATCAGACGCCCATTTCGAGATTCCCATTGTGCCGAAGCGGCACAATCCGGGTTATCCCAACCCGGACTATCCCAAGTTGACCACCCATGTCCTCCCTATCCATCTCAACCGGACTCGTCAGCGGCATCAATTATGATGACGTGATCAAGGCGCTGACGGCGCGCTCCGAGGCGGTCATTGCGCGCCACGAAGCAAAGGTCACTGAGTACGAAGGCACCAAACAGGGCATCGACATCTTCCAGTCCCAACTGGTCGCGATGTCCATCAACGCAGCGACTCTCAAGTCCAAGAACACCTTCGGCCAGCTGACGATCAACAACCCCGACACGTCGCAGATGACGGTCCGCTCGACCAACGCCGCGACCGCAGGAACCTACGTCTTCCAGGCCCTTCAAAAATCTGCCACCCAACAAGTCCTCAGCCGCGGTTATGCCAGTTCCACACAGACGATCGGAGCCGGTCAAATCACGATCGCCCGTGGCGGAGCAGTCTCCACATCGACCCCCTCTGAACTTCTCAACAACGGCTCGGGAATCAACCGTGGCAAGATCCGCATCTCCGATCGCAGCGGCGCGACGGCAGAAGTCGACCTGACCAAAGTCGTATCGATGCAGGATGCCATTGACGCCATCAACAACACTTCCGGCATCGCCGTCGATGCCACCACCGTCAACGGCCAGATCGTCCTCCTCGACACCTCCGGCAGCACCTCGTCCAACCTGACCATCACCGAAGTCAACAACGGCTCAACCGCTCAAAGCCTCGGCATCCGACAATCAGTCGCCAGCAGCACGCTCACCGGCGATCCCATTTACAAGCTCGACCAGAACTTCACCCTCGACCTGCTCAATGACGGCCTGACGTTCAGAGGCTTCACCGGCGCGACCGACCTGAAGATGACCACCGCCGATGGCTCGACCTTCGAAGTCAACGTCGACGGCGTCACCACTATCAAAGACGTCCTCGATAAGATCAATGGCGCAACTGGCAACAGCGGCAAAGTGACCGCCACGCTGGAGAACAACCGCTTCGTCCTGACCGACACAACGACCGGCGCCGGCAGCCTCGTCGTCGAAGACATCAACAACGCCACGATCACCAAAGTCCTCGGCCTCGACCCCGCAGCGACTGGCGGTGTCCTGACAGGACGCAAACTGATCGCCGGCATGAACTCCGTTCTCCTGCGAAGCCTCAACGGCGGAGAGGGCGTGACGGCAGGTGAGATCTCGATCACCGACCGCACTGGCAAGACCGCCAACCTCGACCTCTCGACCGCAGAATCACTCGACGAAGTCCTCTACGCCATCAATACCGCGACCGACACCAACGGCGAACGACTCAGCCTCAAAGCCACCGTCAACGACGTCGGCACCGGCATCAAGATCGTCGATTCCTCCGGCTCAACAACCAGCAACATCCAGATCTCGGATGTCACCGGGACACTCGCAGCCGACCTCAAGATCACCGCAGACGTCGCCTCCAATACCGTCAACTCCGGCAGCCTCAATCGACGCTTCCTCAACGAAGGCTCAGCCCTCGCCGACTATGCCCCCGATGGCACGACCGTCTCGACCGGCTCCTTCCAGATCACCGACGGCGCCGGCAACGTCGGCATCATCACAATCAGCGCGAACGTCCAGACCATCGGCGACGTCATCGACCGCATCAACGCCAATTCGTCCATCAGTATCAAAGCCCAACTCAACAAGACCGGCGATGGCTTCGAGCTCATCGATGAATCAGGCGGCACTGGCAAGATCAAGGTCGAAGAACTCAACGGCGGCACAACCGCCAAAGATCTCCGCATCCTGGGCGAAAGCAAAGACAACGGCTCCGGTCAGCAGGCCATCATCTCGCGCAACGCCATCGTCGTCGATGTGACCAGTACCGATACGCTCGAAAACGTCGTCACCAAGATCAAAGCGCAAGGCGCGTTCGCCAACGCCAGCATCATCAACGACGGCAGCTCCTTCAACGCCAACCGCCTCAGCATCACCTCGGCCCTGTCCGGAAAAGCCGGCAACTTGATGTTCGACGACACCGGACTGGGCATCGGCTTCTCAACGATCGTCCAAGGCCAGGACGCAGTCCTCAGACTCGGCGGGTCTGATAACTCGTTCCTCGTCTCTTCGCAGACGAATACCTTCACCAACGTCGTCACCGGCATCAACATCGACGTCCTCAAGACCGGCACCACGCCCGTCGAAATCACCCTCAGTCCTAAGAAGGACGCCATCAAAGAGGAACTCACCAAGTTCGTCGAAAACTTCAACGCCATCATCGACCTGACAAAAGAACTGACCAAGTTCGATCCTGAAACCCAAGAGCGAGGCATCCTCCAGGGATCGAGCGTCGTCCAGCGAACCATGCAGCGACTCGACGCCCTCCTCTTCAATCAAACCGGGCCTGCCACCTCGGCGGTCCGCTCACTCGTGGGAATGGGGATCAAATACAACACCGAAGGCCAACTCGAAATTGATGAAGACAAGCTCGATGACCTCCTGGAAAGCAACTACGAAGACCTCACCACGTTCTTCTCCGAGTCCGCAACCGGCTTCGGCAAGCGCCTGGAAGACGCCGTCGACTCGTTGACGGATACCGTCGATGGAACATTCATCCTCCAGAAGAATGCCATCGACACCAACATCAGCGACATCAACGAACGGGTCGAAAACCTTCAAGCCTTGCTGGACTCACAAAAAACACGCATCCTCAACCAGCTGGTCGCGATGGACTCAGCCATCTCGTCCCTCAACAACCAGCAGGAATCCCTGACCGCCATCCTCAACAGCAACAACAGGAATTAAACGTCGGGTGGCTGGGGTCAGGATTTTTCGCTGATCTCAGTAAACGACGTCCCATAGCGAATACGACCAATGAACCCACAAAACGAATACCTCGAAATGTCCGTCCTGACAGCCCCGCCACACCGATTGCACCTGATCGTCGTGGAGGCAGCGTTGCGCTTCGCCCGTTTCGCCCAGGCCGCCCTCGAAATGGGCGACTACGAATCCCTCGGCGATGCCCTCTCGCGCTCAAGAGAAATGGTCTCCGAACTCCTCGCAGGCCTCAAAGACGATCAACAACCCGACATGATCAAAGACCTACGCGGCTTGTTCGTCTTCGTCTACCGCAACCTGATGGAAGCCGAGTTCTCACGCAACCCGACCCAGATCGAAAACGCCATCCTCATCCTCGAAAAACACCACCGCACCTGGTCCGACCTCATCGACGCCCTCGGCGACAAACCCCTCGAAACCCCCGAAGAACACAAATCCCTCGACTGGGTCATGTGATTGGCTTTCAAATTGCAAATCTTTATCCAAAAAGGGAATACGACGTTTTCTCGACAGAACATCCTTCCAGTTTTTTCAAATATCTTATTGATTGTTTTCAAATGAGCCATACAATGAACTCATGAAGGAACAATCGAAATCGACGAGAATCCGACAGTTTATTATCGATAACGTCGAGAAGCATTCGGCGGACATTACTAAATTCACCGCAAATCGATTTGGCCTGACGACTCAAGCAGTCCAACATCATCTCAAGAGTCTAGTTAGCGACGGAACCCTTCGACCCGAAGGGCGAACTCGAGCAAGGCGGTATTCACTTTGTGTCACCCATCAATTTTCAACTTCGTTCGAAATTGATGGTCTTCAAGAAGATGTACCTTGGCAGACACTTATCAAACCCAAACTTATAGGTGCTTCATCGGATCTCATCCAAACAATTAGCTATTGTTTCACTGAGATGCTCAATAATGCGATTGATCATTCTAATAGTCCAACGGTATTAATTTCCTATCAGCAAACTCCGGCTAATATCACAATAAATATTGACGATTTTGGCGTCGGCATTTTTCGAAAAATCATGACGGAGTTTCATCTTCCTGATGAAGTTGCTGCAATCTGCGAACTCGTTAAAGGCAAGCTGACGACCGACCCCACAAGACATTCCGGTGAAGGAATTTTCTTTACTTCCAGAATGTGCGATTATTTTTCACTGCTTTCAGGGTCCCTTTTCTTTATGCATACAGATGCTGGCGGAGACTGGCTGATAGAAGACGTCCAAAGCTTCACCCAGGGAACTCATGTAAAAATGGGGATTTCACTAAACTCGAAAAGAAAAGTGAATGATGTGTTTAATGAATTTGCAAGTCCAGAAAAGTTTGATCACTCTTTTGCTAAAACCAAAGTACCAGTCTCACTTCTTCAATATGGGAGCGAGAACCTGGTGTCACGCTCGCAGGCAAAGAGGCTTTTAAATCGCTTTGATCGCTTTCAAGAAGTCATCCTTGATTTCTCAGGGGTAGATTTTATTGGACAAGGCTTCGCAGACGAGATTTTTCGTGTCTACCGAAACAGCCACCCTAACGTCAAACTGATCCCCCTCAACACCACCCCAAACGTGCAAAGCATGATTGATCATGTTGAGCATTCATCCTCACCCTCGTCACCACAAAATCCATAATATTCCAGCCGTCCATCCCGTTTTTCACCAATGCTCCACCGGCCCATTCGGCACCTTCACCAGCGCCGTCGGAACCAAACTCTCTCGCTCCCCATGTCGTTGCTCAATCAGCTCGACAATCTGCTCAAACTCCTCGGGCGATTCAAATCGGCGCAGACGATCTTCCAGCTCTTCCGGAATCCCCAGCTTCGCTCCATACCACGCGGCAAACTTGCGAAACAAAAAGCAGCAGTCGTGCGGATGTAGTTCCACCATGAGCGCGAAGTGTCGACGCAAAAACCCGATTTGCTCTTCCTTCGTCGGCTGCGTCACTTCCTGGCCGTGCGTCATCTGCGCCAGCTTCCGAAAGATCCAGGGGTCCATCATCGCTCCCCGTCCAATCGCGACCGCATGACACCCCGTCACCTCGCGCATCCGCAGCGCATCCTCCGGCGTGAGCACATCCCCATTCCCAACCACAGGAATCGAAGAGACCGCATCAACGACCGCTGCAATCCCCTCCAGCGAAACCCGCCCATGAAACCCCTGTTCGCGCGTCCGCCCATGCACCGTCACCGCCGCGATGCCGACATCTTCAAACTGCCGAGCTAACTCCGGCGCGGTGATCGTCTCCCGATCCCAACCCAGACGCATCTTGATCGTGACCGGAACATTGACCGCATTGACGAGTGCCTCCGCCGTCACGCGAGCCCCGGCTACATCGCACATCAACCTCGCCCCACCCCCATTCCCATTGATCTTCGCCATCGGGCAACCCATGTTGAGATCAATCGCTTCATACCCATGATCGACCAGCCACTTGCAAGCCCGCACCATGTCCTTGATCTGACTGCCATAAATCTGCACCGTCAGCGGACGATCACAGTTGGCCGAGTCCTCGCCCCACGTCCTGACCAGTTCCAGCGACCGTCGATGCTCATGCGCCAAGTGAGTCGCCAGGACCAGATCCGTCGTCGCCAGCCCCATCCCCCCCTGCTCACGCATCACCGTCCGAAACGCCAGCTGCGTATACCCCGCCAACGGCGCAAGAAAATACCGCGACGCCAGCCGACGCCCCCCAATCACAATCTCCGCATCTTCCATCGAAATCAGTGACAAAATTCTCTCCCGTAGGGTCCGCTGTGCGGACCGTCAATCCGGCTCCAATTCTTACTGCACGTCCAATTTTATAACACCGTTCCACGGTCCGCCCAGCGGCCCCTACGCCAGAAGCCCCGCCTCTTCCAGCAACGCCCGCGTCTCAAACATCGGCAGCCCAATCACATTCGTCAGGCTTCCCTCGACACGTTCAATAAACACCCCCGCCGCCCCCTGAATCCCATATCCACCCGCTTTACCAAGCGACTCGCCCGTCGAAAGATACCACTCGACTAGCCCCTTCGAGTCCTCCCGAAACGAAACCTCCGTCCGGACGACCCTGCTTTTCATCTCAAGTCCAAGATCCAGAGTCACCGACGTCAACACAAGATGCGGGCGTTGAAAGTAATATCGCGTGAACCATTCCCGGACGACGGCTTTCCAGTCCCCCTCAGCCGGAGGTTGTCCAAGAACAACGAGACTCCCATCATCGGCCTGGGCCACGACGATCGTATCTGCTCCGAGGACTGCTCGCGAGTCGCCTGCCTGGGCGTTAGTCCGCACCTGAGCGATTTTCCCGCGCGCGATCTGGGTCATGCGAGCCTGAATACTCTCCAGATCATGACAATCCTCGAACCCCAGTTCCTCAGAGTTCGGGGGAGCAACGACTTCAAATCCGTCCACTCCCACCAGATGCGCCAGCAGTTCCCTGCGACGTGGCGACCGCGAAGCCAGGATCAAACCAGAATTCTCTTGCATCTCACCTTGATCCCAGACCAAACTGGTCAGACAACATTGTTGAGTCACCATCTCACGATGGGCCCGATTTTCCTGCGTAATCCTAACGTCCTGTCATCCGATATCTCCCGTGACAACTGACAAAAATTCCAAAGAATCCGACGCATCCATTGTCTTTTGTCTGTCCCAATTCGTCTAAGTGTTCATTATAATTTCATCATGCTGCGTTCGCAGTGAATCACATCCAAACATGGAACCGATTCGTTTCACTGGCAATTTCCCAACCCATATTCTCAGTGGCTCAAGTCGTTTCTCCTTATCTATTAACATGTTCCGGAACGTCGCCACATTTCGATGTGTTCGACGGTTGATTTCCTGTCGAGATTCAGCCAAAACCCATCGTGCAACATGAGTCGAGAGTGGTCTGACCACGACATGATCTGAGCGCCTTCAGGTCCTGTTCACAGATCGAGGTTTCCAGGTATGGGCAAACCAACGACAGGTGAAGAACTACTGGCGGTCCTCGAGTCCAGCCAGCTGGTTCACAAAAATCTGCTCGATACCCTGCGGACACAGCTGAAAAGCTTAGGACCAACCGCTCAGGATCCGCAAAAGCTCGCCCTCATCCTCATCAAGAATAAAGTCTGCACGACTTACCAGGTTCGCCAGCTCCTCGAAGGCCGCTTCAAAGGCTTTTACATCGGCAAGTACAAATTCCTCGAGCTCCTCGGAGCCGGCGGAATGGGGAAAGTTTATCTCGCCGAACAGATCACGATGCAGCGACTCGTCGCGATCAAGGTCGTCCGCCAGAACATTCCCAAGCACATGCAGAAAGAAGTCCTCGCCCGCTTCACACGAGAAGCCCGCGCCGTCGCAGGACTCCAGCACCACAACATCATCCGTGCCTACGATTTCGACCAGGAAAACGGCATCCCCTACTTCGTCATGGAGTATGTCGAAGGGATCGACGCCGCCAATCAGGTCATCAAGTTCGGCCCGATTCCGTATCAGCAGGCCGCTGATTACATGATGCAGGCCGCCAGCGCCCTCCAGCATGCTCACAAGAACGGCATGGTTCACCGCGATATCAAACCCGGTAACCTTCTCGTCGCGACATCCGGCGAAATCAAAGTTCTCGACCTTGGACTCGTCGCCTGCTTCGACGGGACGCAGAACCATTCTCTGACAGTCGCTGAGAACCAGCTCGGCACCATCGATTACATCGCTCCCGAGCAGGCCCTCGATTCCCATAAAGTCGACCCTCGTGCCGACATCTACAGCCTCGGTGCTACCTTCTACACCATCATCTCCGGCAAGGTCCTCTTCCCCGGCAAGACGACGGCTCAGAAGCTCCTTCTCAACCAGATGGAACCGCCGGTCCACATCAAGCAGCACGTCCCGGATATTCCCGACGAGCTCGCCGCCGCCATCCATAAAATGCTGGCCAAAAAGCCGGAAGACCGCTTCCAGAACTGCGAAGAAGTCATCCAGGCATTAACGCCCTATTCCTCGCGGATCGTTCCGCCCTACGATCCAACCGCGGTCAAATTCCGTATCAGCGAGATCGATGAATACCTCGGCCGCAGCCCGGAAGCTTCGCAGATCAATTTCAATCTGATCAACCAGGATACGCCCACAGCAGACGCCAAAATCAATTCGTCCAGCGACACGAAGAAACCAGTCTCCCCATCGGGCGTCACCAAAGACAGCGGCACTCAGTCCAGCCAGGCAGAAGATGAGTTCCTCAAGGCCATCAACGAAATGGCCGAGCTCGATCTCCCGTCGGTCCCTCGCAAGAAAGCCGCCGCTGCAGCCGCTCGCGGCGGGACTGCGACCATGGCTCCGCCGTCTGCAATCAACGCACGTTCGACCATCGGCTCCCGCTCTCGCGTGACAAATAAGAAGCCGATCAAAAAGAAGAGCAATGACTCCCAAACCGTCACTCTCGTCGCCGCGATTTCAACACTGATGATCGCGGTTCTGTTCATCGTCTTCTATTCCGTCTCGAGCCTGTTCGACAGGGATTCCCGCGAAGTTTCGCCATCACCGATGACGCAGCAGCAGCTCGATAAAAAGATTGATGAGTCGAAGAAGAATCAGCCCGCAGAAACCAAGCCAGCCTCGAATAACGTCGCGAAAAACGAGGAAAAGAAGCCGAACAACAATAAGAAGAACGAAGAGAAAAAACCAAAACCGGAAGGCGAAAAACCAAAGCCACCGGCAGACACCTCAGTCGCCAACAAAAAGCCTGACGAAAAGCCCCCCGGCGTCGATGTCGCGATGACTCCCGCGAATACGTCCAAGACAAACGAAAAGAAACCTGACGAGAAAAAGCCAGACAGTAAAGATGACAAGCCTGCAACACCGGCCTCTCCTGAAGAACGCTGGCTGGCCTACACCAAGCAGATGCAGGATGACGAAACCCTCGTCTGGCACAGCACATTTCTAAAAGGCAAAGATAACAAAGGAACAGCCGCTGACAATCAGGCGGGCAAATCCCCTATTGCCAAAGCCAAGCTCGCCTCGCGCAATATTCAGCCCGCTCCAGGCCGCTTTGAGAACAAAGAAGCTGTCGGCTTCCAGAACAAACTCGCCGACGAGTTTATTGGGGTTTCTCACGAGTTTCTGCAGCAGGTCGATTTCTCCAAAGGCGTGACGCTGGCCGTCTGGTTCCGCGCTGATCCAGAAAACAATGAAAGCTACGCCCTGATGAACCGCGGACGAACGTCCTGGCGCATTCACCGCATCAAGGGAAAAGGGGCTCTTCAATTCTCCACAGGACCAATCAATACCCGTAATCAGGTCGAGGTCGAAACAACCAGCGACTTCACCCCTGGCGACTGGCATCAGGTCGTCGGGACGATCCGTCCTGTCGCGGGCGAAGAGCAGGCTGTCCTGACGGTGTACCTGGATGGTCAGAAAGAATCCGCCAAGAAGGGCCCGCTACTGACTGCCGAAGTCCCGACTGGCCTCATGCTTGGGCAAGCTCAGGAAACAACAGGCTCACGCTTAGGCTTCCGCGGACTGATCGACGAATTCGCCATCTACAACCGCCCACTCTCCGACGACGAAGTCCGCCAGATGTACGAAGCCGGCAACCAGCAACCAACACCCGCAGGCGTCGCCGCCTCCAGCAACTAACGCGTCTTAGGCGAGCGGGGGGTGTCAACCCCCTGTCTTAAAAGCGTCATCAAGAAGCGATTTGCAACATCGGGCGGCTTCATCAACATCGAATGCAGCCCCGGGAGGGCGAGGCTCCGTCCGAGCCGCTTCTTTGAATTGCGAGACTTCCCCAGTGCACAAGACGAGATTGGCCCCGACCGCTTCTGCTCCCTGCACACCATTCAATGCCGACCTGCTGGCGTGACGTTGCAACTCGGGACAGCGGCTCGGACGGAGCCTCGCCCTCTCGGTGGACCTTGTCCAGATTTCCGACAGCTTCTAAAAATCTGGCGCTGAATGCTGGAGGTCGTTTAGACCGGCGGTTCACACCCCCCCCGCTCGCCTTTTCTCGTGCACACTGTCAATTACAACGGCAGGCTCACGGGCTGATTCTGTTCATGGCTCAGCCAGGCTGCTTCGGTGAATTCCATATAGCGGATCGCTGCAGTGAAGGTCGTGAATTTCACTTCGTTCTCGCCACGCACGGCTTGAACGAATTCTTCTTCCACACGCCAGCCACCCTTCTCATCTTCAGGCAGCTCGACGAGCTGGAGTTCCTTCTGGCCGATGTGACCGACAGAGACCCGCTCGGTCGGAGCCAGTTCCCACTTGATCGTCCCTTCGGTGCCGTAGAAGTGAACCTGCTGTCCCGGGCCGAAGAGGTTGACGCCGCTGATGTGATACAGGCCGCGGGCACCGTTTTCAAACTGGCTCACGATCTGAATGCTGTCAGGAAGGGTCACGTCAACGAGGGTCTGATTCTTATCCGCGGATGGGCGCCGAGGCTCGAACAGCTTCATCTGCGAGAACACGCGACTCGTACTTGGGCAGTGTCGATTGACAACTTCCTGCAGCATGCCCAGAGTCAGCACGTTGCGGCCACTCTTGGTTGCATCCTGACGCCAGTGCATTTCCTTCGAGTAATCCCAGAACATGTCGTCAGCACCGATGACGACGACTTCGCGTAATTCGCCGAGGAAGCCCTGAGCAATGATCTTGGAAACGAAGTCGTGATGGACCAGTCCCATCGGGCAGGGAACGACTTGAGTGATCAGATCAGGATGCTCATAAGCAAGGTTGAGCATCAGGCGGGCTTCGTCAAGATTGGACGCCATGCGGGCTTCACACAGGACGTGCTTATCGGCCCGAAGAGCAGCGCAGGTGATCTGGCTGTGCATGTTCGGCCAGGTGCCGATGACGATCGCGTCGATCTCTTTATCATCAACCAGCTGCTGCCACTCGTCATAGACCTTGGGAATGCCGAATTCCTGAGCGACTTGCTTGGACGAAGCCAGCGTCCGATTGCAGACGCCGACAATCTTCACATCGGGAATCGAGCGAAATCCCGGGATGTGTTTCAGCCGACAATTTCCGCCAGCTCCGACGATACCGATGCGTAACATGAGTGCAAAACCTGAGAAGCACGCGTTCGAACCGTCAACACGTCGTCAACCAGTGTCCGAAAGCAAACCATCAATTTATCGCGATTTGATGCGAGAGGACAGCCAGCCGCCCCCGTTTTCTCCCGCCGTGTGGAAATTGCTGCTATCGTATCAATTGGATCTAATCTGCATCAAAATCAATCTCGTCACCGCCCGCATAGAGCCAGCCGCGAAATTTCGCCTTCAGGTTGCCCAGGAAATCATAAAGTGAACCAGAAAAAGCACTTAAGTTGGCTCGGCCTAGTTTTCCTGCTGGTGTTCTTTCTGTACTTTTACACGCAGGAACTGCCAAACAACCGTCCATTGACCCGTATGGATCTGTGGGAAACCCTGCCTGACATCTATCTGGTCAAACTGATTTTGCCTTACTACGAGGCGAAACCGACCCCCAATGGCTGGTACTTTCTGCCGCAACGCTTTCCCATGATTGGAGTTGGGATTTTTTTACTCCTGGGAAGCTGGGCGATCGGACGACTGGCTCTGCGGGGCGTGAATCGCCTCCAGCCAACCCCGATGACGTTGACTCGATTGGAATCGGAAGTCATCTCCATCACCCTCGGCCTTTGCCTCTGGTCATTGATCACGCTGGGACTGGGGCTTGCGGGCATGTTGTCGCAAGTGCTGATGATCCTCTTGTTGATGTTGTCGATGGCAGCCGAGTTCGTGGTGCTGGGAGGCTGGAAGAACTTGATCCCTGCTTCATCGGGAAACGAAGAGATCATCTCGACTACGAAACTTGCCATCCTGCTGACGCTGGCTGCTTTTGTCGGCGTGACGTTCCTCGGGTCGTTGCTGCCTGAAGCGGATTTTGATGTGAAGGAATATCACATCCAGGGGCCCAAGGAGTTTTACCAGAACGGCGTCATCACGATGCTGCCTCATAATGTCTATACGTCCTTCCCGTTTCTGACAGAGATGCTGACGCTGTCGTCGATGGTGATCTATGGCGACTGGTACTGGGGGGCGCTAGCGGGCAAGTTCGTGCTCGCGAGTTTCTCGATCTGGACGGGACTGGCGGTCTTCGCGATCGCCAATCGCCTCTTCGGCAACTTCGCCGGCTGGATGGGCTTGCTCATTTACCTGACGGCCCCGTGGACCTATCGCATCTCGATCATCGCCTACACCGAAGGAGGATTGAGCTGCTATGTCGCGGCGACGCTGCTGATGGCGGTCGTCACGACGATGAACCGGTTCAAGGGGCTCGACTGCACGCGGGAAGCGCTGCTAACGGGATTGCTGGCGGGGGCTGCTGTCTCGTGTAAATATCCTGGCATGGTGCAGGTCGTGATCCCGATGGGGATGTGGATGCTGGTTGTGGCGCTCCTGTCTCATCTGTTCCCAACAGATTCGACAAGCCTGGAAGCTACTGACTCCAGCCCCCCCGAATCGGCAGCCATGCCAACGACGAACATCCGAAGCGGAGTCATGATCGTCACTGCTTACATTCTGGGGACATTGATCACCTTTGGTCCCTGGATGACAAAGAACCTCGTGGAAACCGGGAACCCGGTTTATCCACTGCTCTATAGTGTCTTCGGCGGGGTGGACTGGTCGCCCGAACTCGATCAGAAATGGAAGGACGCCCACTATCCCCACAGTCACACCGTCGGCTCGTTTCTGTTCTTTCTCAAAGACATCCCGTTCGTCAACGACTGGCAGAGCGTGCTGGTTTATGGGTTCGCGATGCTGACACTGCCGTTCGTGGTTCGTTCGGTCGCGACTCGCTGGATGTGGATCTACCTGGGCGTTTTGTTCCTGGCTTGGTGGGGACTGACGCACCGCCTGGACCGCTTCTGGGTGCCGATGCAGCCGATTGCGTGTGTGCTGGCAGGGGCGTCGTTTTCGTTCATGAGCCAGGGCGAGCGCTGGAGATACCTGCCGTTCATGATCGCGGGGCTGGTCTTCAATCTCGGATTCATCGCGAGCGGCCTGTCGGGCGACAATAGCTATCTTTTCGACCTGACAAAGATGCGTGAAAGCAGCGGCAAGCTGACGGCTCCGGAAGTCATGGCGGTCAACGAACTGACCAAGGGGAATGTGCTCTGCGTCGGCGAGGCGGAGGTTTTTGACGCGACGTTCCGCCCGATTTACAACACCGTTTTCGATCGCTCGATCTTTGAAGACTGGACCTCGCGCGAGGAGGACTCGACACTCCCCTCTGCGGACAAGCAGATGAAAGACACGGCCTCGATTCAGAAGATCTTCCACGACAACAAGATCGAGTTCATCCTGGTCAACTGGGCCGAGATCCTGCGCTACCGCACCAGCTACCGCTATACCGACTACGTGACCCCGAAACGCTTCGAGCATCTGGTGGCTGGCGGCGTCCTCAAGCCAGCACTTCCGGGATACCCCTTCTTCCGCCCGCTGGACTCGTTCAACCAGACCGAGCGTGAGGAGATTGCAAAATGGGCTCCCGAGCTGGTCGTCACGTATGACGGGAAACCGTATTTCATGACGGCGCAGATCTTTCCGGTAACAACTGCCCCCTGATTGGAAGCCAGAAGAAGGCTAACCACAGAGGCACGGAGGACACGGAGTTTTCAACTGAGACCATGCGAAGTTTCCTCTTCCTCCGTGCTCTCCGTGTCTCTGTGGTGAAATCTCTTTGCTCCTTCTGATGAAACATGATGACCGAAAAAGAATCGAAAATGACGTCGGCGACCAGTCTCATTTTTCCGGGAAAATGTCTCCAGAAGGAATTGTGCTAAAGCCTTTTGGGAAATCACTTTTCAAACATTCAAAGTTTCAGATTCGTTGTTGACAGCCGGTAGAAAAGATCGAAATACTAGTAGTGATAAACAATGTTGAATGTTGGAGGCCATCGTGATGTCGATGGCTGTGCCCGCCCCTTGTCCTTCCCTCCTGAAACGAACCTGCCTGCATGAATCGATGGATTCGAACGTTGATGCTCGCTGCGCTGCTCCTAAGTAGCTGCGCTTCCATTTCGCGCGCTGAGGAAGCCGCTCCTGCGGTTACATCGGAAGCGTTCAACCAGCTGCTCACGAAATACTGCGCGGACTGCCACAATGCGGATGACTCGGAAGGGAATCTGCGTGTCGATCAGTTCAAGTCGGTCGATGACATTTTCGCGGACCGGGCGACCTGGAAGAAGGTCCATAAACAACTCCGCTCAGGCGGGATGCCGCCAGCAGGAAGCGACCGGCCGGACGATGCGACACGCGATGCGGTTTCCGTCTGGCTGGATGCGCAGCTGAATACGATCGACTTTTCCAAGCCGATTGATCCGGGGCACGTGACTGTCCGTCGGCTCAATCGCAGCGAGTATGACAACACGATTCGTGATTTGTTTGGGATGTCGTTGCAACTGTCGTTTCAGTTCCCAGCCGATGATGCAGGGTATGGGTTTGATAACATTGGCGATGTGCTGACGATTTCGCCGTTGCATCTGGATACCTATCTGGATGCTGCGGAGTCGGTCACGCGTGAACTGCGACGCCTCGAAGGTAACAATCACAACTACGGCTACTACCATCTCGACATCGGCTATGACGGCGCGCGTCAGCGGGTCGGCGACCGGTATTCGCTGGTCGCGACGGGAACGGTCGGGTTTATTGATTCCAACATACCGCTGCCCGGGGAATACACGATCGGCGCGAAGGTAGAAGTTCGCCCGTCGTTCGCTGAGACGAAGCTTGATCGCTTTCGTCGTGGCGAACGACCACGGGTCGCCGAACGCAGAGATCCTCCGGCTGATGAAAACGCAGAGATCGAGCGTCTGAATGGTCGGACGAAAGCAAAAATCTTCTGGAATGGCGAAGAGATCGCTGCCCAGGTGCTGGAAGCCGATTCCGATCCTGGCAAGGTGAAGACGTATCACATTGAAGCGCGGGTGAACGTGAAGCCGGGCAAGCATGATTTGCGGTTCGCGCATGTTCTGGGGCATGAGTTCGATGAGTTTCGAGAGGACACAGGGTATCTCCTGAGTCGGGAAGCACATCAGGTCGGGCTGGTGACGATGTATGTGCGACGCGAAAAAGGGATCGCGGAAGAGACGATGCCGCCTGCGGCGCTTGCGTATCTGAAAGCAACCCGCCGATCTGATGAGCCTGCAAAGTCACGCGTCGAGACCTATCTGAAAGACGCCCTCCCCCGCGCGTTTCGACGGGATGTCAGCGAGGAAGAACTGGCTCGATGGAATGGATTTGGAGAGTCTCTTATTGAGAGCGGGATGGAGACGCCTGCGGTTATCGATCGTCTGACGCAAGCGATGCTGGTATCGCCGGAGTTTTTGTTTCGTAAGGAACTGCTGACGGATCGCGCGAGCGATGATGCGATCCAGCCACTCGATTCGTGGGCGATGGCGAGTCGGCTGTCGTACTTTTTGTGGAACAGCATGCCCGATGATGAACTGCTGGCGCTGGCTCGCGAGGGGAAGTTGACGGATGAGGAAGTCATTCGTGACCAGACCCAGCGGATGTTGAAAGATCCGAAGTCGCAGGCGTTTATCGATTCATTTTTCGGACAGTGGCTGGGACTGCGGAGGCTCGATGGGGTTCAGGTCGATTCCAGGACGTTTCCCAAATTCAGCTCAAAGATGAAGATCCAGATGAAGCAGGAGACGGAGCAATTCGTCACCTCGATTGTGCGGGAAGACCGCAGCCTGCAGGACCTGTTGACGGCCAAATACACCTTCATCAATGACGAACTGGCACGTCTGTACGGGATCGATAATGTCGAAGGGGGCCTTTATAAGCGGGTCGATCTGTCGAATGTCCCACGCAGTGGATTGCTCACGCATGCGAGCATTTTGACGTTATCGAGTTATCCGACCCGCACCTCGCCGCCGAAGCGCGGGAGCTGGGTGTTGGAGAATATCCTTGGAGATAAGCCGCCCGATCCACCGCCTGGGGTGAGTGCGCTCGATTCGACGCAGGAGAGCAATCCGAATCTTTCGTTGCGTCAGCAGTTGGAATTGCACCGGACGGATCAGACGTGTGCGTCGTGTCACCGCGTCATGGATTCGATCGGGTTTGGTCTTGAGAACTACAACGCGATCGGCGAGTGGCGTGTCGATGATCAGGGGAAAGCAATCGATCCAAGCGGGACGCTGCCGGGAGGCGAGGCGTTTTCCAATTCGATGGAGCTGCTCGAGATTTTGAGTGGTCGCGAAGAAGAGTTCGCCAAGTGCATGACCGAAAAAATGCTCACGTACGGACTCGGACGTGGGATGGAATATTATGATCGAGTGGCGGTCGAAGAGATCGTCAGCCGATTAAAAATAGACAAGTACAAGTTTTCGACGCTGGTGGAGCAGATCGTGTTGTCACGGCCGTTTCGATTACAGCGTCGGGATCCGGGGATGACGGAAGTGACAGATACTTCGAGATAAGAAGCTGCCTGTTGCGTAAGTTGTTATTTGAAACCGTACACTTGCCTATCGCGATCCCTCATCCGACCTCGCGGTATTTAGATGCGAACCAGAGGTTCGACTCGGCCACCTTCTCCCCGGGGGAGAAGGGACATTCCTGAGGAACAGAATTATGAAACAGAAGTTTGACTGGACTCACAAAAGCCTTTCTCGTCGCACTGTCCTTAAGGGTGTGGGGGTGACGTTGGGGTTGCCGTTTTTGGAGGCGATGTGGCCGGCGGCGAAGGTGATGGCGGGGGATGCTGCGATGGCTTCAAAGGTGTTTCCGACGCGGCTGGCGTGGGTTTATTTTCCGAACGGGGTCGTGCAGGATAACTGGGCTCCGACGGGGTCGGGGCGTGAGTTTTCGTTGAACGACACGACGTCGGCCCTCGAGAGTGTGCGCGATGATGTGACGTTGATCACGAACTTGCGTGTCGATAAAGCGTTTGCCAACGGGGATGGGGCGGGCGATCATGCGCGTTGCGGTGCGGTTTATTTGACGCAGTCGCAGCCGAAGAAGACGGGCGGGAAGGATGTCTATCTGGGGACGTCGGTCGATCAGATCGCGGCGCGGGCTGTCGGTGGGCAGACGCGGCTGGCGTCTCTCGAACTGGGGACCGAGCGTGGCGAAGAATCGGGACAATGTGACTCGGGGTACAGCTGCGTTTACATCAACAATATCTCGTGGCGTTCGCCGACGCAGCCGATGCCGAAAGAGACTGATCCACGTCGGGCGTTTGAGCGGCTGTTCGGCGGTGCGGCGAATGATCCGCAGACGGCGCGACGCCTTGAATCCAGGCAGTCGATTCTCGACTTTGTTTCGGGAAGTGCGTCTTCGTTGAAGTCACAGCTGGGGTCCAGTGACCGGGCAAAGATGGACGAATACTTTCAGAGCGTGCGCGATGTCGAGCAGAGGATTGAACGATTCTCGACCATGCCCGCGATCGATGTGCCGGCTGAGTATCTGCCTCCTGAAGATCCGGGATCGCATGAGAACCGCCTGCGTTTGATGTACGACCTCGTCGCGATTGCGTTTCAAACCGATGCGACGCGCATTGCGACCTACATGCTGGCGAACGCACAGACGAACCGGGTGTATCGCAACCTCGGGGTCTCGGAAGGTCACCACCAGCTGACTCACAGCACGAACCGCGAAGAAGAGATTCGCAAGATCGACCGCTTCCTGCTGGCCGAGTTTGTGCGATTCGTCGAGAAGATGAAGTCGATTCCCGAAGGAGATGGAACGCTGCTGGATCACAGCATCATCTGCTACGGCAGCGGGATGGATGACGGGCGCAAGCACGGGCATGCGAACGTGCCGTGCGTGGTGGCGGGCAAAGGAAACGGGGCGGTTACGAACGGCGTTGTGTTGAAGGCGGCGAACGAGACGCCGATGGCGAATCTGTTCCTGTCGATGCTGAATGCGACGGGGGCCAACGTGGATCGGTTTGGGGACAGCACGGGGATGCTGGCAGGGCTCAAGAGTTAGGAATGAAGACAGAGGGGTGAAGGATCTGTCGGAAAGGGACAACGTGCCATGCTTGCGGCTTTGAGCAAGCATGTTCTGGACGCTCCAACGTCAAACGAAGCAGCATGCTCACCCAAAGCTGTGAGCATGGCACGACTCTTGTGACTTCGCTGGCTGAAATGGCGTTTGTATCAGCCGCCCTGCTTTGATGCGAGTTCTTTGAGTTCGACTTTGAGTTCCTCATCGGACTTCAGATGCCCGGCTGCCTGGGCGCGTTTGTGTTCTTGTTCAAAGCGTTCCAGGACCCCTTCCACGTTGCGGAAGTTGGATTCGCTCATGCGGTCGGTGAACATGACTCCTTCGATATGGTCATACTCGTGCTGAACGGCGCGGGCGGCCAGTTCGTCGAGTTCGACTTCGAAGTTTTCGCCCTGAAGGTTAAACGCGTCGACGATGATTTTCGAAGAGCGTGTGACCGGGCCGTAAAGATCGGGAATTGACAGACAGCCTTCTTCGTCTTCATCGGTGGCGGGGGAGCGCTTAACGATCTCCGGGTTGAGGAAGACCATCTCCTCTTCTTTCTTGGTCGCGTCGCCAGTCAGATTGATGACGAACAATCGCCAGGGAAGGCCGACCTGGTTGGCGGCGAGCCCGATACCTTTGGCTTCGTACATCAGACTGAACATCTCTTCGACGGTACGTTTGAGGTTGGCGTCGATCTTGGTGACGGGGACCGACTTTGTGCGGAGAGCGGGGTGAGGATACAAGACGATGTTCATAAAGGGTTTGGAATCGACGAGACCGCGCCGCACGGGAGTTGGGAAAATCGAAAGTTCAGGGTGGAGAGATTATAGGTGGGAGGGATTATAAGGGACAGGAAAAACCAGCGTCGAGTCTTCTGAAAGACTTGAAGGGTGTTTAGCTAACAAACGATGTCCAGATTGTCCGGTTGGGAGAGACAGCTTGGTGGAAAATGTCGTCCGGACCACAGAAGATTCTCGCAAGTGGACGGCGTCGGGACTAAGATGGCGATCCGCCATTATCGTTTCAAGTTGTGCATATTACCCAGCTTCCGACTCCGGGTCCTGCCTTATCACTTCTGGCCATCATGATGATATCGCTGTCTAAACTTGGCTTTCTGCTTGTCAACGTCTGGTTGGTTTTTCATCTGTTTTGCATCGTCGCGGGGCCGATTTCGATTTACCCGTCTTCGGAACTTCAGCAACGCAGCTCGGTGGTCGCGGTGCCGTACCTGCAGCTGCTCTATATGAACCATGGCTGGAAATACTTTTCCCCGCAGCCTGGCGGTGCGAATCTTCTGTCGTTTGATATGACATTTCCGAACGGCGAGCAGCAGACGCTGCGGTTTCCCACCAGCGAGATCGAGCCGAGACTTCTCTATCACCGTTATTTCATGATGTCTGAATTCCTGGGCAATGGTCCGACGGAAGCGGAGCCGATCTGGGCACGATCGTTTGCCCGAAAACTATGTCTGCAGAATGGGGCTCAGGACGTCGTCGTCACGAAGATTTTTCATGACCTGCCTTCGCGGATCGAATTTCTGGCGGGACGTTCGCTGGATGATCGATCGCTGTTCCATGAAGACGTGGTGGGGGAATTCCATCGCGATCAGTTTGTGGAGGAGCGTCTATGAAACGCGGTCCTCTGGCGGGAATTTCCGGCTGGTTTCAAACCCTGTTTACCAACTGGGAACAATTCTGGTTTCAGCCTTGTTCCTGCGAGCATCTGGCGGTCATGCGCTGGCTTGTGGGTGGGATGCTGATTTACACACATTTTGTGTGGGGACTGCAGCTCGAAGAGTTTTTCGGGTCGACGGGCTGGATGTCTCAAGCGGCGTTGTCTTCGCTGACGGAAGACTCGACGGCGGTGTCGCTGTGGTCTTTCGTCGCCGATGACCAGCTGCGGATGGCTCATACAATCTGCCTGGTGATTCTGGTTGCCTACATGATTGGGCTGGCCACTCCTGTGACGAGTGTCCTGGCGTTTGCGATCACGATCTCCAATTCAAACCGCGCGCTGATTGCCAACTACGGACTCGATCAGATCCTCGCCTTACAGACACTTTACCTGGCGATCGGCGGATGTGGCGGTGCATACTCCGTCGATCAGGTGCTGCGACGTCTGTGGAGAAACGAGTCTGCCTTCCATGCTCCTCGAAAGACATCTCGGGCCCGTCTGGGAACTCGTCTGATTCAGGTGCATTATGCAGTCATCTATTTTGCAGCTGGTTGTTCCAAGATGCTCGGCGAAGCCTGGTGGAACGGCGAGGCGATGTGGATGGCGATTGCGAACGCGGAATACCAGTCGATCGATATGACCTGGCTGGCGAACTATCCGTGGATTTTGGAGTTTGCGACGCATTTGACGATCCTGTTTGAAATCAGCTTTCTCTTCCTCATCTGGAATCAGTGGTTCCGCCCTCTGTATCTGCTGCTCGGGATCGGGATGCACCTGGGGATCGCGTTGTGCATGGGGATGCCGACGTTTGGGATCGCGATGATCTATGGCTATCTCGCGTTTGTGCGTCCGCAGAAGATCCGTCAGATCGAGCGATTCTTCGTGCGACTGGTCAGCCCGAGTTCTGCACGCTATGAGTTCACCGGCGGCTCGGATGTTTATAAAGCCGCGACACATCGTCTTCTTCTGTTGGAACTGGAGCAGACGGGCAAGCATGTCGCGATGACCATCGACATCAATCGACTGCGACGTCTCGGTTTTGACGTTCAGAAAGCGACTTCGGTCGTCGAGTTTGAAGCCAAACTGATGGACGGTGCCTATGCCTCTTCACTGGTTTCGCTGGAGTTGCTTCCTCGTCACGAAGCAGCCCAGGTCCTGACAATGATCGAGCGATTATCAGTTCACCGAGTCGCATGTGTGATGCTGGTGAAGGTCAGTCAAATCGACCTGCTGGATAAGCTGATGCTCTCGCCGACGGTGCGTGTGCTCGTGATTCCGTATCAGCAGAACGATCTTCATGAGCAGATCAGCTGGTCCATGCATCACGCCGAGCAGCCATTGAATCATCTGCTGGATAGTGACCCGGGCGGGTTCATGATGCCTGTTCCGAAGGAGTGAGAGAAACTAACCACGGATGGACACGAAGACACACGGATGAAGAAAAAACCATTTGAACCGCAGATTCACGCCGATCAAAAAAAGTCATGACTCCGTAATGTTCTCGATCCTCTCTTATCTGTGTTCATCCGTGGTTCACTTCTTCTCCTGGTTTTGAGCCCTTTGCAGCGATAATTTAATGACTGAAGAAATGGATCGTTTTCACATGCGCGGGCTGGCTGGTTGTGTCTTACTGCTGTGTAGTTTCGTTGTTGGCTGTACGGACCAGAGGGCTCTGCCGGAGGTCCTCGTCGAGAAGGCTTATATTCACGAAGAACGTGGCGAGTACGACGAAGCGATCGCGATCATGACGCAGGTGATCGAGAAAGATCCTAAAAATCCAGTTCTCTATTATGATCGCGGCGTTTTTCATGAAGCCGCCAAGCACGTCGACGAAGCGATCGCTGATTACAGCAGATCTCTTGAGATCGATCCCGAGCGATTCCAGGCTCGCAATAATCGCGCGGTGTTGCTGCTCAATCAGAAGAAGTACGACGAAGCCAAAGAAGACCTTGATCAGCTGATTGAGTCGCAGCCTCAAGTTTCGGTTGGCTACTTCAATCGGGGCAAGCTGCTGCTCGCTCAGGGAGAGGCAGTGAAGGCTCTAGATGATTTCAACCTGGCGATCGAACGGGACAATCGGGTCGGGGCGGCGTATTACTTTCGCGCTCAGGCGAAAGACAAACTGGGGGATATCCTGGGCGCCTTTGAAGACGCCACGATCGCGAGTTTTCTCGACGCAAAGCTCGACGGGCTGAGTGATCTCAAAACACGGCTTGCGACACAGCTGAAGAAGTAAGTGCTGCGAATATGCCGGTGTGCCACGGCTGTGTCAGCCGTGCATTGCGCAATGAGCGTCCATCTACACGGCCGACACGGCCGTGGCACACCCACAACGGATGAGGAATTACTGGCCGGAGTGGGCGCGGATGGTGGCTTGACGGATCTGGTAGCGGCTTTCCTGGTGGAGGATATACAGGTAACCCAGCAGCGAGCCGGCGATCCCCAGTGACGCGGTCATGATGCGTCCTTCAATCGAAACGGGGACAATGCTCAGCCATTCGAGCGCCGCGTAGTAGCGGAAGATGCTGATGCCGAAGATGACGCCGACGGCAGCGAACCAGAAGCAATGATAGAGGAGCGGGACTTCCGAGGGTCTAAGAGGGATGATCCATTGACGCCAGGTCAGGTGGGCACCGCCGGTCGCGGACTTCAGGAACTCGACGGGCGTCTGCGGGTCGGACACGACGATGCTTTGCACCAGCAGCGGGTAATGCTGCAGGAAAGAGACCCAGACAATGACGAACATCGAGACGAACAGAACCTGAGTAATGAAGATGTAAACGTAAACCGACTCGATCGCGCAGCCTGCATCGAGAAGGCGTCGCAGGTAAATGTTGCCTTCATCTTCGAGCATCGGACTCATCATGAGAGTACAGCCGAGGTCCATCATCGCGGCGAGGATGATGAAGGCTGAGCCCCAGATCGCGGGGCGGTAGGGAATCGGAGTGCCGCCGCGGTCGCCAAGTTTTAAGATGCGGACCATGACCGGGATCGTCATGACAGGAAAGATGCAGGCCGTCACGACAGCATGTTCCGGCAGCCAGCCCATGAACTGACAGATGATATCGGCAGCCAGTCCGACCAGAAGCACGCAGCACCACGTCAAGACGGAGAAAAGCTCTCGATCGAACACGCGGGAAGCGACCAGATCGACCGGTCCGTTGGGAAGAAGATTGCGCCAGGCTCCACTCGGAGAGGTATCGGGCGTCAGGCTGAGCTGAGCGTTTGACATCGAGATGTTTCCTACTGACTGGCCCGTACGGTCCGAGATGAGGGCGACGTGGATCGGAGAACGCCCGCTCCGAGGTGGTCATCAGGATCAGAAGAAGGGAATGGAATGTTCGAGGCTGGAAGAACGGCCAGTCGTCGAACAGACCATCGTTTATTCTAGTGCTCCTTGGGGCCAGGGAAAGAAAATTTTCTCGAAGTTGGGTGGGGAAATGATAATGTGGCCAGTCTCGTTATGACGCGTGAACACAACTGACAAGGATGATGAGACTCTCGGCAGCCCCCTTGGGGAATCGAACGACTCCTCTGGCGGTAACTCTTGGAATCCATTAAGGTAATGATCGTTCACCCCTCATTTTTCCTCACGATTTGATACCGAACGCATGAAGACCATTGCGCGCTGCCTGATCCTGCTAGTCCTGGTTTTAGGAACCATCCGAGCCGTCAGCCATGCGCAACAAAATGCTCCCCAACGAGCCGATGAAGCCGGGGCTGTGACGCCGGAAAATGCCGCGGGCGAAGAGGATGCGAGCAAGAAAAAGCAGGTCATCCCGACGAACGTCGCGGAGATGGTTTACGCGCTCGACTTCTTCGCGATTCCGTTCATTCTCGCGACGATTGTCGCTGTCTGGTTCAGCACGGAACGTCTGGTCATCCTCAGAAAAGGTCGAGTGATTCCCAAGCCCTTTGTCGAGCGGTTTCTGGCTCACCTGTCCGAAGGTGAACTCGAACCTCAGGAAGCTTTGGACCTGTGTGTCGAGAATGGCAGCCCGGTCGCGATGATCTTCGCCCATGGCGTTCGTAAGTGGGGAAAACCATCTGTCGAGGTCGAACAGGCGATCATCGATGGTGGCGAACGTCAGATCAGTATGTTGAGAACACACTTGCGAATCATCAACGGGATTGGAACCGTCTGTCCTCTCATCGGCCTGCTCGGAACGGTCTGGGGGATGATTGTCTCGTTCAATGGGATGGCTGGTGGTGCGATGGCGGATTCGCCGGAACTCCTGGCTGCGGGGATTGGGCTGGCGTTGTTGACGACAGCCGTCGGTCTGGTGATCGCGATTCCCTGCGTCATCATGTACCTGTATCTGAACACGAGAATCGACCGCCTGGTTCTCGAAATGGACGACCTCGGCCAGCAACTCGTCCACGCCATCTCTGCGGAAGCCCTCCAAGGCCTCGCCCCGCAAACGCCGACGACTCGCGGGAAGAAGTAACAATAAGACAGGAACGCCGAGCACGCGGCGGGGAGGCGAGGTCACGGAGAAAACCTTTGCCAGCCTTTGCCGAATTCATAGACACAGTGATTGAGACGGTGAGACTGTTGAGCCTCAGAAAGTCATCGCTTCCTGCTCAACTCTGTGACCTCTGCAATCCAACTTTGTCCGGAGAAAGATTGAGCATGAACCACGGATGGAAACGAACCGATGAGGATTTTCGCAGCGGCACTTTGTTCCGCATGATGACGCCTGTTTTTGCAATCCTTCTGATCCTGCAATCGGGCCAGACAGCCCTGCGAGCTCAACAGGTTCCCTTCCAGGTTCCGACTCCTCCTCAAGTCGATGCCACGGCGCAAGTTCATGTCCGTCCGCGTCTATCGATCACAGAACACGATGTCCGACCGCATGTGATGTATCTGGCGTCTCCGGAACTGCAGGGACGGGGGAAGAACGGCCGACCTTTGGCGTCGACCTATATCCATCAAAGCTTCGTCCAGTCGGGCCTAAAGCCGCTGTTTCCAAATGGCCAGTACTTCCAGCCAATCCCGGGAGCACCGGATCTCAAAGGCGAGCGAACCGTTCAAGGGCACAACGTCGCAGGAATATTGCCGGGGTCCGATCCTCTTCTCACCAATGAAGTCATCATCATCTCGGCTCACTACGATCACCTTGGAATCAACAAGGACGAGTACTTCCCCGGCGCCGATGACAATGCCTCCGGAGTCGCGATGCTGCTGGAAGTTGCCAAACAGCTGTCTCAACGCAAACTGGCTCGCAGTGTGATCTTCGTCGCATTTGATCTGGAAGAACGTGGGTTGATTGGATCGCGCTGGTTTCTGGCCCATCCCCCCTGCCCTCGTGAAGCGATCAAGTATTTCATGACAGCCGACATGATCGGCCGGTCGCTGGGTGGTCTCGACCTGCCGGTTGTGTTTATCGTCGGCAGCGAACGATCGCCGGAAGTCCGTCCGATGCTCTCGGATCTGCAGATTGATGAGACGCTGGAATATGCCCTCATGGGGGTCGACCTGATTGGCACACGCAGCGACTATGGGGCCTTTCGCGATGCCGATATTCCGTTTCTGTTCTTCTCCACCGGCGAACATCCCGACTATCACACCAGACACGATACACCGGATAAAATCGAATACGGCAAGCTCGCGTCGATCTCCGAGATGATGGGAGAATTAGTCATCAGCCTGGCCAATGCGCCGGTCGTCCCGACATGGACCGACAAACCACAGACCGGCATGGAAGAGGTCGACCTGCTGCTGCGTGTCACCAACGAACTGGTCAAACCCGAGCGCGCCAGTCAACTCGGCGCGACCCAGAAGTTCTTCGTCAGCCAGGCGCATAACTATGCACTGGGGATCAAGAAACGCGGTCACATCAAAGACGATGAACGTCGCTTTCTCATTCGTTCGGCTCAGATGTTGATGTTTACGGTGTTTTAGGCGAGCGGGGAGTGTTAACTCCCTGTCCCCTGTGCTAACTGATTCCATAGCGAGTTGAATACTACAAGATGGCGGATGTTGTGCTGAGCCTGACTTCGTATTCAACGAGTGAGTTCGATTGAATTTCCCGCAACACAGGGAGCTGACGCTCCCCGCTCGCCTTACCGAGGCAAAACGTGCGGCGTCGGCTGATCATGTTGCTTGATCACTTCGCCATAAAACTCGGGACGTCGGTCGCCGAAGCGGTGGAGTTCGCTTTGGCCGGCGATGCGGACGACGTGTTTATTGCGGGCACGAGCAGGGTCGATGTCGGCGTAGAGGATCGTTTCGCTGATGCCGTCCCCTTCTGCGAGGAACTTGCCCGACGGATCGCAGATCAGGGAATGCCCCAGGAACTGGCAGTCCCGCTCCAAGCCGACGCGTCCAGAGGCGAGATAATAGACGCCGTTTTCCATGGCACGTGTCGGGGCGGCTTTCTCGGGCATGATCTTGGCGTGTGGCGGCCAGTTGGTCGGCAGGACGATCAGATCGGCTCCCAGCAGGGCGAGTGTACGGGCCAGTTCGGGGAAGGCGAGGTCGTAGCAGATGTTGATGCCGAGACGAAGGCCGCGGGCTTCGACGACCCTCGGCTGGCGGTCCCCAGGAGTGGTCCAGCGGTCGACGCCGATGTAGGGGAGGTGGATTTTGCGATAGGCGTATTCGAGGCCGTCGGGGCCGATGAGGAGGGCGGTGTTGAAGATGGAAATTGGTAATTGGCGGTATTGCGTTCCGTCGCAATCGGTGCGACGAGGCGTAATTGGCCGATCCGGGGAGCGAGAGTTGGCGCGTTCGAGGATGCCTAAAATGATGTGGACTTCGAGATCTTTGGCGAGGGTGGTGACTCGTCGGGTAATTTCGCCGTTGGGGTCCTGGGCGTATGGGAGGGCTTCTTCGAGGGTGTCGAAGCAGTAGCCGGAGAGGGAGGCTTCCGGGAAGACGATGATCTTCGCGCCATTAGCGGCGGCTTCGCGAGTGAAGGCGAACATCTTCTCCAGGTTGCCTTCGATGTCACCTAAGCGAATATCAATCTGGCAGGCGGCGCATTTGATCATGTCGGATAATCCGGTTGAGATTTGGAGAATCTTGCCACAGAGGACACAGAGATCACCGAGAAGGAGAGGAACCACGGATGAACACGGATGCACACAGATAAAATGAGGAAGCCGAGAAGACCAGAATCATAAGGTCTTTCAGAGAAACGATTTATCCGTGTCTATTCGTGTTCATCCGAGGTTGGATTCTGGTGTTGAATAGTGGTCATGAATGGGAAAAATGATCATAGCGGTCTGATGGCTGATGAGAAGGAGAATAGGGGCAATTGCAGAAGCAGCAACAGGTTACATTGAGTTTTAAATCAGTGGTTGGCGGAAGAACCTGCAGCCGGTTTGTCTTGTCTTCCTGGCGGGATGATTTATAGTGTGAGAAAGCCGCCGCTGTAGCTCAGCTGGCAGAGCAATGCTTTCGTAAAGCATGGGTCGGGGGTTCAAATCCCTTCAGCGGCTCTTATAATGCACACGCCCCGTCGGTGGTCCTGAGTTCCAGGCGGCCTCGGGGCGTTTTTTTATTCCTGCTCTTTGTTTTCCCGGAAAGCGATTGCCGTGAACGCTGATGTCGCGACCACGACCAGCCTGCCTGCTGCTCCATCCGTCAATTCTCGCGTGTCTGCGAAGTACGGACCGGATGAGATTCTGAATATCTCCTGCTACAAGTTCGCAGCTCTCGATAACCTGCCGGCGCGGAAAGCCCGTCTGCTGAAGCTATGCCAGACACTGCGTTTGAAGGGGACGATTCTGCTAAGCCCAGAAGGGATCAACTTCTTCGTCGCGGGACTGCGCCATGCCGTCGAAGCCCTGATCAGCGAACTGCGGGCCGAGCCGGCGCTTGCGGATATTATGCCGAAGGAAAGCTTCAGCGATCACCAGCCATTCAGCAAGATGCTGATCAAGATCAAGAAAGAAATCATTGCGTTTGGGGTCGACGGGATCGCGCCCCATGAATACACGTCGCGCAAGATCAAGCCGGTCGATTTGAAGCAGTGGCTGGACGAAGGCAAACCAGTCACGCTACTCGATACGCGCAATGATTACGAATACGACCTGGGGACCTTCACGAACGCCAAGACCCTGCCGATTCGTCACTTCCGCACGTTTCCGGAAGCTGTCCGCAACCTGCCTGGGGAATTGAAGGACCAGCCGATTGTGATGTTCTGCACGGGGGGGATTCGCTGCGAAAAAGCGGGCCCGTTCATGGAGAAGGAAGGCTTCAAGAACGTCTATCAGCTCGATGGCGGGATCCTGAAGTACTTCGAAGAAGTCGGCGGCGACCACTACGACGGAGAGTGTTTCGTGTTTGATAAACGGGTCGCGGTTGACCCGAAGCTGCAAGAGACGACGACGACTCAATGCTACGCCTGCCTGATGCCGTTGACGGAGGAAGAGCAGGCTTCGTCGCTGTACTCACCGGGGGAGTCTTGTCCTCACTGTTATGAAAAGAAGCATCCGAAGATTGCGCCGGAGGAACTGCTCAGGAAGCATCAGCAGCAATTGCGCGATCGGGTTCGACCGCTGCCGGGGAGTCAGCCGTATGTGAATCATCGGCCGGTCAATGTCTCGCAGACGTATGATGGTTTGAACGTCCTCGACTTCGTCTCGGCTCGTCATCCGCAGATTCGTCGTGATGAGTGGCAGACGATTATTCAGCAGGGAAACCTGTTGCTGCGTGGTGCGGCTGCGACGCTGGACCAGACCGTGCGGGCGGGCGATCGGCTGATTCGCATTATGCCGGAACTGGCTGAACCCGATGTGAATCCGGACATCGAGTTGATCTACGAAGATCCACATGTCCTCGTCGTTAACAAGCCGGCTCCGCTGCCGGTGCATTCGTGCGGGCGGTTCCACAAGAATACGCTGGTCCATCTGCTGAAGCTGGTGTATGTCGCCGATACGCTGCGACCAGCTCACCGTCTCGATGCGAATACCTCGGGGGTGATGATCCTGACCCGGGACCGTGTCGCTGCGGCGTTTGTTCAAACACAGTTCGAGCGTGGCGAAGTGGAGAAGACCTATCTGGCGCGGGTGCAGGGAACGCCAACCAGCGACGAGTTCACCGTCGACGCAGCGATCAGTGCGGAGCCAAGTCCGGGTGGGTTGCGCGTGGTGGATGAGAATGGATTGCCATCGCGAACCGACTTCACCGTCGTCAAACGATTTGATGATGGGACGACGTTAATCGAGTGTCGCCCGCTGACCGGTCGGACGAATCAGATCCGTGTCCACCTATGGCATCTGGGGCTGCCAATCGTAGGCGATCCCTCGTACCTGCCGGGGGGACAGATGGCGGAAACGCAGACGCTGGATGTGAACTCGCCGCCGATGTGTCTACATGCGTGGAAACTGAAGCTGCAGATGACCGCAGGGGATGACGCGAAAACCTGGGTGACGTCACTGCCGGGTTGGGCATAAGTAGGGTCCGCTGTGCGGACCGTTTATCGACTTTCATAAGTGAAAAACCGTGCGAGTTGTCCTTCGGTAAGAATGTGTATGTCGGGCCGATAGTGAGTCTCCATTGACGGTCCGCACAGCGGACCCTACGAAATCAGGCCCAAGAAAGTTGGAAGTGTATGTATCTGGTCATCAACACGTCGCTTCGGGAAGCAAGTCTGTCGCGGGTGTTGGCGCGGAAGGCTGTTAAGGAGCTGGAGCAGCTGACGGATGAGGTGGTGTTTGTGGACCTCAAGGAGACGTCGCTGCCGTTTTGTAATGCGGAAGACTGTTATGGCCATGAAGCTGTGCTGCCGATTCGGGATCTGATTGTCCGGGCGAAAGGCATTCTGATCGCGGCTCCGATTTACAATTATGACGTCAATGCGGCGGCGAAGAATCTGATCGAACTGACCGGGCAGGCGTGGCGGGATAAGGTCATCGGTTTTTTGTGTGCAGCGGGTGGGCACAATAGTTACATGGGGGTCATGGGACTTGCGAATTCGCTGATGCTCGATTTTCGCTGCCTGGTGATTCCGCGGTTTGTGTATGCGACCAACCATGCCTTTGAGTATGGCGAAGAGACGATTCTGGCGGATGAAAAGATCCAGGAGCGGATCCGCGAGCTGACATTTAAGCTGGTAAAAATTGGCGACGTGATGTGAAAAGGACGACGACATTTCCAGTATCAGTTTGCTAACTGATCGCGAGTTGCTTTAAGATTGCGTGAAGATTCTTGCAAAGTGAACGTGTTCGTCTCGCTGTTTGAATGACCGGAAGGACGCCAGGCGCAGTCGTCCTTCACACTCTGAACACACTCACTCGATCTTCAACAGTAGGCCTGATTATGTCTGTGCATCGTGCTTCTGCGTGTCTATTGGCAGGTCTTCTTCTGGCTGTTTCCAGTTCCGCGCACGCGGACGACCATCTCCTGACGATTGGAGGCGGGCCAAGTCTCAACAGCAATCAGATTTCACTGGAGAATAATGTCCGCTACCTGCAACGGGCGTTGGCTCGAATGAAGCTGCAGGGGATCGATCAGAAGATCCTCTTTTCCGACGGCGGCGATCCTGCACGCGATCTGCAATATGAAGCGGTCTATCCTGCGGATGATGCCAGACTTCTGCTGGCAGACATTGTCGGTTCGATGGATGGAATTCGGGAAAGCTACCGTTCGAGTTCGCTTCCCGCTGTGAATGGATCAGCGATGCCCGAGACGATTGAGAAGACGGTGAAAGATCTCTCGACCGAGCTGAATCCAGGGGATCGTCTGATCGTTTATTTTACCGGTCACGGCGGGCCAGCCAAACGCGACGGTCAGTCAACCTTCCGTATGAGCTTTGGCAATGTCGAGGCGAACATCGGGATCGGGGCCAACAGCAGTAGTGATTCCGCAGAGGGGGGTCGCGCTCGTCCGTCAAAGTTTGCCAACAACATCATGCACTTGTGGAACGACAACGACCTGTCGGTGGTTGAGTGGACACAGAAACTCGATGAGTTGTCGATCGATGTCCCGGTTGTCGCGATCATGGTGCAATGCTACAGCGGCGGGTTCGGCAACTTCGTCTTCGCGGGGGGCGATCCGAATAATGGGTTGGCCAAACATCCTCGTTGCGGGTTCTTCTCGACAGTCCCTGATCGGGTGGCGGCCGGGTGCACGCCGAATGTGAATGAAGCGGAGTATCGTGAATATTCATCGTACTTCTTCGAGGCGCTCTGCGGGGAATCTCGAACCGGGCAGTCAGTCACGTTGCCAGACTATGATCACGACGGCCGGACATCACTGCTGGAAGCGCATGCTTACACCGTCATTCATGCCGACACGATCGATATTCCCGTGCGGACGTCTGATATCTATCTGCGTCAGGTCTCCAAGACGAAAGGCAAGGATGGACTTCTGACTTCAGGCTCGCCGATCACGGAACTACTGGCTCAGGCTGGACCATGCGAAACGACGGTCATTGAAGAACTCAGCAAGGAGTTCCAGCTGACGGGCACAGACCGCGAGAAAGACGTCGATGAGGCGATCAAAGCCAAGCGAGCCGAGAAGCAGAAGTTTGAAGCGAATCTGCGTCGTCATCGTCAGACAGTTGGAAACATCAAGCGCGATATTGCGGGCACGATCAGGAAGCGCTGGCCGGAAGTCTCCAATGCCTGGAACCCGGGAGTCTCCAAGATCCTCGCAGAAGACGGTGACGAGATTCGCAAGGCAATCGTCGAACACGAAAGCTACCTGGAATTGCAGCTGGAACTGGAGGACATCGACAAGCTCGCCAAAGAGAGCGAGTCGTGTGATCTTCAGATCGTCAAACTAGAGCGTCTGAAATACTGGCTGGAGTCGATTGCTCTCGCGGCCAATTTGAAGACGCTGGAGGAAACGGAGAAACTCGACGGTCTTCGTCGGCTTGTAGAACTGGAATCGCAGTTCATCACGCCGGGGAACGTGGTGTCGACGACGTCGACAAATGGTTGAGAGTATCTTTAGCGGGTAGTCCGGGTTGTCCCAACCCGGACGGCGTAGCCGCAAGAAACACCTTCGGTTGCGCGTTGGACGCCCATTTCTGTGTTTCTCTCGTGCCGAAGCGGCACGCCCGGGTTGGGACAACCCGGGCTACCCATGAGACCAAAACAAGAGATCAAAAACAAAAATCAATTCTCGATTTCGCGGACGAGGACTGGCAGCATCAGGTCCAGGCGGCTGGCTTTGGCGGTTGAGGTCGTGCGAACAGCGACGGCGGGCTGTTCCGGGCTTTGGCCGCGGACGATGGGCGGTTCTGGTTTGGCGGTCACTGCAGGTGTCTGGGTGTTTTCTGCGACCATGGTGCCCTCTAGATCGTTCAGTCGAGGACTGCCGGCGACGGTCCACTTGGTCCAGTATTTCTCAAGCGATTCAACGTTGTCGATGTTGTAATGCGTCTTGAGGGCCTTGTCCCAGTTTTCCTGGTGAGCCAGTTCCATGAAGGCCAGGAACTTACGAGGTCCGCCCTGTTGAACAAGATAATCCGAGACGGAATACCCCTCGGCGTAGAGTTTCATGACGTTGTGCATGTCTTTGGGATACTCGGTCATCGAGAAGAGCTGACGCAGGGGGATGCGGTCGCCTTGTTCGAGAACTTCGCCGAGGAGTTTGATCTGTCGGCTTTTTTCCGACTCGTGTTCAATCAGGGTGCAGGCCCCTTCATCGGCCCAACGTGGCAGCGGGCGTCGGAAGTGGCAGGCGAGGATCGTGTGGGTGATTTCGTGAGGCAGGACGGAGTCGAGGACCCGTTCGAGTGTGCCTTGAACCTGCATGTTCCAGCCAAAGACTTCGCCACGGTCGAAGGAAAATGTCGTAACGCCGCCCGCACCGAGTCGGCCAACCTTGACCTTGATCGGGCAGGGTCGGAACCAATTCTGCATTTCCTTGCCGAGCCATTCCTGAGACAGCTCTTTACGCCAATACTCGGCTTTGTCGCCGACTTCTTTAGCGACCTCTGCCGACTCTGCATAGATGGTGAAGTTGGTCGTGTGATACGGGGCAGCTGCTGCGACGACCAGATTGGGCATGAAAGCAACGGTCAGCAGGATGAGAAGTGTTTGCAGTGTTTTTGAAACTGGAAACTGTCGAATGTGCGCGGTTGCGCGTGTCGTCCATGACATTTATTTGTTCCTGTTCGTCGTTGAAACAGAATTCGTATCCAACTGAGTTGGCAGGTCCTGACCCGTATTGAGGTCGAGTCTGCTGAACTCAGTCACTGTCAGTCTGAAGCAATCCGTGATCCAGACGTGGCGATTCGGGGGATTTATAGTCGTTGGAATGGCTATAACTCTTCACAAGGCAGGACATTGAGGAGCGCCGAAGGGGGGATGTGTGGTAGGTCGGTCCGTCAAATCTTGAGGTAACATTTACAATTTTGTCGTTTGTGTCAATTGGTGTTCTTGCAATGTTGGCAAATGGGACAAATTGAAGAGTTGAGGCTGCTAAACGGCTGTGACGGTGTCCTGAGCCCCTATCCGGCATTTACGGGAGATTCGCATTCGTTTTTCAGGAAAAGTTCTGTCACCTGCGAAAAGACGACGCTAGCATGGTCCGATCGTTGCATAAGAGTAATGGCATGGACACGCACGAAACACCTCCGACTTCCGACGCCCACGCTCCCCAGGAGCGTCGTGGGTACGCATTCCTTGTCTGCTGGCAGGGGGGCGATCGACGGGTCGAGAAGAACGTTCTGCGATCGGCGACTTTGATCGGATCGGGAGAACGATGCCACCTGCGACTGGTCAGTCATGATGTCGACGCGGCTCATGCGGTGATTTCGTATGACGACAAAGAGTTCCGCATCTGGGATCTGCGGACGAAAACCGGAGTTCTGGTCAACGGCCAGCGGGTTGCCTTTGCCAAACTGCATGACGGCGACCGGATTCAGATTGCGGGCTTTGAATTCACGTTTCGAACGGACCTGATCTCTCCGTCTCGAAAAGGGATGTTTATCGATGATTACCGCGTCCTCGGACTTCTGGGGACGGGCGGAATGGGCTGGCTGTACCGGGTCGAGAATTTCAAGACAGGCGAGCAGTTTGCCTTAAAAGTCCTGACGCGCCGCGGCGACCATCGCGGACTGGACGACCAGGAACTCAAGATCCGGTTCCACTTCGAGGGACGTGTCGGCAAGCAGCTGTCACACAAAAACCTTGTCCAGGCGATGGGCTATCAGCATCGCTCGGACATCGATTACATCGTGATGGAACTCGTGGAAGCGATCACGCTGCAGGAACTGGTCGAGCGGGATGGACGAGTCCCCTACCCTCTGGCCTGCGAGGTGATCCGCCAGGCGGCATTGGCATTAGAATACATTCACTCGAAAGGGCCCATTCACCGGGACGTCAAACCCGCGAACGTCCTGATCGAGAAGGACGGTACGGTCAAGCTGTGTGACTTCGGACTGGTCCTCGTCGGCGATGATCCGCTCGAGAAAATCCTCGCGGAAAAGCTGCAGGGAGACTGTCTGGGAACAGCCGATTTTATTTCGCCCGAGCAGTCCCATGACAGCGATAATGTCGACAGTCGCGCGGATCTTTATAGCCTGGGTTGTACGCTGTACTACGCCCTCTGCGGACGCATTCCGTTTCCTGCGAAAAACAATCAGGACAAGCTTGTCGGCCATCGAACTCTGCAAGCGGCTGCCTTGACGCAGTTCGTAGACGGCCTCCCGACGGAATTGCTGGAGATCATTCAGCGGACGATGGAAAAATCGCCCGAGAAGCGGTTTGCCTCGCTGTCAGAATTTGCAGCGGCGATGGCTGACTTTTCCGTTCGTCAGCCTGTGGAGTTTGATTTTGCGCATCTGCTGAAACTACGAAATCGACAGGCGCGAGCCCGTCTGCTGGATGTTCATCGCGAGCATCACCTGGAGAGGATCGTCCCCTCGATTGCCCAACAGGTCCTGCAGACAACGGCCCCTTCGCCCAGCGAGCGATTCGAAGCGTCGCGGAATGTCCCTCGACCGCTGTCGCATCAAGCGGCGCCATCGCATAGTCCTGACGATACGGTCCCCTCCTCGGCTCACCCGGAAGACTTTGTCCGGAACCTGCCAGAAGATCTGCGTCAGCTGGTCCAGCAGTGGAAACAGTTGCCTGTCGATGTGCAGCGAGAAATTACCGAACTGGCGAAGACGGCCAATCGTCTGTTTGCAGACGATCAGGCGTGAAGAATGGCGAACCTGATTTTCACTCGCCGGTCGTTTTGTTATATTTCGTGACCAGAGACCGGGATTCACCACGAAGGCTCGAAGAACACAAAGTTTCACGAAGCTCTGCAGGCGAACAAGAAGAAAAGCACCATTTATTCTTACTTTGTGAACCTTAGTGTCCTTCGAGCCCTGGTGGTGAATGCTTTTGTCTGGCGTTGGATTTTAAAAGGGGCTGTAGCTCAATCGGTTAGAGCAGCAAACTCATAATTTGTTGGTTCCGGGTTCGAGTCCCGGCGGCCCTATTCACATCAGCCGATCGCGCAATCAGTCGGTCGAATCAAATTCTGAATACCTGTTGAAACGACTATCCGACGCCGCGCAACGTCGGGAAAACCGCCAGATTCGTGATGAAGTGGCAAAGGCGGTCTGCTATAGTGAGCAAGTTCGGCAAGGCATGATCGGACGTCATTTGGATGACGAGACGGAACGAACTCATCCATCATCGCCACCTCGCTGGACATGTTTTGAAACGCCGACTCGGATCGCGTTTTGAATTCTTCCCGGGCGGGCCATTTCATCGACGAAGCCAGAATGAGGCGGGCGAATCATGGCAACTTTTATCGTGACGACGGGCAAGCTGAAGGGGCATAAGGTTCAAATCACTGAACCTGAGGTCTACATTGGACGAGACGAAACCTGCAAGATCCGGATTGCTTCCAAGGAAGTCAGTCGCGAACACTGCGTCATTATGAAGCAGGGCAAGGATGTCCTCGTGCGTGACCTGAGCAGTCGCAATGGGACATTCGTGAACGGGATGGTCATCAATGGCGTGACCCTGCTCAACCCGGGCGATACGCTGCACATCGGCCCGATGATTTTTGAACTCGCCGGTGCCAAGAAAGCAGCTGTCGTCGGGCATCGCGCTTCTGCGGGAAACATTCGCGCGGACCGATCTCCGTCTGCTTCGGATCATGAGATTGCCGACTGGCTGAGTGATTCGGGCGAATCAGCGATCGCCAGTGACGAAGTCGCCGGAGATACCCATTACGCCAACAATACTCAGCAGGTTGCTGTTGCTGCTGCCCCCGCTGTCGCGACCAATCGCCCGATGACGAGCGATATCGATGAAGCAACCCGACTGGTTCCGTCGGTCGTAAGTTCGCCCGATGATGCTGTTGCGTCACGGATGGCGGATATTGTTCGCGGGTACTGGCAGAAGAAAGCCTGAGCGGAGGAGGTTATCTCCACCGTCTGTCATCTTTGCTCCTGCTTTAAAATGGCTGAAAACCGGAAGTCGCTGTCGACCCGTCGGGCATGGATCGGTAAAATTCCATGCGTTCTGAGACGGGTTGAGTTCCAGGCACTGTCGTGAGGATGGTGTCTTGTCTCTCCTGCAGGAACACAAGACGTCCAGTACTCGCTCAGGAGCCCATCATGACGGTGACGACGTTGTCTTCCGAATTGACGACCGACCAGACTGCCTTCATCGAGAAGTATTACAACGCCAGCGTCGTGGATGTCCGCTATCTGCATGACGACCTGATGATCCTCCGCGTCAAACCGGATGACGGGATCCCGGAATATCATGCTGGTCAGTACGTTTCTCTTGGCTTTGGCCCGTTCGAGCTGCGGATCGATGGCCTTGTTCCGCCCGAGCAGGACAAGCTGAAAATCATCCAGCGCGCTTACTCGATCTCCTGCCCGCTGATCGAAAATGGCCAGCTCATGCCCTGCGCGACGCTGCCTTATGTCGAGTTTTACATCGCGCTCGTCCGACTCAGTGATGAAGACCGACTGCGTCTAACGCCTCGCCTGTTTGGTTTGAAGCCGGGATCAAGGCTGCACTTCGGGCATAAAATCACCGGCAAATACGTGGCTGATCCCGTGCTGCCGGATCAGAACGTCATCTTTCTGGCGACTGGGACTGGCGAAGCGCCTCATAATGCGATGACGGCAGAGCTGCTTGCCAAAGGGCATCGCGGGCAGATCACGTCGTTGTGTTGCGTCCGCATGAAAAAAGATGCTGGCTATCTCGAAGCTCACCGCCAACTTGAAGCGCTCCATCCGCGTTATCGCTATCGCCTGCTGACGACGCGGGAGCCGGAGAATCTCGATCCACAGGCGCCTGGTTATATTGGGAAGCTGTACCTGCAGAATCTATTTGAAAGTGCACAGCTGCCTGAGTGGCTTGGCTTTGAGATTGATCCTGCCCGGACGCATGTCTTCCTGTGCGGGAATCCTGACATGATTGGCATCCCGAGCAACATCATGAAGAAAACGGATGACGAACCCTGGCAGTGGCCGGAGGGGCGTGGCATGTTACAGATCCTGGTCGAGAAGGGCTTCACGCTCCCACACGGGCATCACGGGGTAGGGAATATTCACTTTGAGAAGTATTGGTAAAATGGCCAGATAGGTAATCGCGTCGTGTTGCACCAGCGATCACCTGCCAGGGGGCGAAATTGCCTGTTGACCTGCCAAATTGCACGCGAAATTTTTTTGCAACTGCCCGGATAGTCTTCATAATAGAGTCTCCACAGGAATGACGTGGGGACCTTGTTTTGGCGGGCAGAGGGAGGCCACTGATCGCGTTCGATCAGTTGACACATCAGGAGGTGTGAAAATGTGCGAGTGGGAGGAGCTGCATAACCTGCGGCCCATGGAAATGATAGAGAATTGACATTTCCCCCACAGACGCATAACCTTCCGCGAGAAATCAGGTCGATGAAAGCTCAAGTTCCGGGCCAGAGAGTGCGCATCCGTGCGCGTTCCCTTCATCGTCTCGATTTGATCGCAATGGAGTTCTGCCACCCGCAAAGGATCTGCGGTCGCTACAGGGCGACGACCCGCAGTCGCGTGATCTCTGATCAGAGTATCGCGCCGGTTCGTCAAACCGACATGGACTGTTTTGCGGAGATCGAGGAGACTTCGTCTCAGACGATATCACGCCTTCGAGGCATGCGTTCTGCTTAATGATACAACCCAGGTTGTGTTCACAGTTCGCGATGCGATGGCGGTCCTCGCGTGACAGACACCAGTCGCCACCAACGTCGGTTGGTCGCGTGATGTTGCTGGTCTGATTTCAAAACTGCTTTGAAGTCTGATCAGTTACAAGCAGGAACGCTTGTGAGCGTTTCTGATGACCACTTTCAAAACAATGAAGGATCGCCACTCTTCCTCACCCTTTCCAAGGCGTAGCGCTGATGAAAAAGCTGTCTACGATAGGCACCGTCATGTTTCGTCTCCCTGTGATGTTCACCCTGCTGATTTCGCTGACTTTCGTCTGCCCGGTCATTTGTGATGCCCAGTATGCCGAGGCCGGGAATGTCTTTGGTCCGAACTGGGCCAATGAAATGTTCTCTCAACAGCGACATGACTTCGGTTTCGTCGCCCGTGGCGCAGAAACCAAGCAGCGCGTCACGATCAAGAACATCTATAAGCAACCGGTTCACATCTCAAACATCCGCACGTCCTGCGGCTGTACCGCGGGTGCTGTGAACAAGAATACGATCCCGAGTCTGGAAACAGCGGAACTCGAAATCACGATCGATACGAAGCGCTTCCTGGGCGAAAAGAACACGACGGTCTTCGTCACGTTCGATTCACCGATGTACGCTGAAGTTCAGTTTCCGATCCATGTCTACATTCGCAGCGACATCGTCCTGACACCGGGACTGGCTGACTTCGGTCGGATTCCTGTGGGTGCAGGAGCAGCCAAGGACATCACGATCGAATACGCCGGTCGTCCCGACTGGGCGATCACCGGGATTGAGAACAACAACTCGAATGTCACTGCTGACTTCAAACAGCTGGCCCGTCAGGGACAAGGCGCAACTTACCAATTGAGTATCGCCGTGGCTCCGGACGCTCCGATTGGGACGATCCGTAATCAGATCTTCCTGAAGACCAACGACGTCAAAAGCCCACTGGTTCCGGTCATGATTGAAGCGACTGTGGAACCGGACATCATTGTGACGCCCGCTGTCGTCGACCTCGGCATGCTTCGTCCAGGTCAACAAAAGCAGGCTCCTTCGGTTGTCATTCGTGGCAAGAAGCCGTTTGTGATCGAGAAGGTCGAATGTGATTCCGATCGTCAGCTCTTCATGTTCAAGCCCTCTGAAGGCGAGAAACTGGTTCACGTTCTACAACTGACGGTCAATGCACCGGGCGAGTCGGGCAACCTGGCTGAAGACTTCACCATTACCGTCGCCGGTCGCAACGAGCCGATCAGCTTCCGTGCTACCGGGAAGGTTGTGAGTAACTGATCTGCAGTCATGATTGAAACAAAAAAGGCGGCTTCACAGCCGTCTTTTTTTATGCGCCAGGGGTGGCTGGGGTCAGGATCGTTAGCTGACCCCAGAATCCGCGCCCAACAACGAATGAACTGGGGTCAGCTAACAAACCTGACCCCGGCCACTCGTCCGCCGATGCACGAATCAGAGCGAGTCTTCTCTTTGATGTTTTGCGCGAAATGTAGGGTGCTGGTGAGTCTTCGAACCGCACCAAAACGACTTTCATTCGCACAATTGGTGCGGTTCGCAAAGCCTCACCAGCACCCTACAAGGAATTAGAAGACTGCGTCTCAGTGCACTGCTCCGTGATCGACGGCGTCTTTGTCGATCCGGGCGAGTTTGGTGTTGGCACTGCAGATCAGGAATAGCAGCGAGAGAAATGCGTAACCCAGCGCGATGCCGTAGGCTTGATAGATGAAGGCCCCTTCTTTGGCGGTCGTGCCGATGAGCAGGTAATCGACGTCGTTGCCGGAGAGCTGGAAGGCGTGGGTCAGGCCGGTGAGGGCGAGGATGGCTCCGATGCCGGCCCAGATGGCGGCGGCTCGCATCTTGCCATCGATCAGGCAGGCGGACATGGCAGACAGGAGCATGCAGGTGAAGATGTACCCGCGTTCGATCGAGAGCATGCCACGCAGGAGGAAGCCGTTGACATCCTTGCTGGCGTTGCCTTCGAGAAGCGCCTGCATGGTGACTTGAGAGAAGACTTCAGGCGGTTGACCATTCACGATCAGCGCGACCATGGCAGCGACGAAGGCGCCCATGGTCACTGTCGCGCCCCAGGAGGCGATCGCGGGGAAGAGTCCCATCGCGACGGCGGGAGCATGTTCTTTCGGGGTTGCCTGAAACGCTTGAGCCGTGATAACGATGCCGATCCACAAGACGATCGAGCTGCCCGCTTCCATCGGGATAATCGCACTGATCATGCCTACGAGCCCCGTCAGACAGATGATGGTAATGACCAGACCATTGAGGGTGGAATAGCCGGCGCGTGCACCGAGGGCCTTCCAGCCTGGATGACCGATATAAATCGTCGTCGGGAAACAGGAGCCAAACAGCGACGCGGCGATCGTTCCGATGCCATTGGCTGCCAGCGAGGGACCCGTCGGGTACAGATCGCCCGCGGCTTCGGCGGATTCAATGTTCTGCAGTGAGCCGATGACGTTGAAGATCCCCATGGGAATGATGACCGTCACAAAGCCGATCCAGTTGGCAGGCTGGGAAAGCACGGCCCAGAGTTCTGCGCCGTAGAAATGCGGCAGTCGAATCGAGGTCGACGCTGCGGCCTGCTGGACGGCTTCAACGGACATGGCATTCTCGAGAAGCCACGGCGGGAGTGTGAGCTGCGCGCTGGTGAGGCCGACTTGAACGCCCGTCAGCATCCAGGCAACGATCGTCCCCAGCGAAACGGCAATGAGCCCACCCGGCAGACCGCCCCAGAAACGGACCCGCCCAAACAGGGATGCCAGGATGACGCCCATGGGAAGCATCGCGAGTACGGGTCGCTGGTAGATTTGAATGGCGAACGCCATCGCGATGAATCCGATCGCGATTCCGGCGAGTGTCGAAAGCAGTGCAGCACGTGGTGTGCTTTTACGGATCGATTCGGCGACGAACGCACCAAAGAATTCAATCAGACCGCTTCCCAGACACGCCACCAGTCCCATCAGCCAGGCCTGTTCGACGGAACCAGTCCGGTCAAAGACGGGCTTCATGACGAAGAAGAAGTAGATCAGCAGCGAGGGAGTATTGATGCCATAGGGGAGAGCCGTGATGTCACTGCGTCCCAGCTTCTTCGCGAGTCGGTGAGCCTGCCAGGCGTAGAAGATGTTGCCGAGGAGAATACTGATCGCAGCGCCGGGGAGGATGCGTCCGTAAACGAGACTGGTGGTCGCTTCGTTGTTGCCGAAGAACGTGATACACAGCGAGATGATCAGCAGCAGTTGAACGAGGTTATCGATGAACAGACCAAAGAAGCCATCGAGATCGCGTTTGACAAACAGCGGGAGATGAGTTGTCATGAAGGTTCGTCTTCCGTCGTGAAAGCAAACGGGCTGTGGCGCTAAGACCCGGGGTCCATGGGTTGTAGGCGTCAAGTGACCTGCCCGTCAACCGAAATCAAACCGTTCAGGGAAATCACCATTCAGGAGTAACAGCGTGATCGATACCGGCCAGGACATCTTGCAGCCTCATGAACGCTGGATGCGTTACGCTCTCAACGAAGCGCGTCAGGCGTTTGACGAAGGGGAAGTCCCGGTCGGGGCAGTCATCGTTCACAACGATCAGGTCATCGCGTCCGCCCATAATTTGCGAGAGACCCTCAAAGACCCAACGGCACACGCTGAGATGATCGCGATGACTCAGGCGGCAGAGGCGCTTTCGTCGTGGCGATTGCTTGACTGCACGCTGTATGTGACGCTGGAACCATGCCCGATGTGCGCGGGGGCGATCATTCAGGCGCGACTGCCGCGAGTTTTTTATGGCACAGCTGACCCGAAAGGAGGGGCGTGTCACACACTTTACCAACTCACCAACGATCCGCGGCTGAATCACCAGTCGATTGTGATTGGCGGGTTGTTGATGGAAGAGTGTCGGGGGATTCTGCAGGAGTTTTTCGCCCTGCAGCGGAGTCAGGGGAAGAAGTAGCAGGGACTCCAGAAGAATGTGCTGATGTGAGAATATTTCGGGGAAATGTGGGTAAGTTACCGAAAAGATCGGATGCTCGGGAAAGTCAGCGAGGTTAGATCATTTGGCGTGACGAAGAAACAACTGGTCAGACCGGTTGGCGGACAGAAAATCATCAGCGAAGGCTGATCTAAATGCACTTCTGCTTTCAAGGTGTGACCAAAGTGACGCGCCAGCTAAAAATGATCGCTAATTTGTCGCGTTGAGGACAAGAAAGAGAACTTTTCAAGCCCTCTGAGCGTACTTTACTAGCGAGGTTTGACATTCGAAATTGGCAGAAAACCAGATTCACCAGTGTCGATCGTGGTATTTCGCAACTAGAATAGACAAACCCATCTGAGTTCACGCTCCTGTCACTTGTGAACAAATTACGAGTCAAATTGTCTTTCTGCGGAAGTGTTCTGTTTCTGGAATACTCTGCAAGATCCTGTCTAACCAAACGAACTGACCCGGACCGCGACCCTTGAAGGGTTGCGAGAATGAGTGTGACCGGCTTTGAACTTCTGGCTGGTCGATCACTCTGGAAACGTCAGACGATCCCATGAACCAGCCTGAAGATCCAGCGGCACAAGGCTCCAGCCATGGAGGAACGGCCTATCATCCGTTCCCCGGCGGTGGCGGTATGCCGTTTGGTTCGGAAACGGTGGTCATCCCGGGACGACGCCCGAATTCAGACGCCGATGCCGAGGCGGCTGGCTCCGGCAATGCTCCCAGCTCGCTTCCGGAAATGACGCCGACAGAGCGAAGCAAGCTCTGGCATCGCCTGTTCCCGGCCCCTGATCCCGATCAATCAGCAGCGGCTCTGGACCTGCTGGCTCAGGGGATGCTGATCAAGAATTACGTCATCGAGAAGCGCATCGGCGTCGGTGGCATGGGGGCGGTCTTTCGCGCCTGGGATGAAGACCTCGAACGGATCGTAGCGCTCAAGGTTCTTTCGCCGTCGTACTGTCGAGATCCGCTGGCCGTGAAGCGGTTCCGAAATGAATCCCGCTCTGCGGCTCGACTGGACCACGACAACATCGCCCGGGTTCACGGGATTGGCGAGTCGCATGGGCTGCATTTCATCGCGTTTGAATATGTTGAGGGAACCAACATCCGCGATCTGATCCGCCAGCAGACCAAACTCAACATTGCAGAAGCGCTGAGTTACATTCTCCAGATCGTTGCTGCGTTGAAGCATACCGCAGCGTCTCACGTCTTTCACCGTGACATCAAGCCATCAAACATCATCGTCAAGCCTAACGGTCGAGCCAAGCTGGTCGACTGGGGACTGGCCCGTCTGAATAACAGAGGCGAAGATTCGGTCGATCTGACATCTGCAGGAACAACGCTGGGGACATTCGATTACATCTCGCCCGAACAGGCACGCGATCCGAGATCTGTCGACCTCCGCAGCGATATCTATTCTCTGGGCTGCACCTTCTATCACATGGTGACCGGTGACGCGCCTTACAGCACAGGGACAATGCTGCAGAAACTGCTCGATCACCAGAACAAGACGGTCCCCAATCCGTCGGTCAAAAATCCTGCGGTCTCGCCGGAACTGGCTTCGATCATCATGCGAATGATGGCCAGCGATCCTTCGCGACGTTACCAGGATGCAGAGTCGCTGCTGGAAGACCTTTACGTGGAGGCGGAGCATTACCACCTGACAGCGATTCCGGCTGAAAGCGTAATTTTCGCCCGGCCGATGGAAAGCATTCAAGAACCTGTCTGGCGCCGTCACATTGGACTGATCTCCATCGTCACGCTGCTGCTGCTGACGGTGGTCGGGGTCGAGCGGTTCAATGCGATGACGTACTCGCAGGAAGCCACCCCCCTTCTTTCCAGCACGCAGCCTGTCAGCCCCAGCCCGGCACCATCGAACATCAGCGAGAGTATCTTTCCCCAGTTCGGGATCAGCAACAGTTACTTCGATGGCATCGCGACGAAGTTTTTCTCGAACAGTAATTCCGTTTATCGCCCTTCAGACGATTTTCGATCGTTCATTGAAGAGATGAAACTCCCCGGTCAACTGACGACTCCCGCAGAAGTGAGTCAGCCTGAGGACATCATTCCTGAAGAGATGACTGTCGCGTCTGAAAAGACCACGCTGACGAGTCCTGAGAAGGTCATCAAGGATCCGGGAATTGCGACGACGGCGACGACCAAAGCCAATCCATTTTCTGGCCTTAGTGCGGATGCCGTTCCCACGGAACTGGGGAGTGGGTCGCTGAGTGGAACAGAATTTTTAACAGCCGCGTCAGGACTTCTGCCCAAGACCTCACCGGCAGCTTCTCCGACGCTGGATGCAACGAGTCTGCCAGGAACTTCGATCGCCAAGATTGAAGAGAGTAAACCCAAACCCGTCCTGAAGTCGAATGAATCGGTTCTCCCACTGACCCCCGTCGCGATTCCCGCAGCTGAGACATCGCCGATCAGCCGGGTGATTTTCGAGGTCGCGCGTCCTTCAGGCCCTTCGACCCGCTACAACACGCTCAAAGCAGCCATTGAAGGAGCCCAGCAGGATCAGTTCATTCGCGTGACACCGGTCGAAGGTCCTGGCGAGATCGTCATCACCGAATCGATCATCATCGACAATAAGAATGTCAACATCCGCGGCGATTTGTCCAATCCAGTCCACCTGATCTTCCGTCCGAGTTCGATGAACTCTTCGGAAGAGTTGTTTCTGCTATCGAACTCCTCGACGTTGATGCTGCAGGGTCTCAATATCACCATTGACCTGACGGAGAAACAGACCGGTCCTGAGATCGCGTTGAGTACGGTCATGGATGAGTCGCAGTTTCAACTGCGGAACACCACGGTCACGCTCAATAGCGGTATGTATCGTCGTGCGGTCCTGGCGAATCTGACGTCTGACTTCCGGATGATGCAGGCAGACTCGTTCAGCCATCGCGTGCGTCCATCGATTTCTATAGAGGCATCGATGGTGCGTGGTGTTGGCTCGGTGATCCTGACTCAACGAACCCATGCCGCCCAGATTTCGGTCAGTCGGTCGGGAATCGCCGTTCAAGGTGCGATGATCTACAGCCAGATCCAGGGAATGAGCCCTCCGGGAGGCGGGAAAATCGATGTCGAACTCGAGCGATCGACGATTGCAACGACGCGTGGTCTGTTCGAAGCCGAGCAGGATCCGATGGCGATGGATCTTCTGTCTTCGTCGATTGAGGCCCACGAGTGCATCTTCCTGAACCTGGGCGACTATCCTCTGATTTCGCTGTCTGGAAACGATACGAAAGAGGGTCTTCTCGGGCGTTTTGAATGGACGGGCGATTTCAACTTTTTTGACCGCTACAGCATCATGATGCTGATCTCGGAAGTCTCGACCGATGAGGAAGATTACAAGGAACTAGGCCAATCCGACTGGATGAATCACTGGCGTTACACGCGCTCAACGTACTTCGATCGCATCGGCTGGAAGAATCCTGATCTCATTCACGCGAACATGCTGACCTGGAAGCGGGCCGACTTCGCCCTGGATGACTTCAACAACGAAGAGAACCCTGCCCTGAACCTGGGAGTCGGCGTCGAAGCCAATGAGCTGCCGGGCTTTTTTGAAGAGACAGCGCCTGGTCGAGGCAAGACGGGACGCCTGGGGATCGGGCGAGAGCTGTTTAACGGATTGAACTGAGTGACGGTCATAGACGATTTCCGTAGGACGTCAACAATGGCTGCTTAGGCCTTAGACGCCATCTTCTCTGAGCGACTCTTCTAATTGATGTTGCGCGAAATGTAGGGTGCTGGTGAGTCTTCGAACCGCACCAAAACGACTTTCATTCGCACAATTGGTGCGGTTCGCAAAGCCTCACCAGCACCCTACAGTGCGCGCAAGCGGTGAATTGAAAGAAGATTCAGCGGCTGACTGCATGGTAAGTGCACATTGCCACAATCGCTATCTCCACTCTTGCATTCAAAAGCTCGCAGAGTAAATGCCCTGCATGACGAACTGGTTGACCTCGGCCCAGACTCTGCTTTCCTGAGTCAGCGTGCGGGCTCGTGTCAGCCAGAAGGGGGATCGTTTGTCGTGATTGATGCACGAGAGTGGCTTGGGTGCAGGGCCCATATAGGGAGGCATCCAGAACAACCGCATCGCGTCGAACTTACGCTGCTCGACGGCATCGGAGTTATCTTCCGAAAGAATGCGCGTCAGAAAGCCGACGGGAAGATGACACAGCAGGGAGATCGCTCCCGAGACGAGGTAATGTGACTGCGCCATGATCTGATACGCGGCATACCCATGATCGCCGACGCCCGCCAGGTAGATCCGACGTCGATGGACAGGGAGCGTCTGCAGCAACTCAAGGAGGCTGTGGGTCCAGAACGCTCGTGTTGAGTCAAAGAGCATTTCGTCAGGGTATTCGACGAACAGCCCGATGTAATTTCGATTGCTGATGCGGGGGAACTGTCGGACGCGGAGGCGTCGTTCGCGCTCATCCCGGCAGAGCCAGATCACGAGTGGATAACGATAGTCGTGGGAGAACCCATCCGGGATAAGAATGGACCGCTGCATGGAACACACCGTAAGGGGAAAAATGAATCCTGCGGCTACGGATATCAGCGTCTTGGAGCGTCCAAGATCGTGCAGCAGCAAGGAATCAAATGCGTCAGGATGACACAAGTGTGCCTTATAATGGCTCAGCGTGATACAGTGACTTGATTTAATGCGCTCATAATTGGAGCAGTGCAGAATTAACCCGTTCCGGTTTGTCGCGTCAGGCACAAAGCGACATGAAAAACTGCACGCAGGATCACAAACATTGCCCACCAATAACAAATGCTTTAAACAATCGCAGAGTAGATTCCCTGCATGATAAACCGGTCGATGTCTCGCCAGAGAGGGCTTTGGACAGCCAGGTCACCGTTCTCAATCATCCACAAAAGGGGCGAGAAGACGGGAGGCGTGGCGTGAGCCTGCTCCTGAGCTTTGGTCGAGGGGACCCAGAGGTGTCGTTTCTTCTGTTCAAAGGAAGCTGCATTGATCGTGTCAGACAGCAGGCTGATCGCCCCGGCGATAGGAAGATTCAGCTGGCCGGACATGCGGGAGGCAAGCTCCCCCAGGAACCCCGTTCCCGCCAGATAGATGCGTTGACGGTGAACGGGCAGGAGGTCGATCTGGGACTTCAGCCAGTTTTGGAAATGATCGTCGAGACGATCGATCAGCCATTCGTCGGGGTACTCGATGACGAGGCCGATATAGTTGCGATCGCTGATCGAGGGGAAACGCTGTAGCATTTCGAAGCGTTCACGTCGATCACTGCATAACCAGACAATGAGCGGATAGCGGTACGAGGGTTCGAACCCATCAGGCAGGATGACCGAGACTTCGCCCAGCTGTTCCATCGGAGAAGACGTTTTCTCTGGACGCGACCTTTCTGGACGCGGCGATGTGTTTTGATTTTCAACGGAAAACTGATGGCGTCGCGGATGAGTCACTCTACGTCCTTCCTTGAACGATTTCACTGACGTGGTCTGTGCAGCAGCCATCCTTCGTCAGTGTCGCTTCGGCGCAAGCTAGGCTTTCATTTTGCCGGGATCGTTGATTGGCGTCAACTCGAATCCGCAGGAGGTTCAGGCTGTGGTCGCCCGAAGCGTTGGTCGAAGGAATGTTTCAGCGAGTGATAAAAGGGGACGACCTGTCCCAGCGCGAAGAAAAATCGGTGCACAACGACGGGGCGGGGATAAAAGTTCGCGACGAAGTCGAAGCAGAATTCCGTGTTCGTATGACGGATGAGGACGGCGTTGGCGTAGCAGCCGGGCTGATGACGCTCGGGGAATTTCAGGCCGTCGTAGATCTCATCAATCTGAATGGGTTGGGAACGTGAAGAGGCAACCCGAGGAACGGGCGTGACGCTGGCTGAGGGGACGCCCGCTGTGTTGTCGACGATTCCCGGTTCGATCGGGCCAGTGTCGGTTGTCGGCGTATTGCGTTTGATCGGCAGAGGGGCGGGTGGAACGGGGCCGAAGGTTTGCTCGTACTGCTCGATGTTCGATTCGAGGGCGCGGATGAACTGGCGCGTGACTTCGTGAGGAAGAATGACCCGTCCGACGACGGAATTGGGCTGGTGGAGGCGCAACACGAAATCGATCAGAAATTCGTGCGGCCCTGTCATCACGATGGCGCCGTTGGCGAATTGGCCCGGAGAGACTGGCTCGGGAACGCGGGCGGCAATCGGCTGGAAGTGAAACTGCGCATGCAACGGAGGACTGCTGTGGGGACGATCGTCAGATGGCTCGGCAGGTTCATCGGGCACGGCGAAAAGGCTCCACGTCGTCTGGTGCAAGGCTCAAAGACAGGGGTTCCTATCATCCACAAAGAAGAATGTGAACGCAATGCACGAGGTCAAGCGAGTCAACAGGCGATCATCGAAACGTCTGGCCAAGCATGTCGAAGGTGGGACGTAAAGCGACGTTGATGATGAGGCCGATGGAAGCCAAGGTGACGAGCAGACTTGAGCCGCCGTAACTGACCAGGGGCAATGTGATCCCGGTGATCGGCATCAGGCCGACGGTCATGCTGACGTTGATCGTCAGCTGGGTGGCGAGCAGAGTCGCGATGCCGACTACGAGGAGCCGGCCGAAGGGCTCTTCGGTCGAGGCAGCGATCCGGTAGGCATTTCCTAGGAGCGCCAGGTAGAGTCCGAACATGATGAGGCAGCCGACCAGGCCGTAGCGTTGGCCGATGCGGCAGAAGATGAAGTCGGTTCGCGAGGCAGGCATGTGGACGTCGAGTTTGTCTTCATGCGCGGGATTGTTGAGATCGACGCCCCAGACGCCGCCGACGGCGAGCATGCGTTTGGACTGGTGGAGGTGGTAGCCATCGCCCGAAGGAGCGGTCCCGGAGTCCTTCTGGGTGAAGACAGCTGTCACGCGAGACTTCTGCTCTGCGTTCATGCCGATCCACAGAACGGGGACCATCATGACGCCCAGCACGATCAGCAGCAGCAGGTGATACCACCGTGCACCGGCTGCAAAGAGCATCGCAAACAGGACGGGGATAAACAGCAGCGAAGTCCCCAGGTCGGGCTCTTTGAGAATGAGGGCGACAGGGATGCCAGTCAGGACGAACGGGATAATGAGTCCCGAGAGTTTGCGGTAACTGCGGTCGTAGATCAGATAATGCGCGAGCGCCATGACGTAAGTAATCTTGGCGAACTCAGAAGGCTGCAAAGTCATCGGGCCAAGAGGAATCCAGCGCTGGGAGCCGTATTTCGAGGGCAGGAAAAAGACCAGTACCAGCAGGACCAGCGTCAGGAAGAAGAGCAGATAGCTGAACGGCATCCAGCGTTTGTAATGGATGGTTGCCATCGTGATCATCGCGGCTGTCCCCACCACGGCCCAGAAGAGCTGGCGCGTGTAGAAATCACTTTCGCCGACCACCAGGTCAGCGAAGGCAATGGCAGACATGCCCAAGGCAATGAGCGCGTACACGGACATGAGCATCCAGACCGGCACGCGGGAAATCAGATCGTACGTCATGCTGCGTGTTGTATGTCGGAACCCGATTTCAGGGCTAGAGGAAATGCCTCACACGCGCATCTGACCAACTGAAGGGAAAATCGAACCACGGATAAACACGGATGGACACCGATGGGAAGTCGTGAGGTTTGAGTCGTGAGACATGAGGCGGAACATGAGGGCAACTATTCAGGAGCAGATGGACTTTCTAAAATAGTCTGTACGCATCCCACAAACGCATTCTGAAAACTCTGCGACCTCTGCTCGCCCCTGCGTGCTCTGCGTTCCAGTCTTTCTTCTTCGATTTCAAAGTCCCGCTTGTACGACCAGGCCATTCACCATGCAATCGCTTTTTACCGCTGTCGATCAATACTATTCCGAGATTCTCTCGATCACTGACCCGATTCTCGATGAAGCCCTCGCGCTCTCGCAGGAAGCGGGACTGCCAGAGATTGCGGTCTCGCCGCAGTTGGGGAAATTCCTGCATATCCTGGCGAGAATCTCGGGGGCGAAGTCGATCCTCGAGGTCGGCACACTGGGCGGTTACAGTTCGATCCATCTGGCCCGCGCTCTCCCCCCTGGCGGGAAGATGATCACGCTGGAATTCGAGCCCAAGCACGTCGAGATCGCTCGTCAGAATATCGACGTCGCGGGATTGTCAGACAAAGTCGAAGTCCGCCAGGGAGATGCATTCGGCCTCCTCGAAGACATTATCAAAGAGGGTCACCAGCCGTTTGACCTGATCTTTGTGGACGCGGATAAACACAACTATTACCGCTACTTTCCGCTGTGTTTGAAACTGTCTCGTCCAGGGACACTCATTGTTCTGGACAATGTCGTTCGCGAAGGGGAAGTCATCAAGCCCGAGACCCAGGACCCCAACGCCCTCGGGATTCGCAAACTCAATGAGCTGGTGTCGCGCACCGAAGGTTTGACGACAACGGTCGTGCAAACCGCGGGAGTGAAGGGGCACGACGGGATGATGCTGGTGGTGGTGGATTGATGTAGGGTCCGCTGTGCGGACCAATATGGACGATCAACACTGTAAATGAGCCCCAAATCACTTAGAGATTTGTCGGCTTTTTAGCTGTACTCATGCGAATTGACGGTCCGCACAGCGGACCCTACGGGAAGAGTGATATGACGCAGACGACTTCGAAGATTGACGCGGTTCGTATTTCCGTGTTGCAGGCGCGGCGCGAGGGGAAGCGGATTGCCTGCGTGCCGACAATGGGGGCGCTGCATGAAGGGCATTTGAGTCTCATCGACGAAGCCAAAAAACTGGCGGACTATGTCGTGGTGACGGTCTTCGTCAATCCGACGCAGTTCGGGCCGCATGAAGACTTTCATAAGTACCCGCGGCCCATCGAAAAAGATATCGCCATGTGCTCCTCGCGCGACGCGGATCTCATCTTCAACCCGGATGTCGAGACAATGTACCCGAGTACGCCGGGGGCGAAGACGTTTATTGAGGTGCCAGGTCTTTCGGAAATCCTGGAAGGGGCGATCCGGCCGGGGCATTTTCGCGGGGTCGCGACCGTCGTCATGAAGCTGTTTCAGATCGTCATGCCGGATGTCGCCTGCTTTGGTGCCAAGGATTTCCAGCAGCTGGCAGTCATCAAGCAGATGGTGCGTGACCTGAATTCGCCGATCCAGATCGTCGGGTGTCCGACGATCCGCGAGGCAGATGGTCTTGCCATGAGCAGTCGCAACGCCTACCTTTCGCCCGAACAGCGCGCCGTCGCGATTCGACTTTACGAAGCCATGATTTTCGCGAAGAATCAGGTGACGGCTGGTCACAACGATCTAACATCGATCATGACCAGAATGGCCGAGATCGTCACCCGCGATAACGCGATGACTCTCGATTACGCCATCCTCGCCAACCCGACCACTCTCGAAACATTGACTCAGCCGCAACCCGAAATGGTGGCCCTCGTCGCCGCCCGAAATGGGACAACCCGGTTGATTGATAACATGATGTTGACGGCCGAAAAATAGCCACAGAGGACACAGAGTTCACAGAGAGTTTAAACAGAGTTTCTGAATCGAATCTGTTTAATTTCCTCTCTGAGCCCTCTGTGTCCTCTGTGGCAATAAAAACTCTCTGCGAGCGTTTCATGCGACAGATCTTGTTTCGAATTAATATGCATCAACCCTGGTTACCCTACGTCGAAGAACCGACGTCCGGGTTGCCGGTGATTGGTTCGATCTGGCTGCTGGTTGCCTTATTTGTCGGCTGGCTGGCGTGGACGTTTTATCGCAAGCGGGGAACGAAATGGGGACCGGATGAGCAGAGTGCCCTGTCGACCTTTGGGACTGTGACGGTCGTTGCGCTATTGGCCCCCTTCTTCCTGCCGATGGCGACCGTGCCGGTCTTCGGGTATGGGGCGATGCTGTTGCTTTCGTTCTGGTCAGCGGGGACTTATGGCGCCTGGCGGGCTCGTCAGCAGGGAATTCCGGAGAAGCTGATCTGGGATCTGGCGATCACGATTCTAATGTCGGGGATCGTCGGCGCGCGGATTTTTTATCTGGTGCAGAAGCGCGAAACGGTTTTTGCGGACGTGCACACAGTCGGGCAGTTTCTTTTCACGCTCGTTAATCTGCCAGACGGTGGGATTGTTTTATATGGCGGGGTCATCGGAGGCGCAATTGCGTTTCTGGCGTTCTGTCGTCATCACAAACTCAGCGTCTTGAATATCGCAGACATCGTCACGCCTTCGGTCTTTCTGGGCGTGGGATTCGGCCGGATTGGCTGTTTTCTCAATGGATGCTGCTACGGCGACTTTTGCGATCTTCCCTGGTCGGTGCAGTATCCTCACGGGACGAATACGTTTGATGCGCTCGTCATGCGTGGGTTCATCAGTGCCGCGGATGCTGCCACTCCGCCGATGCATCCCTCACAGATCTATAGTTCGATCAACGGTTTTCTCATCGCGATCTTAACAGCGAACTTTTTTGCGGTACGGCCCCAAGTTGGTTCGGTGCTGGCACTCGGATGGATTCTGTATCCAATCCTGCGGTTTCTGGAAGAACGGGTTCGTGCGGACGAACTGGGCCAGTTCGACACCGGGCTGACGATCTCCCAGCTGTTCAGCCTGGGGCTGGGAGCGTTGGGCATCATCTTCGCGATTTATCTGGCGTTCTACGGTCAGAAAGTCACGGCGCGCTCGAAGATCCAGTCCACGACCTGACGCTGACTCCTCTCAATCTGCCGCGAATATCCTTGGTACGGAGCGTCCCTGATGCGTGGTCTGGATTTCAGTTCCTGGGGCGGGATGATCTCGACGCTGCTGGGGTTTGTCCTGATCACGTTTGTCATGGTGGCCATCCGCCTGCTGGTGACTCAGATCGTGCAGCAGCGTCGCGAGCGCGAGAACCGGCAGATCAATGAACGACTGCGAACGCTGATCGCTGCCTATAAAGTCCTGGGTGGTTCCTTCACCGGGATCTTGACGGTTGATCCCACACACCTGCGAGATCTCCAGCGCCTGCAGACGGCGCCAGCAGCCACAACGGATGTCGCGCTGGAAAGCAGTGTTCCTCTCTCGTCCACATCAGAGCGATCGCGCCGGATTCGTGACGCCGTCGAGGGAGCCTTGTCCGATTTAATTCTGCTGGGCACCGAAGAGCAGGTGAAACTGGCGGCGACCGCTGCGAGCGAACTCGTAGCCGGGAAGACGGTTCACACCGATGAACTGGTGTCGTCACTGCGTGATTTCATTCGCAAGGTGCTCGACCTGGAACCAATCCCCGCTGAGCTGAAAATTCCTAAGCAAGGCCCTTCCCGAACCCTGGGTGGATCAAACAGTGGAAAAGGGAAAGCCGAGGGCGAGGGTGGTAATAAGGGAGGCAAGGGTGATGGCGGCGGCGGCGGAATGGCTTTGGGCGGTGGTATGGGAATGGGGCTTGGACTGGCAGCCGACCCTCAACTGGACGATGAGCCATTCAACAAATGAAACGCCGATTTTTGCTTTTCTTATCCGTGTTTTCTTCGTATTCATCCGTAGTTTAGCTTCGGGTGCGTCATCAGGTTTGAAGGCACATTGCCCCCGGTGACTCACCGGGGGCTAAATATTGGTGGGAAAATCTGTTAGAACAGATTTCCGAAATTGCATGGAACTTCGCGATTCCTGACAACGTCTGTTTGGTAACGAGCCGTGACGACTACCGACCGAGATCTGATTGACGCCGCCCTGGCTGGCCGAACCTCTGCGTTCGGGCAGCTGGTGGAGCGGTATCAGCAGCGCCTGGTCTTCTCGCTGACGAAACTGACCGGATCACACGAGGAAGCCCTCGATCAGGCCCAGGAGGCGTTCCTGCTGGCCTATCAGAAGCTCGACTCCTTCCGCGGCGATGCTCACTTTTATTCCTGGCTGTTCCGAATTGCGTATCACTGTGCGATGAATCATCACCGTCGACGCAAATCGACGGTCTCCCTGGAAGCAGTGCGCGAGACCGCGGGATTTGATCCTGTCGATGGGGCTCAACTCCAGGATCAGGGACAGACGATGATGGATCAGGAAGATCTTGCTTTGCTCTCGGTCGCGATGGATGACCTGACTGACGAGCATCGCGAGGTCATTACGCTCAAAGACCTCAGCGACCTCTCCTACGAGCAGATCGCTGACGTTCTGCGCTGCCCCATCGGGACAGTCCGCAGTCGGCTGCATCGAGCGCGTCTGGAGCTCAAGAACGCCTTTTTGAAACGCTCGAAGGTCGCCTCGATGCTCTCGCGTCAAGGGGCACCGGGAGCAACCTCCTGACGGATGATACGTTTACATTCGCAGACCATCAAAAACAAAAAACTTCACCACAAAGCCTCAAAGAGCACTAAGGTTCACAAAGAAAGAGAAAGAACATTCGGAAATTGTGGTCACCATTATTGTCTGGATTTAGATTATCTTTGTGAAACTTTGTGTCCTTCGAGTCTTGGTGGTGAACCTCTCTTCGATTGAAAAGGATTGATTTCGACGTTCTCCGGAAATAATAGAAACGAATGAAACTCACACCCGACGATGACCGAATCTCTGCTTACCTTGATGGCGAACTTTCGCCCGAGGAGCGAGCCGCTTTTGAAGCGGAGCTGGCGACCTCGCCCGAGGTGCGCCGTCTCGTCGACGAACTGGGCGGGCTCAAGCGTCGCGTCAACGAGCTGCCGACGGTCGGTGTGAAGGTCAATCTGGCTCCTGAGATCCTCAAACGAATTGAAGCTCAGCGATCGGGAACTCCTGTCGCAGCCTCTGCGTCGCAAAGTCCGACCAGCCAGACGGCCTCTGAGAAGATCCATTTTGGAAACGTGAACCAGTCCAAGTCGACTTCCTCCTGGTATGGCAGAAGCCGTCGCGCGATGGCGATGCTGATTGGTTCGCTGGCCGTTGTCGTTGTCGCTGTGGGAACAACGATGTGGTGGCAGGTCCAGCATGAGCAGAATCTCGGCGATGCGAATGAGTCTTATTTTGGCGTGGCGTTGAACAGCGAACAGGCTCCGGACGTCTCGACCCATCTGGAAATGGCGTCGGCTCCGATGGCAGATGTCATGATGAGTCGGACGGATCTTCAACAACAGCTGGATGTCGATCCGGCTGCCTTATTGGCGCAAGTTCCTCAACTGAATTCGCGAAACAAGTGGGCGACGATCATGCCCGCGCCGGAAGGTCCGGTTGTCGAGTCACAGATGCAAAGTGACCAGGTCGTCAACAATATCTATATTCAAAATACCAACCCGACGAGCGAGCTGATTCCAGTGGAAGTCTATTGCGACTCGGTACCAGCAACAGTACGCGGTCTGGAAAGATCCCTCGCCAGAAACGGCATTGCCCTGCAGAACAACTTCAGTGAATCGATGCTCGCAGCGTCGGAGCAGGACTCCGTCTCGGGTCAGTACAAATCGAGACAGTATAAAACGAGCATTCCAGAAGAGCCGACCGAGGCTGCCGACGCGAATGTCGATGGCGTTTCCACGATGATGTCAGGCTCACCAGCGATGGCACCTGCACCAGAGATGACGTCGCCCGCCCGGATGAATGAATTGGTAGAGACTGAGCCTGAACAACTTTCCGATGTCTCGATCACGCAGCGTGAGAATGGAGATGTCGCGGTCTATGTCGATGCCCCTGCCAGCCAGGTCCTGCGATTCCTCGCCGATGCCGAGCAGCAGCAGGATGTTTCCAAGCTGATGTTCAATAACATCGAGCCAGTCCAGGTGACGACATTCGCGGCGACTACCTCGCCCGCTGCTGCCACGGATTTTGCCAATCCTGACGCTGCGATGACGAATTTCCACATGGCTGGAACACCACCGGTGGATATTCCCGCTGCCCAGCCACAGAATACGCGCATGATGAAGTCGAATGTACTTCCCAAACAGGCGTATGAAGCAGAGTCCACAACGTCAGCCGCAGGTCAGGTTCTGGAAAACAAAGCCGAGTCGTTTGCGGGCATCGCTGGTAGTTCTCCTGCTGGTGCGATGATGGACAGCCAGGCCGACAGCCCTCAAATGCAGGTCGGACAGGCGACCTGGATGGAACTGCCACGCCCCTCAGCCGCTGTCCGCGATAATCGGTCGATCGGACTGGAGCGTCGACAAGTTCAGGCTCCGTTACAGATTGCAATGCCGATAACGGCAACTCCGGAAAACCAACCCGCGTCGACTCCCTGGTCTGACCGTGAAAACCTGACCCGCGGGGTGCCTTCCCTCCCGGACAATTTGAGCCTTTCCGAATCCGTGACGTCCAATGGCCGTGAGGTTCCAGGTGCACAAGCCCGCGGCGGCTATTCACCAAAGATGCAGGACGATGTTCGCTATGGGACAGTTCTCTCAGAAGCAGCTGGTAGTTCGACTCCAGTGAATGCTGCCGAGCCACGCTGGCGAGTGCTGCTGATCTTAAAGCCGCAGTCAACCAGCAATCCCAATGTCCCCCCTCCCCCCGCCATGCCAGAGCAAGCAGATTGATGTCGGCCCAAACAATTCGTACATGCCGAATTTAATAGAGTCGCGGTGCAACGGAACGCATTAAACGACCACGCTTCATTTATTGCGTTCAGAAGAGGTAGAAATTGAACCACAGAGGCACGGAGGACACAGAGACTGCAGAGAAAACACAACTTCGATCCCTTCTTCTCCGTGACCTCTGTGCCTCTGTGGTCAATTCTCTTTGTTCTGATCAAACAGGAATAAGGCACCGTTTGAGGAGTGGCGATCTAAGTAGGGTGCTGGTGAGTCTTCGAACCGCACCAAATGCGTACTCACAGACGACTCGTCGTTCGGTTGCACATTTGGTGCGGTTCGCAAAGCCTCACCAGCACCCTACTGACCGAATTAGAAAACAGGCTCTTACCAAAAAACACTTCCTGGGCTGACAATCCCGTCTCTCAAACCAACGAAAAAAGGGGCACGACGAAGATCGCCGTACCCCTTCCGGAAAGAGATCGCGTTGTTGGAATCAGTTCTTATGGAAATGGGTCAGGATCACGTCGAGTTCGTCGGCGAGTTGATCATCCAGACTGGCTTTCTTGCCTTCGGGTGATTTGTCTTTCCGATCACTGTCGTGAGGCTTCTTGCCGCTGTGGTCCTTATCGCCATGCTCTTTATCGGCTTTGGGCTTATCGCCGTGGCCTTTTTCGGCGTCATGTGGCTTCTTACCAAAGGCAGGGCCATGTCCACGGTCGAATGGACCCTGACCAAAGCCGCGACCGCCGAAGCCGCCGCGTCCCATGGCATGTTCGCCCGGACGACCTGGACCTTGTGGGCCGCGATGACTAGCTGGGCCTTTGTGGCCTGCTGAGGCTCCGCCGTAGTAGTTATTGATGATCACGATGTGAGGTGCACTGCCGCCCCGGCTGAAACTGTGTTGTCCAAAGCCGTGTCCGCCGAAGCCACCGCGATGAGCGCGACCTTGTGGGCCATGTCCGCCATGGTGGGCGTAGGAGGGACGAGGACGAGACTGGTACTCACGCTTGGCGTGTTCTTTCTTGGGTTCCTTTTTGTCGCCCTCTTTTTTATCAGCGTGTTCCTTATCACCATGCTCTTTGTCTCCATCGCGACCATCTGGACCACGACGTTCTCCATCGCCGCCACGCATCCAGGGGGCTCCGCCGAATCCGCCGCGACCACCACCAAAGCCCGGCCCGCCAAAGCCGGGACCGCGTCCACCTTCAGGACGATCACCCTCTGGCCGGTCTGCTCCTGGACGGTCACTTGGTGGTCGGCCACCCTCAAGACGTCGGCCTTCTGGACGGTCGCCGCGAGGACGATCCCCTTCCGGACGATCTGCTTGAGGCCGGTCACCTTGAGGACCTTCGCCACGGAAGCCAGCGGCACGCTCCTGAATGCCGGTTGGCATCATGAGTTCGCGAGGTTCTAAGCCATTGCCGTCTTTATCGAGTTGAGCGAGAAGTTCACCCGCTTTTTCAAGCTCGTCTTTGGAGAGCGTTCCATCGCCATCAACATCCAGCTTCGAGAAGAAGGCCGGCATGGGGCGTCTTTGCATCAGTTCGCGGACGGGTGTTCGTTCGCGTTCTGCGGGCGGCTTTTCGTCGTCAGCGAAGCTGCTGGAAGCAGTGACGCACAGGACGCTGCTTGAGAGCACCATGGTGCTCATCAATCGCGTGAGGAATGGGTTCAGTGAGCGCATACGTTTCTCCAGTAACGGATCAAGGGGTGGCGGCTGCTCAGCGTGAGTGAAGCCGGTCATCGTTCGACAGGACGTGTGAATTGAGCGGACTTGTCTATGAGTGCCGCTGGCTGACAGGGATAAAACACAGGGAGGCGTGCAAAGTTTCGCGACACGGAAAAAGTTTTGTCAGAAATCAGCGGAGTGATGCTTGTTTGAACGAGCATGAAACCAGCGTATTTGCCGCACTTTTCTACGAGCGCGAATCGTAAGCAGGCTATTCAAGCGAGTCTTAGAAGCTGTTCGAAAATTTAAGAACCTCCCCCGGGAGGGCGAGGTTCCGTCCGAGCCGCTGTCCCGCGTTGCACACGATGACAACGACAAGATGCCAATTTTCACATCTCCTTCTCAGGCCTGAAGGGCCGTCATCAGTCAGCGATGAACCCACCCCTTCAGGGTGGTGATCGTTCAATGGTCTCACTCACCCAGGATTTCATCCTGGGCTGGTAGAAATCGTCCCTTCAGGACGAAGAACACAAGGCCACATTGCTCTGAATACCGCTTAGGTTCGCAATGCACGCCGTTGCGCTCCCCGCAGGAGAAGAACCAGATTTATTCAACGACCGGCTTTTTCACGATCTGATTGTATTCACGCTCAGACTGAGTCGTTGAATTGGGCACACCGAACTTGGTGTTGAGCAGATCGTCATTGAGACGGCGCGGTTCATCGCGCGGGATCGCCATGTCTCTCTGACGGGTGTACGTTTCCGGGCCGAGGTCTGGCAGTGGGTACGCGTCGAAGCGTTCCTGACGTTTTTTGGCAGTGCGCGGGTCGTCCCAGCCAAGCTTGGGCAGGCTCGTGTTCCAGGGCGTAATACACCCCGACGAAGCCAGCGTCGCCAGCAGAACTGTCCAGCAGATAGCAGAAGAACGCTTCATAACGGGCGCGGAAGTTAGCAGAAAACCACGCTGCAGGCCTAGAGGAGTTTCCAGACAGCTCTTCGGCTGGTATTTCCGCGAATTCTTTCTCGTTTGGCCCGGTGGTTTGTCCAGCGATGCGGGAGTGATTACGATAGGAGCTCACAACCATTCCCAGGGAACCTGAACATCTATGTCGACTGCTTCTCCTCGTGTGTGTGTCCTGCGTGCTCCTGGCACGAACTGCGATGCGGAAACGGCGTTTGCGTTTGAAAAAGCGGGCGGCAAACCCGACAGCCTGCACCTCAACGAGTTCCTCGCCAAACGCAAGCAGCTGAAGGACTATCAGATCCTGGCAGTCTCCGGCGGTTTCAGCTTCGGCGATGACATCGGCTCGGGGGTCGTGCTGGCCAGCAAGCTGCGTCGCTCACTCAAAGATGCGCTGACAGAATTCCTGGCCGCCGACAAACTGGCTTTGGGAATCTGCAACGGTTTTCAGACACTGCTCAAGGCGGGTGTCCTGCCGAACGGCACCTCGTCTTTCCCGCCGACTCCAGAAGCTCGCTCGCAAGCGACGCTGACGTGGAACGAAAACGGCCGCTATACCGCCGTCTGGGTGAAGCTCAAAACCGCGGGTAGTAACAGCGTCTTCCTGCGTGGCGTCGATGACATCGAGCTTCCATGTGCCCATGCGGAAGGGCGGATCGCTGTTCGCGACGAAGCAACTCTGAAAGCCTGGCAGGACGCCGGTCAGATCGCCCTGCAATACGCAGATGATGACGGGGCAACAGGGACGAACAAACTCCCCTTCCCGATGAATCCCAACGGTTCCGCCTGGAACATCGCCGGCTTGAGCGATCCCACAGGACGCGTGCTAGGCCTCATGCCGCACCCCGAGCGATTCCTGTCCGCCACGAATCACCCTCAGTGGACACGCCGCAAACTGACAGGTGATGGAGCGGGGTTGAAGCTGTTTCAAAATGCGGTCGGGTATTTTGCTTAGTGCCCCGTAGGGTCCGCTGTGCGGACCGTCAATTGGCCTAAGAATACCGGTCAAGAGCTTGATTCCAACTAGTCACGTCGAAGTTCGTCTGTCGATTAACGGTCCGCACAGCGGACCCCACGAAAGACATCAGAAAGTATCGGCGCAATAAAAAACCCCGGCCTAATGACCGGGGTTTTTTCATCGATGGTCGGGACGTTCTTCGGGCGAAGGGCCGTTAATATTCCTTCATGCCGAGGAAGAAGCAGTCTGGGCCTTTGTGGGTGTAGTAAGGATAGACAGTCACTCCACCGGGCATGTTAGCTGGTGGGTAGCTCAGGTCGTTGGGACGACGGACCTGGTACGAGTGATTGTGGTGGATACCCTGGAAGCAGCCGTTGCCGTGACAGCCATGGCCGTAAGGAGGGCAGTTACCGTAACCACCTGGTGGGCAGCTGCCCGCGCCATATCCGCCGCCGTATCCGCCATCATACGGAGCAGCCTGTGGATAGACGGTTGGTTCGGCGTGACGAGTCGTGTTGTACGCAGGGTGCGTCTGGACGAAGTCATGGATCGGGCGAGCGCCAGCGTCGTGGAGACGTTGTTCCGAGGTTTGCTGGATGGTTGGATTCTTGTCCAGATCCTCACCATAAGCCTGAACAATGCCGCCGCTTGGGCTTTGTCCACGAAATTCTGGCTGTTTACCAGCCTGCATGGTGCTGCAGCCGGTCGCCAGCAACAGCAACGAACCGACGCTGAGCGTCATAAGATTGAGATGAATCATGGCAGTCCCTTCCCTTGGCTGACCAGACGGTGAACGACCGACGGCCAAACGTCCCATCGATGAGGTGGCTTTATCGTCTCATCCCGTCGATCAGATCGTCGGGATTTGGATCAAAAGTGAAGTCGGTCACGGAAATTCCGTGCGACCTACCATTGTTATCGGCTGGAGAATCGAAATAACTTGCAGAAACAGGATTGAAGGAAGATTCGATTCGCCCAGAATTACCAGACGGACTTGCAGAATCCCTACAATCGTCATAGATTAACAGGCAGGAAATCCGCCTCCTCTGCTTCTAACTTGTTGATTAACATGGCTTTATGCCTAATATGTCTGCAAGTCCTGCCGCATCTCGCCCCGTAGAATGACCGTTAGAAGGATCGAACCGTCATGTTCATCGCAGCCTCCACGCAATGTTTTAGCGATCTTTCTTTTGAAGAGGCCTGCAAACAGCTCACCGACCTGGAGTATGAAAAGGTCGAATTCTTTTTCGACGCCGCCGGTACGCACCTGAATCTCGATGAGACCATCGCTGATGTCGAAGGGTTTGTTGCGAAGTTTCGCGATAAATCACGACTCTTATCAGTCGCGATTGATATTGAAGCCATGCCGACGGATGCTCAGCTGGAAGGCGTGACGAAAATCGCCAAAGCCCTCAAGATTACACAGATCAGTATTCCCTCCGCAGAACTCGGAACGCCGTTCAATTCGGAACTGGATCGCCTCAAACGCAATCTGCTGATGTGCAGCCAGGAAGGGATTCGACTTTCGATCCGCACGACGAATGGCTGTCTGACCGAAGATCCTCATACGGCTGTCGAACTCTGCCAGGCTGTCAAAGGCCTTGGGCTGACTCTTGACCCGAGCTATTACCTGACCGGGCCGTCGCATACCCAGAACCTGGATAAGCTTTACCAATACACGTATCACGCCCACCTGCGAGACAGCCTCCCGGATCAGTTTCAGATCCCCGTCGGCTTAGGTGAGATCGACTACAGTCGGATCATGACCGGGCTCAAGAAGTTTGATTATCAGCGGATTCTCTCTGTCTGCCTGCATCCGCAGCACATCGCCGCCAGCGATCGTCCTCTGGAAATGCGAAAGATGCGTATGCTGCTGGATTCGATGCTGATTTGAGACATTGAATCCCCGTCACGTCGAATCCGAGCCACGCCGAATCCCTGTCACGCCCGAGTTGTTCTGGCGTGACTTGGACGACTTACTTGATCGGGTTGAGCGGTTCTTCTGGAGTTTCGACGTCCAGGCCGTAGAGATGATGATCGACGAAGCTTTTAATGCGTTCGATCATCTTGGGGTGTCCCAGCGAATGGCCGACATCTGTTACCGGAATGAGAATTGACGAAACGCCTGCTTCCTCAAGCGCTTTATCGATGCGAGTAGCGTGGGAAAAGTCGACGCGCAGATCCTTTGTTCCGTGAAGGATCAGAAAGGGGGCATCATCGGGCGTGACATAGGTCACTGGTGAGGACGATTTCGTGAGATCGACATGGTCAGCCAGTTTGCCGCCGAGTAATCCGACGACCGCGACATCCTCCTCCTGGGGCTTGCCGTCTTTATACGTCAGGGCAAGTTCAAAGTCGGTCGGCCCGCATTCATCGATCACGCAGGTCACGCGACTGCTTTTGTCTGTATAAGGCCCGAGATCCCCTTCCAGTGATTCGACGCCCCCGGATGTGCCAAGCATCGAGACGAGGTGTCCGCCAGCAGACGTCCCCCAGACGGCGATGTGATCCGCATCCAGGCCGAGCTTTTCTGCATTGCCGCGCACCCAGCGAATGGCGGCTTTGCAGTCATGAATCTGTGCGGGCCATTTGGCTTCGTTGCTGAGTCGATAGGCGACGCTGATCCCGGCATACTGCCCCGTGGAGGCAACCAGGATCGGACGGTTGGCGACGGCGAGTTTATCACCGCTGATCCAGGCACCGCCGTGAATGTAGACGACAACGGGAATCGGCTTCTCCGACTTGCGAGACTTTGGCAGGTAAATATCGAGTGCTTGTCGAGGGTTGTTGTTGCCTGCGTACGCCTGATCGAACTGGACATCGATGTTCAGATTGTCGCAGCGCTGCTGGATTTTTTCCTTCGCAGCGGAGGTGTCCTGAGCGAAGGCAGACGCAGGCAGGAGTACCGTGGCGATCAATCCTAGGATCAGTGTTTTCATGGCGAGGCCTCGTGTCGTTTGAAGGAAGAGAAGAAAGAAACGCAGCAATCCTGCTTGATATGAGTTGTCCAAACTAGACGGGCGAACGCGGAATGTCAAACTTTGCTGCTTTCTCCGAAGATGCCGAACGTAACGTCCGAGAAATGGTGATTTGTCAGTGTATTCGCCTACCGTTCGCTGCAATCGGACCTGTTCTGAACAGAAATTTGTCAGCGAACTAATCGACCGCAGCCTCGGCTGCGGGTGGGTCGATGATGACTGCACGTCGCGTCTGACGAAGTCACTTCACCGTTCCTGTTGGCGAATATGCTTACACAGATTTCCACTTTGCGATCTTCGTTAGCTGCCTCAAACGCGCCTGTCATCGTGGCTGATCAGCAGGATGAACGCGATCTGGGGCGGCTGATCGATGAACTTCTGGGATCATTGAAGCAGGCGATCGTCGAGATCGAGCAGATCAATTTTCAGACAAAGCTACTGTCGCTGAATGCCCGTATTGAAGCGGCCCGAGCCGGGGGAACCGTGGGGGCTGCCTTTGGAATCGTCGCGCAGGAGATTCAAAGTCTGGCGCGAAACACCGGCGAAGTCACCACCAAACTTTCCGAGGACAGTCGTCAGACGATTTTGAAGATCCAGACCGAAGTCGACTCTCTGTCCACAAATGCTCGTGGTAGTCGTCTGGCGGATCTGGCGCTCTCCAACGTCGACCTGATTGATCGCAACCTTTATGAGCGGAGTTGCGATGTTCGCTGGTGGGCGACCGACAGCCGCATCGTCGAGGCCGTTACTTCGAAGACACTAGATGCCTGTCACCATGCGTCCGAGCGTCTGGCGGTCATTCTGCACTCTTACACCGTTTACTATGACCTGGTCGTCTGCGATCTGAACGGTGTGGTGATCGCGAATGGTCGTCCTGAACGGTATCATTCGCGCGGGGCGAATCAGGCGAATAGTCGCTGGTTTCAAAATGCGTTAACGACCAGAAATGGCGATCAGTTTGCTTTTCAGACGGCCCATCACAGCACACTGGTCGATGGCGAGCCAGCGCTGATCTATGCCTGTGGCATTCGTGAAAATGGCGATACCCGGGGGAAATTACTCGGCGTTCTGGGAGTCATCTTCAACTGGGCGGCTCTTGGTCAGACGATCGTCGAGAAGCATCAATCAGCGGGAGATCAAACTCGCTTCATTGTCTGTGATCATGATGGCGTCATTCTCGCTGACACGGATCGTACCAAATTTGGACAGCAGCTGAATCTTCCTGATTTCTCACAGATGCTCAGTGAGAAAAAGGGCTTTCGGATCACTGAACTTGATGGCCAGCCCATGTGTATCGCCTATGCCCTGGCTCCTGGCTATGAAACCTATACCACCGGAGGCATTGCTTCATCCTGCAGCCGACGCTTGAGTAAGCTGGCTGGTTACTCGCGGAGCGGGTGGGGGAAGTTCGGTTGATAGAGGACTTCCTGGATCGTCGAGTTGGCGAGTGTTTTCTCGACCTCTGCGAGCGTCGCGTCGAGTTTGGCATGCACGGGGCAAAGCTGTGATTTATGGGCCTTCAGCTTGAGGGGGCAACTGTGAATGCGCTGGAGCGGGTCGACGGCGTTCATGACCTGCAGCAGAGAAATCGCGACCGGCTCGCGCGAGAGACGAAAGCCTCCGCCGGCGCCTCGTTTCGAGATGATCAGATCCGCTTTGACCAGCGAATTCAGGATCTTTGGCAGATAGCTTTCGGGGACTTTTGTGCCGCGGGAGATTTCGCGGTGACCGAACATTTTTTCGTTGTCGCGATGTTCCGCCAGCCAGACGATCGCCCTCATGGCATATTCTGCGGTCTGGGAAAACATCGAAGGATCCTGTGAAGTAGTAAATTTGGGAGGGGCAAACCACCTAAAGGAACGGCGAGGCGATAGGTGTTTTCCTCTCGCGGCTAGAGATTCGCAATGCAAAGTTGCGGCTCAGACGGAGCTTCGCCCTCCCGACATGGGGGCTATGGCATCCTAACAATCGCCCACCAACAGACCAACCCATGAACCTGTGACGACAGAATTTTCTCCGTTGCATCAAGAAAAACAGAATTGACGGGCAGCGAAAGCCGATCTATAATGGATAAAGTTGTCCTTTATTGCTAACGGGAGTTTTGTGATGAGCGTCGCATCTTCTTCTCTGTATGACATGCTCGGCGGAGCGTCCGCCATGCAGGCTGCCGTCGATCGGTTTTACCGCAAAGTTCTGCTTGATGATCGGGTGAGCCACTTCTTTGACGGGGTGGACATGGACCGCCAGCGTGCCAAGCAGATCGGCTTCCTCACGATGGTCACCGGCGGGCCCAACAACTACACCGGTAAAGACATGCGTGTCGGTCACAAGCACCTCGTCGACATGGGGCTGAACGACCAGCACGTCGACATCATCATCGAACACCTCGGCAGTACGCTGAAAGAACTGGGCGTGGGTGATGAGCAGATCAATGCCGTTGCGGCGCTTGCCAACAGCGTGCGGGATGACGTTCTGAACCGCTAGATTTTGTGGAGATCGCCAGACGAGGCGATACGTTCTTGATGGCTGATCGTCAGCAGTTGTCTATCGCGCAGTTGATATGTTTCTTGCGACTTCGTCGCCCGGGTTGGGACAACCCGGGCTATCCGGAGGGTGGGTGTGTTATGGCTCAAATTGTCTATGAAGGCCAGCAGACTGATCTCCTGCCCGGAGAGACGGTGCTGGATGCTCTCCTGCGACTCGATCCGAGTGTTCCTTACAGCTGTCGCGCGGGGTTATGCCAGAGTTGTCTGATGAAGGCGACTCGCGGCGAGGTCACGCCGAAGTCTCAGGTCGGGCTGAAAGCGAGTTGGGTGTCGCAGGGGTACTTCCTGCCTTGTGTCTGTGTGCCGGACGGGGATCTGGAGATTGCCGGACTGGGCAATGAAATCGAGTCGACCTCCTGCCGGATCGAGTCGGTGGAGCGACTCTGCGAGGACGTGGCCCGCGTCCGGTTGAGGCCTGACAAGCCGTTACTTTATCGGGCCGGCCAGTATGTCAGTCTGGTACGCGAGGACGGGCTTTCGAGGAGTTATTCGATCGCCAGCCTGCCGGACGAGCGGCTGATCGAACTTCATGTCGGAATCGTGCCAAACGGTCAGATGAGCACGTGGCTATCGAGCGGGGAGGCGGTCGGGCAGACCGTTTCACTGCGAGGTCCGCTGGGAGAGTGTTTCTATCTGCCGGAAGATGATGCCTCGACGCTGGTTCTTATCGGATCAGGAACCGGGCTGGCCCCGCTGTATGGGATTGCTCGCGATGCCATCCGGTCGGGCTATCCGGGCCAGATCGCGCTGTACCATGCGGCGAAGTCAACGGAACATCATTATCTCCATGATGACCTGAGTCAGTTGTCGTCGGAATCGCCATCATTGCGTTACTTACCAGTCACCGAACAGGCGGAGGGCGAACTGGTTCGCAGGATCATGGGCGGTGAGCATGCCTGGCCTGAGTCCCGGATCTATCTGTGTGGCAGCCCGACGATGGTCAATCAGTTGCGCAAGAAGCTTTACCTGCTCGGAGCCGACCTGAGCCGGATCCATGCCGATGCGTTCGTCACGCGTGCGAAGTAACAGTCCGATCTACGACTGCGTTTCCATGACCGATCTGACGACCGACTTTGGCCCGAGCGCACCGACGTATCCATGGAGCCCCTTTTTCGCCCAGGCCTGACGCTGAGGGGAATCGGGGGTCGGCATCAGGAAGTCAGGCTCATCGATCTCGACGGAGCGAAACTTGAAGTCCTCAAAGACGCGAGCAGCTTTGCCGTTGAGCGAGATGACACCCGCTGCGAAATCGGATTCGTCTGCGCGATCCGTCAGATTCCCGTTACTATGTTCATGCAGGAAGTTCGAGACTTCTTCAACGATGTCAGCGTCAATGACATCCGAGACAGCGGCGTCTGCCGATTCGGACTGTGAGAACAGGTTGTTGTCGAGCAGGACTTCTCGCGTCCCTTTGGTCAAGGCGTCGATGCGACGGAAGAACAGGCACTTGCCGCAGCGATAGAACGTGTTATTGGAAAGCTTGAGTAACTCGAACGGATATCCTGTGCCCGGCATCGAGATCGCGGTCCCCAGGTAGGCAAAGATCGATTCACGAATCAAAGTCTTGTGAAGCGGAGCACGAAACTGGATGCCGACCTGCATCTGCCCATGGAAGCGAGACTTCTCCATCTCGAGTGTGCTCGATTCGAGATTGCCGTAGTCGATGAACATGCCGGTCGTTTCGAGCATGGAGGAGAGGAAGACCGTTTCGGACATCGAGACTTTCAACTCACCTTCCCCACCCCGGCTGGAAACTCTCACACCGAACTGCTTGAACCCTGTGATGATGATCTGGGAGAACGACGCGAGTTTCTGAACATCGCGGAGCTGAATCACAGTCGGGGCTGCATCTCCATCAATGACGAGGCCTTCCAGTCCAAAGTCCGTCAGTGCACTGGCTTCGATCACCGGGTGAGTCCCATCGCCGACGATGGTCACCTGCCCCATGTTCTCGCTCATGATGCGGATGCCGGCGGGGTCGTTTTCGTCGAGGTGAATCGTTTCTTTGTAGATGCCGGGCTGAATCACGATTTCGTGACGGTCCCAGGGAATCTCGTCTTTGACGTACGGGTTCTCACGAACTGCTGTCAGCGCATCGCGAATCGTCTGATACGCCTTGTCGGCCCCGACTTCGACACGATGGACGTGCTTGAGTTTGTCTTTGCGTTTTTTGGATTTCTTTGCATCCGGAGATCGCGTCATCAGTGACTTGATCAACTTGAACAGTCCCAGGAAGTAACCAAGCCCACATACCGCGAGCAGGCCAATCACGACAAACATCCCGACCATCACGTAATCGACATCCGCTTTCAACGGAGGAGGGGCGAATTTTGGCATGGGAGTTTTTGATGGCGGACCGCTGACTTTGTCTGCAGGATTGGCAGGTGCGGCTCCGGGAGTTTTCTCAGGTTGTGGCTTTGCGGTGAGGGCATTGAACCGGGCCTGCCGCTGCTGCATATTGACTGCGAGGGCATTTTTCGCGTCTGCAGAGACGACATCGATGGCTGCCTGATCTTTTTTGTCCAGCAGGCCTTTGATCGTTTCCCGCGCCTGATCGATGGTGGCTTCGGAGGTCAGCAGTTTTTTGACGACATCAAATTGCTCGGCTTCGAACTGTTTTTGAATCTCTGCAATTTTCTGTTCGTCCACTTCGAGGACATTTTCAGGAATCGCGGTCAGGCCGACGTTCTCCAGCAGTGAGGCCTGGAGTTCACTGGAGGCTTCTTCGGGGAGCTCCTGCAGGAGTTGCTGGGCGTAGTCCTGATTGATGGCGCGGATCGCGACCAGGAATTTTTCGTACTCGGCGATCCCTTCGATGTCCTTCAGGTCAGCGAGCTCTTTGATGTGCAGGCCTTTCTCATCGAGCATGGCCTGGAATTCTGTTTGAAGCTGCTCGAAGGCCAGCAGGTCACTGGGAGAGAGCTTGATTTCCGACAGGAGTGGATCGAGTGTCAAATCAGGCAGGGGGAGTTGATCTGGCGACAAGATCCCCGCCAAACCGGGAGGAACATTCATGTCCGCCAGTGAGATGGGAGTATCGACAGAAGCTGCATCTTCCCCTGAAGACGCGGGTGCTGCTGCGGGGAACTCTTCCAGCAATGATGGATTGCCGGTTGCCAATGACTGAGTCGAAGCAAGTTGCGAGGCATCAGCGGGGCGGAAGTCTGTCAGTGGTTCTGTTTGTGGAATATTCGCCAGTTGTCCGGGGACGACGGCCAGGTCGCCTGGCTCCAGTTTCGCCATCACAACCTGCTCCCCCTCTTTCAGGGCAGCCAGGGGGACGGCTGGGATTTCAATCGTCTCAGTCCCTCGCATGACGCGCAGAACGGGGCTGCCATCCGCGGCTGTTCCGAGTGATTTCGTCGGCACGTTGGCATAAAGCTGCTGCACCGGGATGACCGATTGGCCCTGCTGCAGTTGGCCATTGTTCTTGATCGCCAGCGTTGCGGTGACGAGCTGTTCTCCGAGGCGAGCGGCGGCGTTCTGATCACCGGATACCGGTTGAAGTTGTTCAATGGTTCCGTCGACCAGCTTGCCATCGATGATCAGCGCGACGTGATCTCCTAGCTGTCCTTTCCCGGATGGAAGCAGCACATCGACGGTAAAGCGGCTGGTATCGAGAATCTCGGCGACAGTCTGTCCCTGTCGTACAAACTCCCCTGCTTTAACGCTAATGGAAGAGAGCTGACCGCCGATTGGGGTCCGGCATTGATATTGTCCGATGTCGAACAGCAGGATGTCATACGCGGAGGCATCCGATTGGGCACGCGCTTCTGCCTCGGCTGTGGCGAGAGGATCATTCTCCTTCTGCGTCAGACGAAGGGATTTATAAGATTCCAGAAACGCTGACTTCAGTGGCTCGCGTTGCTGTTCGAGTCGGCTTGCATCGAGTTCCAGAACAGAAGTATTCGGCGCGACGCTGGCTTGTGGCTGTAGATGAATCTGCTTGACGATGCCGTCAACCCGAGCGCGAACAGCGATGGGGTTCTCTGATTGAAGGCGGAATGTCATCGCGGCCGGGAGCGCAGGGGCGATCTCTGTTGCAGGGGCGGAGTCTGCAGCCACGGGGGGTTGAGCATGAGCGACTTGGCCCAGCGTGAACAGGGTGGCGATCACGCTGGCAAACAGGACTCGCTGGCAGACAGACAGAATCTTCATTTTGGAATGAACACAATCGAAATGACGACCAGGAAAGGGTGAACAGAATCACCCAGTCAGTATGACGAAAAACTGGCTCGCCTGAGACTGTCATTCGATGAAGAAATGATGAAGACGAGTCAGACGTTACGTTGCGTGCAGGACGACACGGATGACATCGGCCACCGACCTAGCTCCGAGTTTCTTCATGGCCGCTGCCCGGTGTTTCTCGACGGTTCGTTCGCTGAGGTCGAGCTGGACAGCGATCGTTTTGTTGGGCAGACCTTGCGCGACTTTTTCGACGACTGTTTTCTCACGCGGCGAGAGCATTTCGAGACGAGCTTTATGGACGGCCTGATCGCGGATCTGTTCTTCCTGTTGTTTGCGTTCGGTGATCTCTGCGATCGTGATCATTGTCTTGGCGTCGCCGGTTTCTTCGAGTTTGTAGATCGCGTATTCCAGCCACATGGGGTCCTGGTCTTTCTGCTCGATATGGTGCTCCTGTCGGAACATCGCCTGGCCGGAACTTTGCGAGTCTCGCAGGTCACCGGCGAGAAAATTGAGGAAGCCGCCATCGCAGCGATCTGTGTCAGTCCGGTTGCGACAGACTTCGAAGATGTTTCCCCCCTTGGCCAGAAGGGGCGTCAGAAACTCGCACGACGGTGCAATGCGTCTGATCCCTTCGTTCGAGAACAGGATCGTCCCTTCGCCATTGATGACGATGATCTGCTCGGGCAGGTAATCGATGACGCCGGTGATGAGGCGATGCAGTTGACGACGTTCGAGAACGAGTTTCCATTCGCGCAGTGTCCGCTCTGCGATTTGAGGCATCTCCTGGAACATCGTCTCTGATTTGACGACGTAATCCATTGCCCCTTTTTTCATGACCTCGACGGCGATGCCTTCATTCCCCTGACTGGTAATGATGATGACCGGGAAGTCGTCGGGGTTCTCGCGTGAGAGAACGAGGTCGACGCCTTTGCCATCAGTGAGGAGATAATCTGCGACGACCAGCTGCGGGCGACGTTCAGAAATGGCTGTGCGGGCTTCGTTGATGGAATAGACGATCCGGACGTCGAATTGGGATTCGTCGCGACGGAAAGCGCGTTCGATCAGTTTCGCGTGAGCGATTTCGTCTTCGACACACAGCACAAGCGGTTTGGACATAGATGAGCAATCTTTACGACGGAGCGCAGGCAGT